>CAIYOY010000115.1 GCA_903927905.1 uncultured Verrucomicrobiales bacterium | reverse complement strand
GATTGCCAGTGTAGAGGTTTTCACCGTTGTAATTGGCCACCCAATCAGAGAGGGTGCAGGCGGTGGTCAGATCGCACATGCCGCTGCCAGCAGAACCGTAGATGACGGGGTGCATGAACAGGGAGGTTTTGGCTTTGATGTCGGTGGACCAGTCATTGAACCAGGCAGTGTAGCTGGATTCGCAGGGATGGCCGGTGAATTCTTCAAAGTCCACCATCGGATAGAGGGTCTTGCCATCGGCTTTCATGTCGCCGCCAACGCTGGCCCAATGATGATTGACTTGCACGCTGGGGCAGGATTCATCAGGGTAGGAAAAATGGTAGGCCGTCATCTGGACGCCAGCCGCTTTACCATTGTTCATGTTGTTGCGGTATTGGCCGTCGGTCGAGGCCGTGCCCATGGTGGCGCGGGCGGCGGCGAAGTTCACGCCATCGCTGTGGACACTCGACCAGGTGATTGTGCCCTGGTAGGTGGAGACATCAATGCCGAGGATGCTGTTCGCTTTGACCGAGGTGGTGAGACAGGCAGCTGCGAGGACAGCGGCCAGTGTTAGTGCTTTCTTCATTATGGTCTTTCTTTGTTTGTTTTCTGTTTTTGTTGGTTAACGCTTTTTTCTTTCGCGCTGGATGGGGAATCCGGCGCCAAAGATCAATCGAACAAGCCGTTACAACAATAGGCGGAAAGTTCTGGCTGACGAACGTGAATATGACACATCTGAATTTTTTTTGTATCACGCAATCGCGTGAACTAAAGTCAGACTCGACGAGACTTCTTGTCTTCGTAACAATGGCGGCACTTTGTGACCGATCAAAACGATAGTTTGCAACCAATGCTTGAGCCTGGCGGTTCCGACCGAAGCAGGCCCATGTGGTTTGCGGCGATGGGAATGATCGCGATGGTCCTGCTTGCTTTTTGGCCCGCCTTGAAAAACGGCTTCATTTGGGATGACGATTTATTGTTGACTGATAATGTCCTGATCAAGCTGCCCGACGGGCTGCGCTACCTGTGGTTCAGCACCGCGCCGATTGATTATTTTCCGCTGACCTATTCCACTTTTTGGGTGGAGTGGCGGCTCTGGGGGATGAACGCGACTGGTTATCATCTGACCAATATCCTGCTGCACGCCGCCAACGCGGTGTTGTTGTGGCGGGTATTATTGCGGCTCAAGATTCCCGCGGCCTGGCTGGGGGCGGCGCTCTTTGCGGTTCACCCGGTCAATGTTGCTTCGGTCTCCTGGATTGCGGAACGGAAAAACACTTTGGCGCTGCTGTTTTTTTTGCTGAGCGTGTGGTGGTGGTTGAAAAGTGAAAGTGAAAGCGGCAAACCGGGCCGGGCCGCCGGTGATCATTACGCGCTCTCCCTGGCGGCCTTTGTCCTTTCGCTGCTCAGCAAGACGGCGGGAGTGATGCTGCCGTTTATTTTACTGGGCCTGGCCTGGTGGCGCGGAGGCATCCAGCGGGCGGACATCCGGCGGGTCATCCCTTTCTTTGGCGTGGCGTTTGTCATGGGATTGATCACTATTTGGTTCCAATATCATCGCGCGTTGGAAGCTGATTTCCAGCATCGGAGTTTTTTCGCGCGTTTACCCCTGACCGGTTATGCTGCCTGGTTTTATCTCGGAAAAGCGTTTTGGCCCCTGAACCTGTCCCCGGTTTATGCCGGGTGGCCGGTTGATCCGCATTCGGTCATCGCTTATCTGCCGGGCGTTCTCCTGGTCGGGCTGCTGATAGTATTATGGTGGTATCGAGGGACGTGGGGACGTCCGCTCTTCTTCGCCTTGGGCGGGTTTCTACTGGCTCTTTTTCCGGTTTTGGGATTTCTGGAAGTTAATTTCCAACAATTCTCCTGGGTGGCGGATCATTGGCAATATTTTTCCCTGCCGTTTGTGACGACCTTGGTCGGAGCCGGTCTCTATAAACTTTCTCAGCGCAAGGCGTGGGCCCTGCCGGGCCGGTGCGCCATGGTGGGCATCGTGGCCGCATGTATGGTTTTAACCTGGCAACAGGCGAAGGTTTATAACAATGAAACCATCTGGAGCGATGCCATCAAAAAAATCCGCAATGCTGGGTGGCTTATAACAACTACGGACAAATCCTGGCGGATCGCGGAAATTTGGAAGAGGCGCTGGCCGATTTTCGCCTCGCCCTCAAATATCATCCGGGCCTGCGTTATGCCATCCTTGGACTTTCCTCCACCCTGCTGCAATTGAACAAGGTGGAAGAAGCCATTCCGTGGTTGCTGGAGATTGAGCGAAACCATCCGCATGACCTGCATAATCGTTTTAATCTTGGCACCGCTTATTTGGAAACTGGGAAACCGCAGCAGGCCATTGAGCAATATCAAGCCGCGCTGACGCTGCCGTCGGAAAAAATTTCCGGGCATGCCATCAGTCTCCCCCTGGCGCAGGGCAAAAAAGAGGACAAATACCTCATGGGAAATATTCAACGGAAATTAGGTTTTGCCCACCTGATGACTGGCCAAAAAGAGGAAGCATTGAAAGACTTTTTAACCAGTTTGGAACTGCAACCGGATTCTGCGGCCGCGCATTATCAAGCGGCTTTGTTGCTCGGGGCGAAGCACGATCTCCAGGGTGCCCGCCGGCATCTTCGGGAATCAGTCCGCCTTAAGCCCGACCTGTTGGAGGCGATCAACGGTCTGGCCTGGAGTCTGGCGACGGACGCTCAGGCCGACGCGCCAGATAAGTTGGAGGCGATCCGTTTGGCCAGGCAGGCGGGGGAGATGACCGGTTATAAAAACGCCGGAGTGCTTGACACACTGGCGGCGGCGTGTGCGCAAGGCGATAATTTTCAAGAAGCGGTGAATTATGCTGAGCAAGCGCTGGCACTGGCCGGGGCGGACAAAAATCTGGCGGCGGAAATTCAAGGACGATTGGAACTCTACCAGCGAAAGATGGCGTATCGAGAGTGAGTGGCTCCCTTTACTTCAATCTGGCGGTCAGAATGTCGCGTTGGGCGCGCAATGCATGATCGGCGCTGGAATTCGGTTCAACTGCGCTGAGCAATTTATCGATCAAGGGCAGCCGCTGATTGATGATATCGGCGGTGGTGGCAAGGTCAGTCGGTTCGGTTTTCCCCGGTTGAAATTCGCCGGTCCCCGCCAGAATCGGCGCGAGTTGGACCAGAGTGGCGTTGGGAATCTGGCCCTTTTGCGCCCATTGCACCAGGGTGTCCATGGCTTGTTCATTGTTGCCTGCCATTTGTGCGATCATTTCGGTGGCGAGGTTTTTTGAGCCGCCGCTGGGGTCTTGCGACATTTTGATCAGGTCGGGCAGGCCCTGGCCGTCCGGCTGGTTGGCGAGCGAAACGGCATCGGCAAATTTTTCGGGATAATTTTTGGCAATTTCCTCGGGCGTATTGTCGCCGCTATAATTTTGCAGCACACGTTGAGCCGGCTGGCGATCCACTTCGCCCACGCCGTTGGTGTTGGTGTTGGTGGCGGCAAGCGCCAAAGTTTCCCGGGCGGCGTTTAAAATCTGTTCACGATATTGGCCCGGTGCTTGTTGGTCCAGATTTTGGGCCAGTTGCAGAACTTCGCCCGGCAAAGCCGAAGTTTGTAACGCCTGGGCCATGACCGCCTGGGCTTCGGGACCGCCGATTTGTTTGAGCGCGTCAAATAAACTGGCGCGCAAGGAAGCGTAGCCCAATTGGTCGCCACCGGGCACCTGGTTGAAATTGGAATCCATGTTTTTATCGAGCAGGGCGCGAATGGCCGGGACGGAGGCGGCGCCGCGATTGATCAACTCGGCCAAATTTTGCTTAAATTTTTCCGCCTGTTCGGCAGTGATGGCTCCGTGCCAGCCGCTGCAATCCAAAAGTTCATCGGCCAATTGTTTTTCGGTTTTCGGGCCGGATGGAGCGATCGTCGCCGAAGTTTTGGCCGGAGTGGCAATCTTGGAAGTCAGAACTGGAGCGGAAGAAGTCGGCTGGGAAGACGCGGCCGATGGGGCCTCAATATTTGATCCGGCCTTGGGGGCAGGGGAATTGGTTGTTTTTCTAAAAGCAAAATAAAGACCCATCAAGGCCGCGATCAAAACGATGACCGCGAACAGCGGGCCTCGGTGTTTGGAATGACTGTTTCCGTTCATCACTGAAAAAAAATTGAAATGGTGGCGATAGGCAAGGAGAAAGAAACAGGTCAGAAGAGGCGTTCGCGAACGGCTTTGACCACGGCTCCGGAGCGGGTGTTGACCTGGAGTTTTTGGTAGATGTTCCGCAAGTGGGTGTCAATGGTGTGATAGCTCAGGGAGAGCCGGTCGGCGATTTCTTTTTTGCTCAAGCCCTGGACCATCCATTCAAGCACTTCTTTTTCGCGGACAGTCAAACCATAGTCCTCTTCTTCGGCCGGAGCGGACATTTTGGTGAATTTTTCCAGAACGAGCCGGGCGATTTGGGCGTTCATGGGCGCGCCGCCATCAATGACCTCGGCGATGGCTTCGGTGATTTTGTCGCGCGGAGTGGTTTTGAGCAGGTACCCGGAGGCACCGGCGCAAAGGGATTTGAAAACTTTATCGTGGTCGTCAAACATGGTGAGCATGATGATGCGCATGGCGGGGGCCAGTTCGCGCAGACGTTTGATGCCGTCAATGCCGCTCATGCCCGGCAGGCCGACGTCCAGCATGATGACGTCCGGCGGGGTTTCTTCGGTCAATTCGGCGAGGGCATCTTCACAGGAGGAAAAATGGCCGCAGCAATTCATGCCGGGGCGCTGATTGATGACGCGGACCAGGGCGTTGCGAAAGCCATCGTTGTCCTCGATCAACCAGATACGAGTCTGTTGCTTTGGGGCAAGGGTTGTCATCCGAGGGGAAGATAGCATAAATCAGATTAATTTGTATATCACGCATTCAAGGGATGTTGACCGAAAGCGTGATGACGGTCCCCCGGTCTGGGAAACTGGCGATATTGAGTGTGCCGCCCATTTTTTTGGAGCGGAGGCGGAGATTTTTCAGACCGTTGCCGCGCCCAGCGGCGGAGGGGTTGAAGCCCCGGCCATTATCGGCCACGCGCAAGATTAAGTTGTGACGGGTTTCGGTCAAAGAGATTTGCACGGCGCTGGCCCGGGAATGTTTGGCGACGTTATGAAGGATTTCCTTGAAGATGAGGAAAAAATTGCGCCGCAATTCAAGGGAAAGTTTTTCCCCGTGCGAACTGGCCGGGACATCGAAGGTATACTGAATGCCGATCAACATTTGGCCGGCAACTTCTTTCATGCGGACAATCATTTCCGGCAAGGTGTCATGGTCGGGACTGATGAACCAAACGATTTCTCGGATGCTGTTGGCGGTGCTCAGGGCGATGCGGTTGATCTCGGTCAGCTCGGTGTGATCGGTCTCCGCGGGGTCTTGCTGGCTGAGCTGGCTGAGCAAGGCGATGCTGGCCAGGTTGCTGCCGATTTCGTCATGCAGATCGGCGGCGATATGGAGGCGGAGCCGCTCAATTTCTTCACGCCGGGCCAGGCGAATGCGCCAGCCGAGAATGAGCATTCCGATGGCGAGGATGAACATGGCGGGCGGGAACCATCGTTCCTGCCAGAAATGCGGGACCATGTTCAAGCCGAGCACCGCGCCGGTTTCATTCCAGATGCCGTCCCCGTTGCAGGCGATCACGTGGAAGGTGTAATGGCCGGGACGAATGTTGTTGTAATGGGCCGATTGCCGGCTGCCGGCGTCCACCCAGTCAGAATCCACGCCTTGAAGTTTGTATTTATAACGATTGTTCTCCGGTTCAAAAAAGCTCAGGGCGGCGTAATGGAATTCCAATTCTCCACGACCGGGGGGCAACGAAAGGGCGGTGGGATTATTTTCCAGCCCGCTGATCGTTTGCCGGTCGGCCAGCAATTCTTCGATCACGACCGGGGGGGGGGCGCTTTCGGTGAGGACATCCTCTTTCCTGGGATTGATGACGCACAGACCTTTGACCGTGGCAAACCAGAGGCGTCCGTCGCGGCTTTTGCAGGCGGACGGTTTGGAGACGCTGGTGCAAATGGTGTTGAGCATGCCATCGGTTTTGCCATACGAGACGCTGTGCACGGTAACTTCTTTGCCTTCATCAATTTGATCCAGGTTATTCCGGCTGACGCGAAAAATGCCCCGGTCACACGCCATCCAAAGCCAGCGGGCATCGTCTTCCACGATCTCATAGACATTGTCGCTGAAAAGTCCCTGGCGGGCGGTGTAGTTCTTGAAAGCGCCGTGATGAAACCGGTTCAATCCGCCGCCCGCCGTGCCCAGCCAGATGTCGTGTTGATCGTCTTCAAAGATGCATGTGACAGCGTCGGATGATAGGCCGTTGGTCGTGGTGAACCAGGTGATTTCATGATCGCCCAGGCGGGCCGCGCCCGCCATGGTGGCCACCCAGATGTTATCATCGTCGTCTTCATGCAGGTCGCGGATGTCTATTTTTACCAGTTTGGGATCGGCATCGTAGTGGTAGAGCTTGTCGCCTTGTCGCAAGTACAAGCCCAGACTGGACCCGACCCAAAGATGTTTGGTGTGGTCTTCGCAGATCACGCGGATGGAAGGGAAGGGGGTGTTATCATCACTGTTGTAATGGCGGACTTCGTTGCTGCTGGTCTCAAACAAACCGCCCCGATAATCGGTGCCCACCCAAAGATGTCCCGACCGGTCCTGACAAAGACCGAGCACGAGTTTGGAAGTAAAATTCTGGTTGGAATAGACGGTGATGGCGTCCCCGTTCATCAGGTTGAGGCCGCCGCCCCAGGTGCCGACACACATGGTGCCATTGCGGTCTTGCAACACGGACATAATGTTATTGTTGGCCAGGCCCAGTTCCTGGGAGTAGCACTGGAGGCGGTTGGCTTTGAGCCGGACTAATCCGTCCCGAGTGCAGAGCCAGAGATTGTTTTCGTGGTCTTCGTAGATGTCGTTGATCTTCCCGTAATGCAGACGGCTGTTGTTCAATTCCGGGATGAGTTTTCGATTGCCGACCCGGTTGAGGCCATCGTACGTCCCCACCCAAAGATTGCCCACCCGGTCCTCATACAGTTTGATGATAAGATTAAAGGAACGGGTTTCCTTGGCGATATACAGCTCGGGCTTTCCATCGGTCACGCGAAATAATTCATCGGCATCAGCGATCCAAACGGTTCCATGGCGGTCACACAGGACAGCCCGGGTATCGCCCGAGGAAAGTCCGTTGGTGGTGGTGAAATGGCTGATAAAAGCGCCGTCTTTCCAGCAATCCACTCCGGCCGCAGTGGCGAACCAAAGTCGGCCCTGTTGATCCTGGCTGATGCTGCGAACGACGGAGCTGGACATGCCGTTGGTGGTGGTCAGAGTGGTAAATTTTCCGTCTTTAAAACGGCACAGCCCTTGTTGCGGAGTGGCGACCCAGATGGAACCGGCCTTATCGGCAAAGATCGGGCCGGAACATTCGTCGCCGGCCAACCCTTCGGCGGCGCCGTAATGGGAAAACCTTCCGTTATTTAACCGGTTAAGCCCGCCGACATCCGTGGCGATCCAGAGGCTGCCATCGCGGCCCTGGCACAAGCCTTTGATGTTGGCGTTTTTCATGGCCGGAACATTTTTTTGGTCGAACACCGTGAATCTCGCGCCGTCAAAACGGGCCAAACCCTCGGAGGTGCCGATCCAGAGATACCCGGCTGCGGCTTGGGCGATGGCCTGGGCATTGTCCAGGGGAAGGCCTTCGTCCGATTGCCAGAGGCGAGAGTTGTATTGGGAAAGGTTCAGAGGGAGACCTTCCTCCGGTTGCGAGATTTGAGAATTGAATTGGGAAAGATTGTCCGCCGCCCCCGCCGTCAAAGCAGCCAGCAAGCTGAGCAAAAGCTTGATGGGCAGAGAACGGTTCATGGCGGTTACGATAAGCAGAGGGTTTCAGGTTTCTCAATCTCAAATCCGCAGAAAGCGGGCCGGGGGCTTGAAAAATGATTGACTTCTTACTCCCCAAACGGCCAATGATGGGCTAGTATCGTCTTTCGCATGAACGCATTTAAGTTATCGCGGGCCGTTTCTTATTCATGATCACTCGTCGTAGCTGGGCGGTTTATGGGGTGCTTGTTGCCATCTGGGCCATGGTCATCGGCTGGCAGATGGCGGAGCATATCCGCGTTCGCGACGCGGCGCGGGCGGTGCTGATTGATCGGGCCAAATACATTTCCAATACGCTCGGTTTGCTCATGCGGTCGCGTGGGTTTTATGGGGTGATCTCAAAGGAACGGCTGGAAGCGGCGCTGAATGATCTGGTCAGTCCGGGCGAACTGAATTCTGTCGTGCTGCTGAACGCGATGGAAGAGGTGGTGGCTTCGGCTGGGCCGGCTTTGGATCTGCAACCGAAAGGAACGTTGCAAAGTGATGTCCGCTGGGAAGGGCCGACGGTCACGCTGGTCAATCTGGTGGATCTGGGCACGAATATGACTCAAGAGTTGACGCTGACGAATGTCCCCATTGTCATGCCGATCGAAGAGTTGCGCTCCATGCAAACGAACCGGCCTCCGTCCACGCCCCGGATAGGGACGAATGAACCGGTTTCAGAGGGCAGCAGCACCAATGCTTCACGCCGACGCGGCCGCTGGCGTTCGGGCACGAATGAATTTCGCTCTTTCACCCGACCTTCGTGGATGAAGGTGGACGAATACGAATCGCTCATCCAGAAAAAGGGCGTGCATAAATTCTTGATCGGAATGTCGGCTAAAACACTGCACACCGCAGAAGACGAAGACATCTGGATGCGAACCATCATCGTGCTGCTGGCGACGATGGCGGTGGCGGGTTACGGTTTGGCGTGGCGCAACCTCGGGAAATCTTCCGATCTGCAAATTCGCTTGATACGCGCCAGCGAGCAAAATACGCATTTGAAAGACATGAATCTGGCCGCCGCCGGATTGGCCCATGAAACTCGCAACCCGTTGAATATTGTCCGTGGTCTGGCGCAGATGATTTCCAAGCAGCCCGACGCCCCGGCGGAAGTCCAACGCAAGGCGAAAGAAATTCTCGGCGAAACCGACCGGGTGACGGTGCAGTTGAATGAATTCATCAACTATTCGCGTCCGCGCGAAGTCCGCCGCGCTGCCGTGGATGTGAAAGCGGTCTTCACCGAGGTTGCCCGGGCGCTGAATTATGACATCGAAGAAAAAAAGATCAATCTGCAGATCATCGCGGAAGACGCGGTGATCGAGGCCGACGAACAATTGCTGCGCCAGGCGATCTTTAACCTGGTGCTCAATGCCATCCAAGCGGCGGTGCCAGCCGGAGAGATCCGCTTGCGTGCCAGCCGTCGCAACCACGATCACGCGTTCATTGAAATCTCAGACAATGGGCCAGGCGTCGCGCCGGAACACCGCGCGGAAGTATTTAAACCGTACTTCACCACCAATCAAAAGGGCACCGGCCTCGGTCTGGCTGTGGTTCAGCAAATCGTTTTGGCGCACGGCTGGGAAATAGAATGTCTGGCCAACGAACCGGCGGGTGCATTGTTCCGCATCACGCACATCAAACTCGCCGCCAGTCATTAATTTGTGTCTGTGGAAAATTCCAAATCCCAATCTCCGGCCATCCTGATCGTGGATGATGACGCTGGCCAGCGCAGCCTGCTGAATTCTTTTTTGACGGGGCAGGGGTTCAAGACCGTCACCGCTGATTCCGGCCAGCGCGCGCTGGAAGTTCTTCGCACGGCACCGTTCGCCATGATGATTTCGGACGTGCGCATGCCGGGACTGTCAGGTCTGGAAATGCTTCGGCTCGCCCGCAAGGAACACCGCGCGTTGCCCGTGTTGCTCGTGACCGGCTTTGCCGATGTGCGCGATGCGGTGGATGCCATCCGCGATGGCGCAGTCAACTACCTGGCCAAACCGATTGATCTGGATGAGCTGCTCTCCTGCGTCCGGCACGCCACCGGACTGGCCGAATCTGCCCCGCTAAAATTCAGCCAGAATAAACAGCTTCCCGAAAATGTTATTGCCGCCAGCCCATTGATGCAGGCGGTTTTTCGCGATGTTGCCTTGATTGCGCCTTCGGAAAGCCGCGTCTTGATCACCGGAGAGAGCGGAGTGGGGAAGGAAGTTTTGGCGGACGTCATCCATAGCTGGAGCACGCGAGTCGTGGGTCCTTTGGTGAAAGTTAATTGTGCGGCCATTCCGGAAAATCTGCTGGAGAGCGAACTCTTTGGTCACGAAAAAGGTTCGTTCACCGGAGCATCAGCCCAGCGCATCGGCCGATTTGAAACGGCTCATGGCGGCACCATTTTTCTCGATGAAATCG
>CAIYOY010000114.1 GCA_903927905.1 uncultured Verrucomicrobiales bacterium | reverse complement strand
TCCATGGCGGTGAGCATGGCGCGGAAGACTTCGGGTCCGAGAATATCAGCGTAGCTGTCGGAACGTTCCTTGGCGAGCCAGAGAAGGAGATCGGTGCTGGCCTGATGCTGGCTGATGAGTTTGGCCAACATTTCCTTGAGGGCATCGGGTTTGCCGCCGGAGATGAGGGCGTGGGCGATTTCGCCGGCCAGCTTGGTGGAAACGTTGTTAAGAGCGTTGAGCAGGGCATCGAACCAGCGATTCGGATTGGCTTCCTTGAAGGATTGGAGCGCGCGGCGATGTTTGGCCGCAGGAACTTCTTCTAGGGTGGCACCGAAACGGGTGGTGTCCAAAAACCAAAAGGCGTTGCTGGAAAGTTCGCCCTGACCGAGCGGGAAGCCGGTGGCTTCGCGCAAATCGTCACGGACAAAAATCGCTTCCAACGCGACGGCTGGCTGGGTGCGCTGGTAGCTGGCGATCTCGGTGTTGAGCGCGGGAATGATTTCTTTCGCGGCGGCATTTTTGTCGCTCAAATCGGAAACATTCTTGAGAATTTCATAGGCGATGAGCAGACGGGCCTTCAAACCTTTGGCCGAGCGGAATTCACCGAGCAAGCGGCCTTGCATGGGAACTTCTTTGGCCTGGTAAATGATGGGATCGGATTTCTTGGCGGGAACCTGGAAGTGGCCGTCTTTTTTCAATTCACGCTTGGCGGCTTCCCACCATTTTTTCCAATCGTCCTTGATGACGTCAGGCACGAGCACGGCCTGGATCTGATCCGCAGTGGCGCGGTTGTCGAAACTTTGCAGGACGAGCTTGATCAAATCGAGATGATTGAGCGCGGCCATTTGGCGCAAGGCATCGATGTCGGCGACTTTGCGGGCAAAGATATGATCCTTGGGAATGGCTTTAAGGGAATCGGCGGCGAACGCCAAATCCATGTTGTGGCCGTTCTTTTGCTGAAAATCAATGGTGAACCGCCCGAAGACAGTGTCCACGGTGGTGATCTTCCCAAAGCCCCAACTCTTGTGGAAACAATAGCCGCTATCCATCAATTGCAGCAGTGCATCCACATGCGGTTTGTTCAATTTGCCAGTGGCAACCAGTTTTTCAAATTCCTCTTTCATTGATTATATATTCTCGCATCCAATCAGACTCCAGCCATTATTAGGTGGTGATGGTCGAAAGTCCAAGAGAAATTGCCGTAAGAATACTCCAGCGCCGCCAGCGCAGCCGCGAATACGTGGAACGCCTGCTGGAAGAAGCCCTGTCCACCGCCTCGATTTCCGGCCCGGATCGGGGTCTTTGCCAGGAATTAACCTACGGAATCGTGCGTTGGGAGAAGACTTTGGATCATCTTATCGCCCGAAAAACGGCGGGTCGAACGCAGAATTCCATGCTCCGCATCCTGCTGCAACTCGGTCTTTACCAGATTTTTTGGCTGGAACGCATTCCGCATCATGCGGCGGTGCACGAGACGGTGGAATTGGGCAAACGACTCGGTTTGGGGCCGAAAGCGGGGTTTCTGAACGCGGTTTTGCGTGGGTATATTCGGGAAGAGGCCGAGACGCGGAAGTTGCTGGAAGATTTGAAAAAGAGTGATCTGCCGACGGGTTATTCGCACCCGGAATGGTTGGTGGAACGTTTTCTGGCGCGTTGGGGTGGCGAGAAAACGGCTCAATTGCTGGAATGGAACAACCAGCCGCCACCGACTTTTGCGCGGGTGAATCGGTTGAAAACGGATTCGGCGGCGTTGATAGCCTTGTGGCGCGAGGAAGGGGTGGATTATGTGACGCGACAATGGGATTGGACCGGGGAATTGTTGGCGTTTGAATTGAAATCGCATCCTCCTTTGGCGTCATTGCGCAGTTTTCAAGACGGGTTTTTTTATGTGCAAGATCCCAGCACGTTGTTGGCCGTGCAGCTTTTGGAGCCAAAACCGGGAGAACGCGTGCTTGATCTGTGCGCGGCGCCCGGCGGCAAGACGACTTATATGGCGCAATTGATGGAGAATCACGGGTGCATCATTGCACAGGACAATCAGCCGGACCGATTGAAATTAGTGGAGGAGAATTGCCGGCGGCTGGGGGTGGCTTGCGTCGAGACAGGTGTGGGGATGGCTCGTCCCCAATCCGATGAATTCGACCGCATCCTGGTGGACGCGCCGTGTTCCAATACGGGAGTGCTGCGGCGTCGGGTGGATTTGCGCTGGCTGATTCGAGCGGAAGAAATCACACGGTTGAGTCGCGTGCAACTGGAACTTTTAGGTCAGGCGGCGGCGCAGTTGAAGGCCGGTGGCACGCTGGTTTACAGCACGTGTAGTCTCGAAACGGAAGAAAACGAAAAGCTCGTGCAACAATTTCTCGCGCAAAACGCACATTTCAAACTCGACAAAGAGCGGCAATTGTTGCCCTTTGTAGAGGGAGTGGACGGCGCGTACGTGGCGAGGCTCAGAAAAGATTTGTAACCTAATTGTCACCCAACGGCGCGGTCCGAATTGTATATCGTAAATCGAAACTATGGCCAAAATTAAGCGCGCATTATTATCTGTATTTGACAATACCGGCTTGATCCCGTTCGCCCAAGTGTTGGCGGCGGCGGGCGTGGAGATCATTTCGACCGGCGGGACGGCCAAAGCCTTGCGCGATCAGGGCTTGATCGTCAGCGACCTCAGTGCCTACACGGAATTTCCCGAGATGATGGATGGCCGGGTTAAAACGCTGCACCCGAAAATTCACGGCGGGCTGCTTTATCTGCGCGGCAATGAAACCCACGAAGCGGCCGCGAAAAAACACGGCATCAAACCGATTGATCTCGTCGTGGTGAATCTTTATCCCTTCGAACAAACCGTTGC
>CAIYOY010000113.1 GCA_903927905.1 uncultured Verrucomicrobiales bacterium | reverse complement strand
TTATTCACAGGCGCGTGGTTGTGCCATTTTTGGGGGTTGATTCCCAAGTGGGCGGCTGCAGCTTAAGGCGCTATATTTTATTGAAATGGGCACCCGCATTTTTGCCCGGCTTTCAACGTTTTTGATCACGAAACAAATCTATATATGCTTCATGTTGAATGTGTTGTTATTAACAGCGATGATTTTGTCGTCGTTCACTATAATAGACCAAGGTTCGGTTAAATGGTTCAAAGGCAATTGCCCCTTGACACATTCTTCCCCGCTTCGCAAGCTGCCGTCAACATGCGTCGGCGCGACAGCCATTTCTCCGTTGGTTTGATGTGCGCCGTCTTGGCCGGACTGATTCTGGCCGCCTTTTGGCCGGTGTTGCAGGCTGGATTTATCAGTTTGGACGACGATTTTTACGTCAAAAACAATCCCTTCGTCACGAGCGGCTTGCGCTGGAGCAATATCGTTTGGGCTTTTCAAGACAGTCACCTGGGAACCTGGCATCCGCTCACCTGGCTCTCCCACATGCTGGACGTCGAGCTTTATGGCCTGAATCCGACCGGCCATCATTTGACCAATCTCCTGCTCCACATAGCCAATACCGTCTTGCTGTTTCTCCTGTTTAACCGATGGACGGGTTCGCCCTGGAAAAGCTTTTTGCTGGCGGCTTTCTTCGGGTTGCATCCCTTGCGGGTCGAGTCCGTGGCCTGGGTCTCCGAGAGAAAAGATGTGTTAAGTGTCTTTTTCGGGTTGTTGACTCTCGCTGCTTACAGCCGGCACGCCGGGCAAACAGAAAAAAGGAAGGGCTGGTATTTATGGTCGTTGTTTTTTTATGCGCTGAGTCTGATGAGCAAGCCGATGTTGGCGACTTTGCCAGTGCTGTTGTTGTTGCTGGACTTTTGGCCGTTGGGAAGAGTGAGAGTGGAGAGTGAGAGTGAAAAGACTCGCCGTCCTTCGCCAGCACTCTCCACTCTCCACTCTCACTCCTCACTTTCACTTCCGCGCCTGATCCTCGAGAAGCTGCCCTTCCTGGCGTTGGCTGTTTTGGATGGGGTCGTGGCGGTCTGGACCCAGGCTCAGGCCGGGGCGATGAAAAACTTGAGCGAAATTCCGCTCGGTCCGCGCAGCGGAAATGCCCTGGTGACGTATTGGCTTTATCTGCAACGAACGGTTTGGCCCGTCAAGCTCGCGGTGTTTTATCCTTTTCCCTCGCCTTGGCCGACTTGGATCGTGCTGGCTGGCGTTCTGGGGCTGGCGGCGATTTCGGTTTTGGCGGTTGTCCGCGCGCGTCGCCAGCCGTTTTTTCTGACCGGCTGGTTCTGGTACCTGGTCAGTGTTACGCCGGTCATTGGATTCTTGCAGACTGGCCGGCATGGATCAACGGATCGGTTCACGTATTGGCCGCAGATCGGAATTTTGCTTTTGGTTGTTTGGTTCGCAGCGGATTGGGCCAAGACCGGATTGGCTCGAAAGGTTTTGGCGAGTTTGGGTGGAATCATCGCCGCCATCCTGCTGTTGCTCACGCGGCAACAGGCCGGTTATTGGATTTCCAACGAAAAATTGTTCGCGCACGCCGCAGCGGTGACGGAAAATAATGCCCTGGCGCATTATTATGCGGGCCAGGCCCTGGCGGAACGCGGCCAGATCACCGAGGCCGTGGCCGAGTTGGGGCTGGCGGTGAAGATTCAACCGGATTTCGGCGACGCCAGCCTGAAGCTGGGGCAACTTTTACTTGATAGCGGCCAGGCGGAAAAGGCGGTCACGGTTTTCGCCGGGGTGGTGAAATTTTATCCGGGACTGGCGGAAGGACATTTCCTCTATGGCCAAGCTCTCGCCCGGCTGGGCCGATTGGATTCAGCGGTCGAACAATATCAGGCGGCGCTGCAATTGAACCCGGCGTTGCTCGAAGCCCAAAACAATCTGGCCAACGCCCGGCAACGGCTGGGACAACTGCCCGAAGCCATCGCCGGCTATCGCGCGGTGCTCAAGGCCGATCTGAACAATGCTTTGGCCCACAATAATCTGGCGGCGGCACTGGCCGCATCCGGGCAGGTGTCGGAAGCGCTGGAAGAATACACAACCGCCATCCGCGTCCGGCCGGATTATGCCGAAGCTTATTTCAATCGCGGCAATATTTTGTTCTCGATGGATAATTATGCTCCGGCGATGGCCGATTTTCTGGCGGCTTTGCGGCTCAAACCAAATTACGCCAAAGCTTTGGCCGCCGCGCAAAACGCGGTGCAAGCCGCCGCGCAGTCCGGCCAGACCAATCAATTGGACGCCTGGCAAAATCAGCTTAAGCCATACCAGTCAAATTAATAGGTCGAAACCGCCTTTATTGCACGGTCAGCGTGACCGAGGTGGTGTTGGTCGTGCCGTTGGCTCCGGTGATCACGCAGTTGTAAGTCCCGGCGTTCGCAGTTTGCGCGTTGGTGATGGCGCAACTGGTGGTGGTCGCGCCAGAGACGTTGACGCCGTTGAGCTGCCATTGATAGGCGGAGCCGACGGCCACGGTCTTGAACGAGGTGCTGCCGCCGGTGGCTACGGTGGTGCTGACGGGCTGTTGCACAATCCACGGATCGTTGGCCGCCTGGAAGGTGAAGTCGTCGAAATACCCGCCGGTGTTGGCACCGTTAAAGGAGGAGTTGATCTCGATCAAGTTGACGCCGTAGTTCGTGCCGCTGGTGGCGTAACTGAAGGTCGAATTGGTCATGTTGTCAATAAACATGGTCACCGCCGCCAGATTGGCCGCCGGAACGCCCAGAACAATGCGGGCATGATGCCAGCCGATGGTGCGGGCCGTGCCGGTGTTGAACCAGCCGTTGGCATTGAAGCCTCCGGTCGCTCCGACAACGCGGGCCTGATACAAGCCCGTGTTTTGGCCGGTGCCGACATAAGCGCCCAGGGAAATGCGCTGGCTGAAGTTGGTGAAGGTGGTGGAGACAACATCGTTGGTCAGGGAAACGGGGAGATAGCCAGCAAGGGCGATATAATCGCCGTAGTTGGTCGCGCCCGTGCCAGCGCCCTTGGTGTCATAGAACCACCAATCCGCCATGATGTTCCCGTAATAATTTGACCCGGCGTTCATGCGCCACGGCACGTTCAGGTATTCCTGGCAGAAATTGACGTTGGTCGTTGCGGCGATCATCTTGGTTCCGCCGTGCGTGGTGACGCCGGCGCGGTTGGTGATGACGGTGAATTCCGGGAGGGTCGGGATGCCCCACCAGGGATTGGAAGCGCCGGTGTTGGGGCCGCCGACCAGATTCCTATCCAAGCCGCCGAGGGCGTAGCTTTCAAATCCATCCACCATGGTAAAGGGCGCTTGTTGCACGGTCAGGGTGGCCGTCGCACTGGTCACGCTGCCGACGAAGTTGGTGATGACCACGGTGTAACTGCCGGAGTTGGTCCATTTCAGCGCGGACAAAGCCAGACTGGACAAGGTGGCCCCGGATATGGCGGTGCCATTTTTCTTCCATTGATAGGCGAGCGGGGTGGAGCCGCTGACACTGACGCTAAAGGTCACGCTGTTGCTCACGCTGGACAGGGTGCTGGCGGGCGGGGTGTTGATGGTCGGCGGGGTATTCACGGTTAGGACGCCATCCGCGCTGATAACCGAGCCGTAGGCGTTGGTCACTTGACAGGAATAACTGCCGACGTCGGTGGTCTGGCAATTGGTCCGGGTATAGCTCGCGGCAGTCGCGCCGCTGATGGTGAGGGTGTTCAAACGCCATTGATAAGTGAGCGGAGCAGTCCCGGCTGCGACCACGCTAAAGGTGGCATTCAACCCTTGGTTGACGTTTTGATTGGCCGGTTGGGTGGTGATGGATGGCGGGATATTGACGGTCAAGGTGGCGGTGGCGCTGGTGACGGTTCCAGCAACGTTGGTCACAATAACGGCGTAGGTGCCGGCATCGGTCGATTGAGCGCTGGCAATGTTGTAGGCACTGGTCGTGGCCCCGGCGATGTTGGCAGAATTGAGCGTCCATTGATAGCTCAAGGGCGCGGTGCCTGCGGCCACCACGCTGAACGAAGCGGGTTGCCCTTGCAGCACGGTTGAACTGGATGGCGGCGTGGTGATGGACGGCGGGACATTGACGGTCAAAGTCGCATTGGCGCTGGTTGCGCTGCCGGCGACATTACTGACAACCACGGCATAGTTACCGGCATCGGCCGGTTGCGCGCTGACATCGGTGTAACTGCTGGCCGTCGCGCCGGAGATGTTGCCGCCATTGAAGGTCCATTGATAACCCAACGGCGCGGTGCCGGTCGCCGCGACGCTAAAGGTCGCGCTTTGGCCCTGGGTCACTGTTTGGTTGGCTGGCTGGGTGGTGATGGACGGCGGGATATTGACCGTGAGGGTCGCGGTCGCGCTGGTGACGGTTCCGGCGACGTTGGTGATGATGACCGTATAATTGCCGGCATCGGCTGGTTGCGCGCTGGCGATGTTGTAAATGGTGTCCGTGGCCCCGGAGATATTGGCCCCGTTAAGCGTCCATTGATAACTCAACGGCGCGGTGCCCGCAGCCACGACGCTGAAGGACGCGCCCTGGCCTTGCGTCACGGTGGAGTTGGCGGGCTGGGTGGTGACAGAGGGCGGGACATTCACTGTCAAGTTTGCATTGGCGCTGATCGCGATGCCGACGAAGTTGCTCACCGTCACGGCATAGACGCCGGCATCGGTCGGTTGCGCGCCGACCACTGTGTAACTGCTGGCGGTCGCGCTGGAAATGGTCGCGCCATTGAACGTCCAAATATAACTCAGCGGCGTGGCGCCGGTGGCCACGACGCTAAAGGTGGCGTTCTGGCCTTGCGTAACCGTTTGATTGGAAAGGTCGGTGGTGATGCTCGGGGAAAAGTTGACGGTCAGAGTCGCGGTGGCGCTGGTGACCGAGCCGGCGACATTGGCGACGACCACGGTATAGCTGCCGACATCATCGGCACCCGCGCTGGTCACCAGGTAACTGGTATCGGTCGCATCCGTGATGTTCGTGCCGTTGAGCGACCATTGATAAGTAAGCGGCGCATCGCCCGTGGCCACGACGCTAAAGGTGGGGGAGTCACCTTGATTGACTGTTTGACTGGAAGGCTGGGTGGTGATGGACGGCGGGACGTTCACGTTCAAATTCGCGCTGGAACTGGTGGCGGAACCGTAGGCATTGGTAACGGTCACGGCGTAGGCTCCTTCGTTCGAAACTTGGGCGCTGACCACGGTGTAACTGCTGGCGGTTGCGCCGGAAATGTTCGTTCCGTTGAAATTCCATTGATAAGCAAGGGGCGTGCTGCCGGTGACTGTGACGCTAAAGGCGGCATTCGCGCCTTGCGTGATCGATTGGTCGGTCGGTTGCGCGGTGATGGTTGGCGGGATGTTGTTGTTGGTCGTCACTGTCAATTGCACAACCGCGCTGTTGAGCGAGCTGGCCCCGTTGGCGATGGTCACCATCAGATTGGTGGCGTTGGCCGGCTGCGCGTTGGTCACAGTGTAGCTCGCGCTGGTGGCGCCGGAGATCACCGTGGGGCCGTTGGTCTGGGCCGATCCGATTTTATACCATTGATAGGTCAGGGCGCTGTTCCCGCCGGTGCCCACGACGCTAAAGACGGCATTGCTGCCCGCCGGCACGCTCTTGTTGCTCGGCTGGGTGGTGATGGTGGGGAGATCGTAGTTGACGTGCTCGATCTGCACATAGTCAACAATCCAGCGTGTGGCGTGGTTGGTGTTGTCGAAATCGAGCCGCAATTGCTTGACCGAGCCGCCATTGCCGCCCCCGTTATTATTGCCGTTCCACAAGGTGTTCTGACCGACGTTGAAGTAAAGGTCACAATATTTGTCGTTGCCGTAAAAATTAATTGGGCCGAATGATTTGGTCTGATTCCAAGTGCCGTCTGACGAGGTAATCCAATATAATTGCGCGTCGTGGATCCCGGCGGAGGTGCCGCTTTGCGGATAAACCCGCACATGCACCCGGTCGTTGTTCGCCCCCCAGAAATTCATTGGCGTCGGCCCATAAAAGTAACAATCCGTTCCGGTTTGATCAGCATACATGACCCCCGGCCAGCTTGAGCCGTTCCAACTGACGGCCGACAGGCTGTGGCCCGCCGTCCACCCTTGGACGTCGGACGGAAAAGTATAACGCGGCGTGGTCTGGGCCAGGATGTGGTCGATCAGGAAACGGTTGCCGCTGCTGTTCTGGTCCACGTCCAACCGCAACTGGTTGATGATATCACCCGACCACGAAGAATAATTGGCATCCAGATTCATCCGGGCCCAGGTGCCTGGCCAGGTGTAATTGACCACGGCCGACGATTTGGAGGCGGTCCAGGTGTTCGACGCCTGAGTCTTCCAGAAAAGCTGCATGTCATGAGGTGCAGCGGTGTTTTGAATATAAACATTCACATTGACCGAGGCATTGGCCGCGCCGTTGAATAACGTTGACGGCCCGTAAAAATAGGCATCGCTGCCGTTCTGGTCGGCGTAAATAATCCCCGGCCAATTGCAACACGCCGTCCAAGTGACCGCCGTCAGGCTGTGTCCCGAGGTCCAGCCCTGGGCATCCGAACTAAAAGCATAATTGGGATAACCGGTTGAGGTGGCGACCATCGCCGAAACCAAACCGGCTGAAGTGCCGTTGTAAACATCATGGTCCACGTTCCCGGAGATGCCGGAAATAGAACCGGTGCTGGTGTATTGCCAAAAATCCCATTTGCTTGAACCCCAGGGATCGTCCGAAGAGCAAATATTCCAAGGCGTGCCGGTCTGCGAACTCTCGCCATTGTAATTGGCGATGTCCGAGTACCAGCCCGATATGGCGCTGGTAAACTGACCGGCGCAGGCGCTGAAGTAAATGGCTGGTTTGATGTTGACCCCCGCCGCGCTGGCATCCGCCACAGCCGCATTGCACCACTGGTTGACCCAATCGGAATAACTGGTGGCCCCGACGTGCCCGCTAAAAACTTCCATGTCCAACATGGGCTGGAGGGTCAGTCCGTCGGCTTTGATGTAGGGGCTGGCCACGCTCCAGAAATGGTTTTCTTCGGTCCCGCCGCTGCTTGATTCCGGATGGGCAAAATCATAGGCCCCCATATACACGCCCGCAGCTTTACCGTTGGAGGCGTTGTAGGTGTAGTCGCCATCGGTGATCCCGGTGCCTTCCACGGCTTTGGCCCAGGCGAAAATGTAACCGGCTCCCTTGACGCTCGACCAAGTGGGATGGCCCTGGTAGGACGACACATCAATGCCCAAGGGGCGGGACGCCAACGCACTCGCTCCACCAACGGCCAGTGCCAGACCAAGAACGATTAGCTGTTTCCAGCGGGGCACAATGCAGGAGGGATTAATGGACAGGTTCGTTTTCATAAGTTAAAAGGACGGTTTTGGGCAAAATTTTCTTTGCCCGATTTTTATGGTCGTGAGTAGTGAAGCAGGTTCCGGGCGAGACCACAACCCACGCAAACACGGGATGCTGGGCAAGGCTGATTGCCGATGGAAAATAGGAGAAGGGGGGATTAATCCGCCAAGACTTGCCCGACGACGGAGATCAATTTGGGCGGCTGATAGGGTTTGGCCAAAAATTGATCCACTTTGGTGGGGCTGTTCTTGATGAAGGACTCGGTGACGGTGCCGCTCAACAAAATCGTTTTCAGGCCGGGATTTTTGCCGTGGGAGGCTTCGATCAATTCCAAGCCGTTCATGTCGCCCATGTCATAATCCGTGATGAGCAAATCGGGTTGCCGACCGGCCTCGAGAATGGCTTCAAGCGTTTTCTTGGGATCGGTGAAGCTGCGGACCTGGTAACCGGCGGATTGCAACACGGCCTCGGCGAACTGCACCAGGACATCTTTGTCATCCACGACATAGATGAGCGCCTCGCTGGAGGGGCGGTTTTCTGCCTGTTGGTTGCTGGCCATAAAGAGACATTTAACCCTTCATTGACAGGGTTTGGCAAGCCCTTTGGCTTTTATGACAATGTCTTCATTTCGAAATCGAAGAAAGTCCCGGCCCGTTTTTTATATTTGCGCCGCTTCTCTTGGTGGGACATAGTTGTGGACTGGAAGATTTAAACGGTGTTTCCCAATCCCGTGATTTCACTATGAAGCCGAAGAAAACTGTTGCCCCATCGAAGCCTAAAGCCAAACCCGCCAAGGCTCGCAAGGCTGTCGCGATCAAGGCCAAAGCTCCCGCCAAGGCCAAAGCGAAAGAGGCCAAGCCGGCAAAAAAGAAACCGGCCCCAACAGTCAAAAAAACAGCACCGGCCAAAAGCGCGCCGACCGTCAAAAAAGCGGTTCCGGCCAATGCATTACGGGTCCTAAAAAAGAAATCTCCCAAAATTCCCGCTTTCCTGTTGGAAGGGGATAAACCGTCTCCCGCTCCGGCGGCGAGCGGGCCCGGTCAGCGTTTTGCCCTTGGGCCAAAGCCGCCGGTGCATCATTTTTCTCCGACGGAAGGCGAGCTGCCGGAATCTTACGGCACGCAACAATTGTTCCTGACCGCCCGCGATCCGCATTGGCTTTATGCGCATTGGGACATGAGCGGCGCGCAACTCAAGAAGCACAACGCCTTGTCCAGCGATGGTCATCTGGTCTTGCGCGTTTTGCGTGATGAGATTGGCGGAGAGGTCATTTCGCAAATCCATCTTCACCCGGAATCGCGCAACTGGTTTGTCCCGGTGCCCGAGGCTGGGACCAAGTACGCGGCGCAACTCGGCTACTACGATGTGGCTGGAAAATGGATCGCGCTGTCGAGTTCCAGTCCGACTTTGACCCCACCGGATTCGATGTCAGATGATTCGGATTTTCGTTTTGCGACCATTCCGGCGGATGTGCCTTTTGAACAATTGTTGAAGCTAGTGAAACTTGCCCTGCGCGAAAATGTGCCGTTGGCGGAAGCCTTGCAGCAGTTGCGTGCGGAAGGGTTTACCAACCTGCCTGAAGCTTCCCAAATCTGGGCCGGCGAATGGACTCCTACGCAGGAAAAAGCGCTGGCGTCGGTCGTCTCGATGGACCAGGTGCGCCGGGTTTGGATCGGCTCGCTCGAGGTGACGGAACTGATCCGCCGCCAATTGCAGGAAGATGTTTCCTCCATCAGCGCGTCACAATTCGGATTACCGTCGTCGTTCTCGGTGTCGAGTCTTTCCAGTCCGTTCGGCGGCGGCGGAGAAAAACGGCGCGGGTTTTGGTTCAATGTGAACGCGGAGTTGATCATTTACGGCGCGACGGAGCCGGATGCGGCCGTCACCATTGGCGGACGTCCGATCAAACTGCGGCCCGATGGCTCATTCAGTTTTCGCTTCGCGCTGCCGGATGGAGATTATGCTTTGCCAGCGGTAGCGCTTTCCGCCGATGGACAGGATATGCGCAAAGCGGCCCTGAAGTTCAGCCGGGACACACAATATTCCGGCGAGGTCGGCGCGCATCCGCAAGACCCCAAACTTCAGCCTCCCATTGTGGCCGCAGTTGGCTAGACTCTGCTCATGCCCGGACATTTAGCCCTTATCCTGCATGCTCATCTGCCGTTTGTGCGGCATCCTGAGCATGAAAAGTTTTTAGAGGAAAACTGGCTTTTTGAGGCGATCACGGAAAATTACATCCCGCTCGTCCAAATCATGGACGGCTGGCTCGCCGATGGGATGGAAACGCGGCTGACCATGTCTCTCTCGCCGACGCTCTGCTCCATGCTCCTGGATCCGTTGTTGCAAGAACGTTATGTCAAGCATTTGGACGGCTTGATCGAATTGGCCGACAAGGAGATTCATCGGACGCATTGGGACACGGCTTATCAAAAGCTGGCGTGGATGTATCACGATCGCTTCACCAAAACGCGGGAGACGTATTTTGCCTATGGCAGGAATCTGGTCGGGGCGTTTCGCAAATTTCAAGAACAGGGGAAATTGGAGATCGCCACCTGCGCGGCCACCCATGCGCTGCTGCCATTGCTGGCGGATGATCTGCCGTCGTTACGCGCGCAGATTCTGACTGCTCGGGATCATTACCGCGAATGTTTCGGCTGCAATCCGCGTGGCATCTGGCTGCCGGAATGTGCTTTCACGCCGGGCATTGAAACCGTTTTGCAAGAGGCGAACATCCGCTGGTTTGTGACTGAGACACACGGGCTGCTGCACGCGCGCCCGCGTCCGCGCTACGGAGTTTTTGCACCGGTGTTCACGCCGAACGGCGTCGCCGCATTCGGTCGCGATTTCGAATCCGCCCGGCAAGTGTGGAGCAAACAGGAAGGCTATCCCGGCGATGAACGTTACCGGGATTTCTATCGCGACATCGGTTTCGATCTGGACTTCGACTACGTCAAACCGTTCCTGCCCTCCGCCGACCATCGCGGATTCACCGGCATCAAATACCACCGCATCGGGGAGAAACATATTTATGACCGCGACGCAGCCCTGCGAACGGCGGACGCTCACGCCGCGCATTTTCTGAATGCACGCACGATTCAATTCCAAAAGCTTCAAGCGATCATGGACGCCCCGCCGATTGTGCTTTCGCCCTACGACGCGGAACTCTTCGGCCACTGGTGGTATGAAGGCCCGGAGTTTTTAAATTTCTTCGTGCGCAAAGCTTACTACGACCAAAAGGTTTTCACCCTGACCACGCCAAACGAATATCTCCGCCGCTATCCGACGCAACAAGTCGCTTTGCCCAGTGCGTCATCCTGGGGCGAAGAAGGCTACTGGCGCGTCTGGCTGAACGAAGCCAACGAATGGATCTACCCGCACCTCCGCATCGCCCAGTCCCGCATGACCGAATTGGCGCGGCTTGTCGCGGAGCCAACCCCCTTGCAAGACCGCGCCCTAAAACAAGCCGCGCGCGAATTGCTCTTGGCGCAAGCCAGCGATTGGCCATTCATTCTACGAACCGGCACGAGTCCCGAATACGCCACTCGCCGGGTAAAAGATCATCTACTGCGATTCACTTCGTTGTATGAGCAGTTGATGGGGAAGAAAATTGACGAGGCTGCGCTAGGAAAGATGGAGTGGCAGGATAATATTTTTCCAAATGTGAACTGGCGTTATTGGAGGTAAGTAGCCGTGTAAAAGCAGCTTCCAGAGGTTTGGCTTCAGCTTTTCCCTAAACCTTCTTTTTGTTCGACAAAACCACTTAAAACACTAACCTTAATTCACTTGAAAGGATCACACTTTTGAAAATCAATCATTCTGATTATACCATTTCTGAATTACATGAGGCCTTTAAGAGGAAGGATATCATCATCAATCAGGCTTATCAGAGAAGCGCTGGGATTTGGCCGGTTTCGGCCAGGAGTTATTTTATAGATACAATTTTGGAAGGCTTTCCTTTTCCTAAGGTGTATTTTTATCAATCCTTCGACGCAAGAAGCAGAAAGCCAATCCGAGAGGTTGTCGATGGACAACAACGGCTTCATACCATTGTGGATTTTTTAGAAAACAAATTTGCTCTTTCCTCCGTTTCGAAAAACTTTTCCGGGAAAAAATTTGATGATTTGAGCGACGATCAGCAGCGCCTGTTTCTGGTTTTTTCCGTTCCGACGGATGTAATTTTAGCCGCTGAAAAAAAGGAACTTCTGGAAATGTTTCGTCGGATGAACGCTTACACGGTTCCTTTGAATCCTGCGGAGAAACGTCATTCTGAATTTCAAGGCCTTTTTAAATGGTTCATCAATGAGTTGTCTGATCAATTTTCACCGCAACTTGAAACATATGAAATCCTTACTCCAAAACAGATTTTAAGGATGGCCGATGCCGAAATGTTAAGCGAATTTATTCTTGTACTTGAACAGGGAATTATTAATAAATCGGATAAATCAATTAAGGGGATTTACGAGAAATACGATGCCTGTTTTCCAAAAGAAAAAGAATATCAGAAAATTGTAAGCGGCTTTTTCAAGCTACTTGCTAAAGATTTTATTGAATTACAGGGAACCTTCTTAATGAAGCCCTATGCCATCCTTTCTCTATTTACAGCGACGGCACACCTAAAATTTGGGATTCCTGGAGGAGACACATTGTTGGGGCATGCTCCTATTAATTCTTATTTTCGCAATAAAGAAAGAGCCCTCTCTGGTCTTAAAGAATTAGCCGAAGCTCATGAAACGCAAGATACCCAAGGAAAATATAAGATTTATGTTAATGCTGCTATAAGCACGACTACAAAAGCGGCGCAGCGCACGGCTCGAGCCCGTGAAATGGTCCGTGTTTTGCTTTAACACCTGCGTGTGCGTAGCCTCTCTCCTATTTACAAATCGTTTAGAAAACAATTGTTTCTCCTTGAACAAAGAGCTTCAGACATCAGGAACGAAATTGGGACAGTTTCCGCCTGGCGAACAAAATTTTTGACGGAAACTCTAATTTCCGAATTGTGGCAGGCTTGGTGCCTGTTTTGCAGGAATTTGTTACTCCAATCCTGTTTAGGCGCTCGCACTCGAAGCGGGAATGTTGTCGCAAGCCGCCTCAGAGATAATTCGTGGCGCCGCTTGGGTTATGAAGCAGCACAATCTGCTAAAAGAAAACCAATTAAGCCCGGAAAAAGCTTATCACACATTCGCCAAGAACCAACTTGGGGCGATCAGAACAAAATTATTGATATCATAAATGGTTTGCAGCCCATAAATAAAAATGAGCTTTTGACTGCTTTTGGTCTTCCTCTTTTAGGGCCAAAACATTTACAAACAGTGCGAAATGCTTGCGCACACAAGAATCAAGAAACCATCGCTGCCGTAATGGCCTTGCAACTATATTATCGTTTCAGCTCGTTTTCTTCCCCCCATGCGATTGCTTGGGAGTTAGAAATCTCTAGAAATCAATTGGCGTTTTTTTGTTGGATTGATGACCTCGCACAGATAGCGGATAGCGCGACAAATTCCCCTTAGTGTGCTGCATTCTTTTATGCTGCAACTAATTCGGGCAATGGGTGGACTCGTTTTTCAATGGTCTTTTGGTTTTTCAGGCGGGCCACTTCCAAGTCGTAATCGGACTGGATGCCCATCCAAAGTTCGGGGGAGACGTTGAACAGGCGGCCGAGTTTCAGGGCCATATCGGCGCTGATGCTTCGACGACGGCGGCAAATCAGGCTGATGGTGATGGGCGTGGCACCGACGGCTTTGGCGACGGCGTAGGCGCTCAGATCCAATGGTTTCATAAAGTCTTCGAGCAAGACATCGCCGGGGTGGACGGGGGCCAGTCTGTTTTTTTGCGCGTTCATAAATTCTATTTAATGGTAATCCACAATCTCAACTTGTTCCGCATTTTCATCCAGCCATTGAAAACAAATACGCCACTGGTCGTTTATTCGAATACTGAATTGTCCTTTGCGTCCGTCCTTTAATGCTTCCAGCCGATTGCCCGGCGGCATTCGTAAATCCATCAATTTCCGAGCTTGATGCAGATATTCCAGTTTTCGCCGTGCGGTGTTCTGGATATCAGGCGGCAGTTTGCGCGATCTTTCACCATGAAAGATGCCAGCGGTCTCTGCGCAAGCAAAGCTGTTGATCACGGAGGGATATTATCGCATAAGGATAATATGTCAAGGCGCTTTCGCTTATTTCAGTTTTATGGCAATAACTGAAATAAGCCTGTTTCTTATTTCAGTCCTTCGGGTTGGTTAAACAAAACGGCTCGCGGGTCCGACTCGCTCCACCTTCTCCCTATCAAGATTCGCACATTTTTTGGAACCCGGATTCGTCTATTATTTTCACACCCAACTCTTTTGCCTTCTCCAATTTTGACCCCGCCTCGGCTCCGGCCAAAACGTAGTCGGTGTTTTTGCTGACGCTGCCGGTGACTTTGCCGCCGAGGGCCTCGATTTTTGCTCCGGCTTCTTCTCGGCTCATCGTCGGTAGGGTGCCGGTCAGAACGAAAACTTTTCCGGCGAAGGGCAGGGCGGCTTTGGCTTTTAAATCCACCTTTTCGCTTGCGGGATGGATGTTGAGTTCTTTCATCCGGAGAATGTTGTTTTTTCCTTCGGCGGAAGCGAAGTAGTCCAGGACGCTTTGGGCCACGACGGGGCCGAGCTCGGTCACGATGCCGGCGTCTTTTTCGTTTTTGCGTTGGCTCTTTTGGGCGAAGCCGATTTCCAACAATCGTTGCGCGGCGGCTTCGGCTTCGGCTTTGATTTTTTCGGCGCGTTCGGGATTTTCCTTTTTCAACTGCCGGGCTTGCTCGGTTTTTTCGTGATAGGCGATCACGTCCTGTAGGATTTTGGAATGGGCTACGTCTTCGATGGTCGCGTGAAAAGCCGCCAGTTGGCCGGCGCTGATTTTGCCGACGTCAGGAATGGCGAGGCCGAAGAGCCAGCGGGACAGCGGAAAGGTGCGGGTGCGTTGGATGGCGTTCCAGGCTTTCTCGGCGTTTTTCTGGCCGAACATGCGCGGAGATTCTTCGTCGCCGAGGTTCAGGACGGCCATTTGCTCCACTTTCAATGCGAATAAATCGAGCGGGTCTTTGATCAATCCGCGCACGACGAGCGCATCGGCCACGATGCCGCCGACGCTCTCGATGTCAAGCGCACTGCGGGCGGTGAAAAATTCCACGCGGCGCGTGGCTTGAGCGGGGCAATGCAGATTTTCGCAACGCCAGGCGGAATATTTGGGATCGCGCGCCACGGTGCCGCCGCAGACGGGGCATTTGCCGTGGATATGTTTGTAGAAATCAAATTCGTGGGTGCTGGAGGGACGCTTGCTTTTTACGACCTCGACCACTTCGGGGATGACCATGCCGGCCTTCCGCACCACCACCGTGTCGCCGATGCGGATATCCTTGCGCTTGATCTCATCCTCGTTATGCAACGTGGCACGTGCGATGGTGGAACCTTGCAGAAACACCGGCTCCAATTCCGCCACGGGCGTGAGCACGCCGGTGCGGCCGACTTGCACGGTGATGTTGTTCAGTTTCGTTTCGGCCGGCGTGATCCAGGGGATCGGTTTGTGCACGATGGCGTAACCAGGGGCGCGCGCTTTCATCGGGATGCGCTCCCAATCTTCCATATCGTTTACCTTGAGAACGATACCGTCTATTTCATAAGGGAGCTTGGTGCGCAGGTCCGCTTTCTCATCATACTGCGCCACGACATTTTTCAGGTAAGCTTTTTCCACGGCCTCGATGCCATCGCATTTCCACCATAATTTTTGGGTGGGCAATCCGAATTTTTTCAGCGTTTCCAAAACTTCGGCGTGAGTGGTGAACTCGATTCCTTCACACATGCCGACAGCGTAGAACACAATGCTGATCGGGCGTTCGGCGACGAGTTTGGGGTCGAGTTGTTTCAAGGTCCCGGCGGTGGCGTTGCGGGCGTTGGGGAAAGGTTTTTCGCCAGCCTCGCGCAGCTTGTCGTTCAGTTTTTCAAATTCGGCCATCGAGATGTAGGCCTC
Organism: uncultured Verrucomicrobiales bacterium; assembly: GCA_903927905.1. Classification (GTDB taxonomy): domain Bacteria; phylum Verrucomicrobiota; class Verrucomicrobiia; order Limisphaerales; family Palsa-1400; genus CAIYOY01. The sequence continues at coordinate 5,562 of CAIYOY010000113.1, read as the reverse complement.
TCCGCGCACTTCCAAGAGTTCCGGCGGATCATCTGTTTTCAATTCCAACGGTAATGAACGGATGGTGCGGATATTGGTAGTGATGTCATCGCCTTCCTGGCCATCACCGCGTGTCGCGCCTAGAACCAGTTTCCCTTTTCGGTAATGCACACAAATCGAAACGCCATCCGCCTTCGGCTCCATGACATATTCGATGCGGTCTTTGCCAAGCTGCTTGTGCATGGTCGCGTCGAATGACTCCAGTTCTTTAAGCGTGTTTTCATCCTGTTGCCGTTTGCGCTTTTCCACGTCCGGTTCTTCCGCGCTGGTCGGATGATCGGCGGCTTTGATTTTCTCCAACGACAACATCGGGATTTTGTGGTGGATTCGCTTAAAGCCTTCGCTTGGTTTGCCAGCGACGCGCTGGGTGGGAGACTCGGGTGTGACCAAGTCGGGATATTTTTCCTCCAGATTCACCAGCTCCTGATAAATCTGATCGTAATCGTAATCGCTGACCGTCGGTTTGGCCTCGACGTAATAAAGATGATCGTGCCGCCGGATTTCAGCGGCCTGTTGGGCGTGGCGTGTTTTGGCTTGGGCCAAGGTCATGGCGTATTTCAGGGCTTTGATTTTTCCTGCGCTGGATGCGTTTCAGCCGGAAGCAAACTTAATACAAAATCATAAATGGCCCGCGCCTGTTTTAACGCTTCGTTAAACTCTTCATCGGTGGGGTATGTTTCCGCGAAATCATTCGGGTAACGAAATTCCCAGGCAAATGGCGTCAGCGCTGACGCCGCAGCTAAATGCTCTTTAAACTCCGGTGCAAACGCCATCGCTTGAACCGTCAACTTGCGAATGTCGTGAGTTTTTTCCGGCTCTCGGTCGTGATAAAGCAGAAACGCTTTGACCACTTTTTCGGCTGCTTGTTGACAATGATAAATCGCCGTGTCCAACGGGCCGTCCGCAGCTTCGCTGACAATGCCAGCGTTCTTCAAATCATTGGCCGCTTTAGTCAGCCAGGCACACAACAATTCCCGCTTGGCCTCATCCATAAAGCTTGCGGCCTTTGCGCAAAATGGTGTTGGTCAAACTGCCGATGACGGTCCGGGCCTTCTCCACCTCTCCCCGCGTCCGAACCAGGATATCTGCGGAAACATCCAATGTTCCAAGGCATAATTGCGCCCGTTGATCTCGTCGGATTGGACGTTCTTTGCTGTCCCGCACAATGACATAAAAATCCAGATCACTCTCTGCCGTCGGCACACCCCAAGCCTGGGAACCAAAAAGATAGATTTCTTCCGGCTGGAATTCTTTCACCAGCCGGGCAACCGTTTCCTGCAACATTTGAGTTCCGGTTTCTACCATTGCCTGCAAGGTAGCATATTCAGTGGCGTTTTTGCCAGTCCTACTTCTTTCCTTAAAAAGGTTTTGCAAGCGCGGTGGGAGTGCTAAAGTTTACCCAGTTAATTTTATGGATGTCACACGCACAGCTTTTGGCGCCTGGAATGGCGGACGTTTTATGCACTTCGGCGAAGCCCTCGCCGATGACCGCTGGATTTCGGTCGTCCGCCACGCTTATGACCGCGGCATTCGCACGTTCATGACGGCGGATGTTTATGGTAACGGCCTGGCCGATGAACTGCTGGCCCGTGCGCTTTCGGGGTTGCCGCGAGAGTCGTATTGTTTGGTCGGCGCGATTGGGCATGATTTTTACAAGGGCCAACGTTCCGGCTCAAAGGGCTATCCGCGCTTCACCGATTCCGCGCTGCGGCAGCCTGCGGATTTTGCCGATTACATGCGGATGGCGACGGAGAAATCTCTGGCGCGTTGCAAGGCGGAGAAGTTTGATCTGTTGCTGCTGCATAATCCCGACTCCATCGGCTACACGAATGACAAGGTTTGGTCCGGCATGGAAAAATTGAAGGACGCAAAGCTGACCGACCGCATCGGCGTTGCTCCTGGGCCGGCCAATGGTTTCACGCTGGACATGATCTTGTGCATGGAACGTTTTGGGCCGTTGATTGATTGGGCCATGATTATTTTGAATCCGCTGGAACCGTGGCCGGGTAATATGGTTTTGCCGGCGGCGAAGAAATACGAGGTGGATTTGATCACGCGGGTAGTGGATTACGGTGGGTTATTCCATGATGACGTGAAGCCGGGACACAAATTCGGGCCGTCGGATCACCGCACGTTCCGGCCTGCGGGTTGGGTGGAAGCTGGGAATGAGAAATTGGATAAGATGCGGTCGGTGGCGGAAAATAATGGGTTGACCTTGTTGCAACTGTCGTGCCTGTGGAATCTTTCACAGCCGCAAGTTAAATGCGTGGTGCCGACGTTGATTCAGGAAGTGGGCGCTGGTTGCAAAACGATCGAAACGAAGGTGGATGAGTTGGCGGCGTTGCCGGAAAAGACTTTGTCGCAGGAAGATTGCGAACGACTGGAACAGATCGGCAACAACAAGGGTTGCATGCAGTTGAAAGGCGCGAATCGCAGTCACACCGAAGCGCCGGAAGCAGATCGGTGGAGCATTTCTTCGGATTTGGAAGGGGTCGGGAAACGGTGGGGAATTAATCCGGATGAGGATTTGGTTTATTCCCACGGAGCCGGAAACAAAACAGCCTGAGCGTCCTTCTTTGCGGGAAGGATAAAGTTTGACTGGCTCGCGGCTGCTGCGTTTTTATTTCTTGTCAAATTCCAGGGCCAGCTTCAATTGGGCCAACGCCTTGTCGCATTGTTCCAAAGCTTCCTTGCGATGACCGCCGAAGTCGTGATCGGCATGTTCCATTTCCACCTTGGCTTCGCGCAATGCCATCATGGCTCTGCGAATGGCGGGGTGGCGTTCATGGGCGTGGAGGGCCTTGCCTGGCGTTGCAGTGTTGGTTTGGGCCTGCAAACTGTTCCAAGCCAAGGGTATCACACCCAAGAGAACAAGACCGGTTATGAGGATAATTTTTTTCTTCATTTGATTGTTTGGGCTGAACGCTCAATGTTCCGCCTGACAATATAGACTGCTGGCCTGAAAAAAGGTTTCATTGTTTGTGAATTATGATGGCAAGTCGAAGGGGGGGCTTATATTTTATTGTTTCCGATGAGGACCATTTATTTAGATTACAACGCCACCACGCCGCTGGATGCCCAGGTGCGCGAGGCGATGCTGCCGTTTCTGGGGGAGATTTACGGCAATCCTTCGAGCGTGCATCACATCGGACGGCGGGCTAGGGCGATTTTGGATGATGCGCGGGATCGGGTGGCAAAGGTCTGGAGTTGCAAACCGAGCGAAGTCATTTTCACCAGCGGCGGCACGGAATCGAATAATTTGGCGATTTTCGGGACGGCGCGGGCGTTGCGCGATAAGGGGCGACATCTGATCACTTCCACCATTGAACATCACGCCGTGCTGCATTGTTTTGATTATTTGGAGAAGAAAGAAGGGTTTCAAGTCACGCGGCTGCCGGTGAGCAGTGAAGGAGTTATCAATCCAGAGGACCTGAAAAAGGCGATTCGGGCAGATACTACTTTGGTCTCCTTGATGGCGGCGAATAATGAGATTGGCACTATTCAGGCGGTGGCAAAATTTGGGGAAATCTGCAAGGAACGAGGAGTTCTGTTCCATACGGATGCCGTGCAGTGGTTCGGCAAAGAAGATTTTTCCAACATCAACCAGTTCAATGCCGACCTCGTTTCCATTTGCGCGCACAAATTTCATGGACCGAAAGGGGCCGGGGCGCTTTACATCAAATCGCCGCTGCATCCTGACCCCATCCTTTTCGGCGGCGGACACGAAAACGAACGGCGCGCCGGCACAGAAAACATGACTGGCATCATCGGTTTGGCGGAAGCGATGGAACGGTTTATTCTTCATCCGGTGTTTCCGAAAGCAAAGATGCTGGATTTAACCACTCAGCTTTTGGCGAAAATCAACATCCCAAGCGTGTCTTTTCAAGGTTCCAAGACCAACCGCTTGGCCAACACCATCAGTTTCACGGTGGAAGGTTGTGACAGCATCACGTTGCTGGCTGGGTTGGATTTGCAAGGCGTGTGCGCGTCGAGCGGTTCGGCGTGTTCGGCTGGGTCTTTGGAGCCGTCGCATGTTTTGTCGGCCTTGGGCGTGGAGAAAAAGCTGGCCAATTCTTTGGTGCGATTTTCCCTGGGACGCGAGTCCACCATGGAAGAAGTTGAAGCCGTCGCGGTGATTTTTGAAAATGTTATTAAACAGGCGCGACGCTTCTGAATTGATTGTGAATGACTTGTGCCGTTTGCGAATAACTGCGCTTTTCGGGAGATTCCAGTTTTCTTGGCGGTTTTTCTCGTGCCTATTTTTGGACGCAAGTCGTTGACCCAGCCTTGACATGTGAAGTTGTTGGTATTATCAACATACCTTAATAATAACTTTCTTTCTGTACAGAAAGACTCTATTAAGAGGGCCGCATGAATTTAAGCATCGCCAAAGACCAGCTCATTCACGGACTGCAATCCGTGCAGAACATCGTCAGCAGTCGGACGACGCTGCCGATTCTTTCCAACGTCCTGCTTCGCGCCACCGATAACCGGCTCGAACTGACCGCCACGGACCTGGATGTTTCCATCAGTTGCGCCGTGGAAGCCAACGTGAAAAAGCAGGGAGCGATCACCGTGCCGGTGCGGAAATTGTTCGGCATCGTGCGCGAACTTGCCAGTCCCGAGATCGAGATGGAAGTGGACGAAAAAAATGCGACTAGCATCCGGGCCGGGGCTTCGTTTTACAAAATTCTCGGGTTGAGCGCGGACGAATATCCTCCCATTCAAAAATTTAAAGAGAGCAAAAAAATCGTGCTCCCGCAGGAAAAGCTCAAGGGGATGTTGAAAAAAACTTCCTTCGCGATTTCTTCCGATGAATCGCGCTACGTTTTGAACGGTATTTTCATCAGCCTCAAGGAACACAAAATGACCATGGTCGCCACCGATGGTCGCCGCTTGGCGCTGGTGGATGAAGAAGTGGACATTCCAGAAAGCAGCCAGAGCGAATTCATCGTCCCGACCAAAGCGGTCAACGAACTAAACCGTCTCCTGACCGACAAAGGCGACGTTGAAATCAAATTCACCGAAAACCAACTCGCCCTGACTTTGACCAATGAAAAAGGCGGCTCCGTGCTGGTCATTTCCAAGCTGGTCGAAGGCAATTATCCGAATTATCGCCAAGTCATTCCGAGCGAGACGAAAGAACGCATTTCCCTGCCGCGCGAAGAATTTCTGGCCGCGTTGCGCCGCGCGCAGATCATGACCAGCGACAAGGCCAACTCGGTCAAACTGGCCATCGGTCGCAACAATTTGGCCATCACCGCCAATTCCCCGGAAGTCGGTGAAGCCCGCGAAACGATGGCGATTGATTACAAGGGCAAAGACATGGCCATTGCCTTCAATCCCGCCTACATGATCGAGCCGTTGAGCGCGTTGACCGACGATGAAGTTTTTCTGGAATTGATTGATGAACTCAGTCCCGGCGTGTTGAAGATCAACGGCCCGTTCCTCTACGTGGTCATGCCGATGCGGCTGAGTTGAGGTGTGAAGGTAGGGCGCGTCACTCCGTGCGCGCCGTCGGGT
>CAIYOY010000112.1 GCA_903927905.1 uncultured Verrucomicrobiales bacterium | reverse complement strand
TGAACAGCAGCCACCAAATCCGCCAATCCTTCAACCCGCGATATTTCGCCTGTTCCTCCGGTGGCAACATGAGGAACGATTTATTCCAGATAATCCCTTTGATCTTCTCCTCCGGCGGCGGTGCGGTGAGCAAGGAAGTCGTGATCATCACTGTCATGCAAACCAGCCAGGAAACGATGGCGCGATGATTGAAGGTGTTGTAAGCCCCGAGCCATTCAAACTTCATTAAACACGCGGTGAAAATAAAACCCAACACCATCGTCATCACCGCCGCCGTGCTGTTGGCCCGTTTCCACATGATCCCCATGGTGAACACCACCGCGAACGGCGGCGCGATGAAGAAGAACACCGTCTGGATATTCTCGAACAACGTCTCGCTGCTCTGCGTGAAACCGATGGCGATCCATACGCTCGCGATCAAAACCAGCGCGCCGCTCCAACGCCCCACCAACACCAATTGCTTCTCGCTCGCCGCCGGATTGATCAGCCGCTTGTAAAGATCGAGCGTCACAATCGTCGAGGACGAATTCAACACCGTGGCCACATGCCCCATCAACGCCGCCGCCATCCCGGCGAACAACAACCCCTTCAATCCGGTCGGAATAAAATGTTTTACAAGTGTCAAGTAAGCCGACTCCGGCGGATTCAGATTCGGAAACATCTTGAACGCGATGATCCCTGGCACGATGAAAAAGAACGGCATGATGATGTGCAGAAACCCCGCGCAAACCACGCCCACGCGCGCGTGCCATTCATCCTTCGCCGCCAGAACGCGCTGCACCATGTGCTGGCTCGTGCAGCTATACCAGATTCCCACCGACAGAAATCCCGTGAACACGCCCGTCACCGGAAACGGCTTGCTCGACGGCGGCTTGAACATTTGAAAACGCTCGTTGTTATCGCGGATGAATTCGCCCACGCCGCTGATATGTTGCAATGCGATCACCGGCACCATGAATCCCGCCACCAACAAAATCACCACTTGCAACAGATCCGTCCACGCCGCCGATTTCAATCCGCCGTAAATCGTATAAACCCCGGTCGTGATCGCGAAGAATATGATATACATTACCACCGGCGACATCGAAGTGTGCGGCAACATCTTCGCCATGTCTTCGCCGAAAAAACTGTCCAGCATCACGCCGCCGGAGAACAGCGCCCCGGCATTGATCGCCGCCACGAAACCGATGATGGACGCGATGGCGAAGATATACCGGCACGTCGGATTATACCGGCGCTCCAGGAATTCCGGCATCGTCGTCACCCCGGTGCGCACGTAATACGGCAGGAACACCAGGATCAGCAGGCTGTAAATGATCCACGCATTCCAATCGCCCGCCGCCAGCACGATGCCGTGTTTGTAGGCGCCGCCGACGTTGGAGATGAACTGTTCGCTGCTGATGTCCGCCGCGACCATGGAGGAGCCGATGACAAACCAGGGGATCGTTTTGTTGCCAAGGAAATAGCCCTGGGCCGTCTGCGACCCCTTGCGCGCCACCCAAAAGCCGAGGGAGATGGACGTCACCATGTAAAGGGCGAACACCGTCAGATCAATGGCATTAAAGCTGGAAGGATTCGGCATGACGGAACAAAAACGGTTTCATAAGTACGACGGGTTCAAGCAAAGACGGTCTGGTTAAGTTGTGCAAGAAAGTTCTTCGACGGAGCGCGGGCCTGCGACCCGCAGCAGCTGGCCAGTGAGACAGTCGTAGATTAAACATAATCCTCTTGAACTTCGAAGCCCCTGCGGGTCTGTGCCACAGACCCGCGCTCCGTTTTCCAGCAAAATAGCCCCCACGGAATAATACCCAAAAGTTGCTTCTCAACCCAAGGGAGGCTATTTGTAGAGTGCGGCACGATTTAACATGAGCCAATCACCGGATAGTCCAAGCAGTTCGAACCTCGATTTTCTCGAGGGAATGTATGCTGACTTTGTCCGCGACCCGGCGTCGGTCGCGCCGGAATGGGCCAGTTTTTTTCAGACGTGGAAAAATGGCGATGGCAATGAAGCGCCACTCCTCCAGCCCCGGTTCAAGCCCCCGGGTCTGTTTAATCCTTCGCCACTGGGTTCTGCCGTGGCGGACGGCGATGTGGAAGCAGCGCATTTGCAAAGCCGCGTGAATCAGTTGGTGCGCAATTATCGGGTGCGCGGACACAACATAGCGGCAATTGATCCTTTGGGTTTGCCGCGACCGGTGCCGCAGGAATTGGAATTGGCTTTCTACGGATTCACCGAAGCAGATCTGGCCCGTCCGGTGCTTTCGGAAACGTTGCAGGCGGAGGGTTTGCGGACAGTGGGCGAGATTTTGCAACGGTTACGCGATACATATTGCCGGTCCATCGGGGTGCAGTACATGCACATTGATAATTTTGTCGTTCGGCGCTGGCTCCAAAAACGAATGGAAGGGACGGGCAACCGACTGGCATTGACGCGTGAAGAACAGATCCGGATTTACACGCGATTGACCGATGCGGTTTCGTTTGAGGAATTTATCCGCAAGAAATTTGTCGGAGCAAAAAGCTTTTCGCTGGAAGGTTGCGAGAGCTTGATTCCACTGCTGGATCTGGCGATTGAAAAAGCGGCGGAGCAGGGGACGAAGGAGATTGTATTCGGGATGGCGCATCGCGGGCGTTTGAATGTGTTGGCGAACATCATCGGCAAAAGTCCGCGCCAGATTTTTCGGGAGTTCACCGATGATCCGCGCTTGTTCTCCGGGCGTGGCGATGTGAAATATCACCTCGGTTACAGCAGCGATTGGGAAACGGTGGCGGGAAATAAAGTGCATCTTTCACTTTGTTTTAATCCGAGTCACTTGGAATTTGTGAATCCGGTGGTGCTCGGTCGGACGCGCGCCAAGCAGGACCGGTCGGGCGACACGGACGGAACGCAATGCATGGCCTTGTTGATTCATGGCGATGCGGCTTTTATTGGCCAGGGAGTGACGCAGGAGACGTTGAACATGAGTTTGTTGCCGGGTTACACGGTGCATGGAACGGTGCATGTGATCGTCAACAATCAGATCGGATTCACGACTTCACCGAGTGAAGGGCGATCGTGCGGGTATTCTTCCGACGTGGCGCGGATGTTGCAAATCCCCATTTTTCATGTGAATGGCGAAGACCCGGAAGCGGTGGCGCAAGTGGTGCGTATGGCCTTGGATTTTCGGCAGACCTTCAAGCGCGATGTGGTGATTGACATGTATGGCTATCGGCGCCTGGGACATAATGAAGGCGACGAGCCTTCATTCACCCAACCAGTTTTATATCGTGCCATTGAACAGCGAAAAACGGTACGCGAAGGATACTTAGAGCATCTGCTGGCATTGAACGACTTGACACGCGAGGAAGCGGATGCGATCACCACGCGGCGGCGGGAGGTTTTGGACCAGGAACTTTCCGAGGCGCAAAGTGAAACGTATAAACCGCCGGTCGAAAAACTGCGCGGCGTCTGGAGCCGGGGAAGTTACGTGGGCGGGCCGGAAGAAAACGCGGAAAATCCTGCGGCGCAAATTCCAGTGGAAAAGTTGTCCGAGCTTCTTCGCAAGCAAACCGAGTTGCCGGAAAATTTTAACGCGCATCCTAAAATTCAACCGTTTTTGGAGTCACGCCGGCAAATGGCTTCCGGCCAGGAAAAGTTGAATTGGTCGGCAGCCGAAGCGCTGGCTTTTGCGGTGATCAGCACGAACGGTTTGCGGGTGCGATTAAGCGGGCAGGATTGTGGACGAGGAACATTCAGTCAACGACACGCGATTTTATATGATTATGTGGATGGTCATCCGTATGTGCCGTTGCAGAATTTGGAGCCAAAACAAGGACCGGTGACGATTTTGAACAGCCCTCTTTCAGAAACCGGGGTGCTTGGTTTTGATTACGGCTACAGCTTGGATTGTCCGGACGGCTTGATTTGCTGGGAGGCGCAGTTTGGTGATTTTATTAATTCTGCCCAGGTGATCGTGGATCAATTTATCGCCAGCGCAGAGGACAAATGGAATCGGTTGAGCGGCTTGGTGCTCCTGTTGCCGCACGGCTTTGAAGGGCAGGGGCCGGAACATTCGAGCGCGCGGTTGGAACGGTTTTTGGCCTTGGCGGCGCAAGATAATATCCAGGTGATTTATCCCACCACCCCGGCGCAATATTTTCATTGCCTGCGCGAACAGGTGATGCGTCGCTGGCGCAAGCCGTTGATCGTGATGACGCCAAAGAGTTTGCTGCGTCATCCGCGCGCGGTTTCGGCCATTCAAGAATGCGCCACCGGCGAGTTTCAACGGATCATTCCGGATGCATCGCCCAAGCCGGAAAACGTGCGGCGCATCATCCTTTGCACCGGGAAGATTTTTTACGATTTACAAAAGCAACGGGAAGACCTGAAACGCGAGGACGTGGCCATCATCCGCATGGAACAGCTTTATCCGCGAACAGACGATTTGCTGCGCGAAATACTAACGCAGTATCCCAATGGCACGCCAGTTTTTTGGACGCAGGAGGAGCCGGAAAACATGGGGGCATGGCGGTTTTTGCGCGCGCATTTTGGGAAGGAGCTTTTTGGAAAATTTCCTTTTTACGGAATTTACCGGCTGGCCTCGGCTAGTCCCGCGACCGGCTCCATCTCGGTCCATAAGCGGGAACAACAACGCCTGGTTACCCAGGCTTTTGCGGAACTTTAAAGAAACCAAATTTATGCCTATTGAATTAAAAGTGCCCTCGGTCGGTGAATCCATCACGGAAGTTGAGATCGGTGATTGGTTGAAAACGGAGGGCGATGCCGTCCAAAAGGACGAGAATATTGTCGCCCTGGAATCGGAGAAGGCCACGGTGGAATTGCCCGCGCCAGCCGCCGGAAAACTTTCTAAAATCCTTAAACGTAAAGGCGAGAAAGCTGCTATTGGCGATGTGATCGGCCATCTCGAAGTCGGCGGTGCTACGACTGAAACGAAGCCAACAGCCGCGCCCAATGCTCAACCTGCCAAAATCGAGCCAAGTCCGTCCAAAGTGGAGCCGCCAAAGCTGATCACCGAAGCGCCCAAGGAAAAAACTGAAGTCGTGAAAAAAGCGGAAAGCACACCGGGACGCGAAGTGGAAGTGGTGCGGATGACGCCGTTGCGCCGGGCCGTCGCACGGCGATTGGTCGAGGCGCAGAACACCATGGCAATGCTGACGACATTCAACGAATTGGACATGTCGCGAGTGATCGCCTTGCGTAAAGAACATCAAGAGTCGTTCACCCAGAAGCATGGAGTGAAACTTGGTTTCATGTCGTTTTTTGTGAAGGCGACGATTGAAGCGTTGAAGGCAATTCCACAATTGAACGCCTCGGTGCAGGACGAGGATATAGTTTATCATAATTATTTTGATATCGGCATCGCCATCGGCGCGGGGAAGGGATTGGTGGTCCCGGTTTTGCGGAATGCTGAGCGGTTGAGTTTCGCGGAATTGGAAAAGGCGATTGCGGAATTTGCCAAGCGCGCGCAGGAGAACAAACTCAAACCAGACGAATTGCAGGGCGGCACTTTCACCATCACCAATGGCGGCGTTTATGGATCGCTGTTGTCCACGCCGATCGTTAATCCGCCGCAGAGCGGCATCCTGGGGATGCACACGATTCAGGAACGGCCCATCGCGGTGGAGGGACAAGTGGTGATCCGTCCGATGATGTATGCGGCTTTGAGTTATGATCACCGTATCGTGGATGGACGCGAAGCAGTGACGTTTTTGAAGCGGTTGAAGGAAGCGATTGAAGACCCGGCGCAAATGCTCTTGGAGATATGATGCGGGCAGCGAGATTTTTTGCGGTTTTGACGCAGTTGCTTGCCGTTGCGATCAGTCGAGCGGAAGACAAGGTGGCGGCACCCTATCAACCACTATCAGGGAAATCACCGGTTGAGATCAGGAAATATCAGTGGTATGACCAGAAAAGGGATCGGAAGGTTCCGGTGAAAATTTATTCTCCTCGCGAAGCCAAGGGGCCGATGCCGGTCATTATTTTTTCGCACGGACTGGGTGGATCGCGTGATGGTTATGAATATCTGGGCCGGTGTTGGGCGAGCAACGGATATTTTTGCGTTCATTTGCAGCATTTGGGCAGTGACACTGAGTTTTGGGGAAAGGTTGCCACGCAAGGCCGTCAGGCGGTGCGTGATGCGGTCAATCCCAATACCGTGACCAATCGGGTGCTGGATGTCAGTTTTGCCATAGATAAAGTGATCGAAATAAATAAATTGGGGGAATTCAAAGACCGGTTGGATTTACAAAAGATTGGGGTGGGCGGACATTCCTTTGGGGCGATGACGACCTTATCCATCGCCGGTGAAATTTTTAATCGGGAAGACGGTTATGATCTGACGATGCGGGATGACCGGGTCAAGGCCATCGTGGCGATGAGCGCCCCAGTGGAAAAAGGTGTGGTGGTGTGGGACGGGGTTTATAAGAACATTCAGATACCGTGCCTGCACCTGACCGGGACGCGGGACGTGGTCGCGTTCGGCACGACGGCGAAAAACCGGCGCATCCCCTATGACGAAATGGGCCAGGCGGACGATTACCTGGTTAATTTCAACGGCGGAGACCACATGCTGTTTGCGGGGATGAAACGGGGCTCAATCATTTTTCCCCATGACCCGGCGCAGATCGAGGACATTAAGATCAGCACCACCGCCTTCTGGGATGCTTACTTGAAACAAGACAAGGCGGCGAAGAAATGGTTGCAGGAGGGCGGATTTAGAGCGGTTTTGGGTGGGGAAGGGGTTTTTGAGAAAAAGGTGAAATAGCATATTTTTCGTTTCATTCCGGTTGACACTCGCGGCCAGTATCCCTAGCCTCTGTCTGTAAATAGTCGTGCGTTGGCCCCGAATTTACGTTCGGGGATTTTTATTGTCGCGGCCCGCGCAAAGTGATGGCGGACGAAACAAACGCATTTGTAATTTTTGAAAATATATGGCCAATACGATTTTAGTCGGCGCCCAATGGGGCGATGAAGGCAAAGGTAAAATTATTGACGTCCTGACGGAGACGGCGGATGTCGTGGTCCGCACCCAGGGTGGCAATAATGCCGGTCACACCGTTTATCTCGGCCCGAAGAAATATGTGCTGCATCTGATTCCGTCCGGCATTTTGCGCAAAGGTAAAATGTGCATCATCGGCAACGGCGTGGTGGTCGATCCCATCGGATTGGTCGCGGAGATTGACACGCTCAAAAAGCAGGGCGTGACGGTGAAGGATCTGTTCATCAGCGAATCGGCCCATCTGGTTCTGCCGTATCATCGTGAATTGGATTCCCAGCGGGAAATTCTCAAGGGCAAGAACAAGATCGGCACGACCAAGCGCGGCATCGGTCCGGCTTACGGCGACAAGGCGGCGCGCACCGGTTTGCGGATGATTGATTTGATCAACCCGGAACGGTTTGAAGGCTTGCTGCGGGCCAAGATTAAGGAGAACAACGAAATCCTGAAGGCGTTCGGCGCGAAGCCGTTGTCGTTCGCCAAAATTCATGCGGAATATCGCGAGGCTGGACGGCGGTTGAAACCGTTTGTCACCAACACAGTCGTGTTGTTGCACAAGGCAACCAGCCGGGGAGCGGATATTTTATTTGAAGGCGCCCAGGGCACTTTTCTCGATATTGATCACGGCAGTTATCCGTTCGTCACGTCGTCGAACACGACGGCGGGCGGGGCTTGCACCGGTTCCGGTGTTGCGCCGAACAAGATGGATCGCGTGATGGGCGTGATGAAAGCTTACACCACTCGCGTGGGCGAGGGGCCGCTGCCGACGGAGAATGCAGAGATCGCGGACATGCTGCACGCCATGGGCCGGGAATTTGGCGCGACCACCGGACGCGCGCGCCGTTGCGGTTGGTTTGATGCCGTGGCGACACGGTATTCGGCGATCATCAACGGCATTGATGAACTGGCCGTGACCAACCTCGACGGCCTTGATACGCTTGACACCATTAAAGTTTGCATCGGTTACCGGGCGGGTTCAGCCAAGCTGGATTATGTCCCGGCGGACATCGAAGTGTTGGCGATGTGCCAGCCGATCTATGCGGAATTTCCCGGCTGGAAAACCGACACGTCAAAGTGCCGCAAATGGAAACAACTTCCACCGAAAGCCCGCAGCTACCTCAAGGCCATTGCGGAATTGACCGGGGCGAAGCTAAAGATCGCGTCGGTCGGCCCGGCGCGGGAGCAGACGATTTTCGTCTGATCCAACCAGCACCATGGTTTGGCTGCTACATCTCGTGGTTCAAGCGGTCACGTTTTGTGTTTTCGCCCTGCTGACTCATCATCCTGATTTCCGCGAGGAGCGATGGAGAAAAATCGTCTGGAGCCAGTTTTTGGTTCTATCGTTGTCCGCAGCCATATTCGGTCAGATCAATGATCCGCGACTCTTCGTGGCAGCTTCGTTGGGTGCCTTCGGCCTGTTAGCCATTACCTGGGCCGGAAATCTCGCGCAATGGGCGGCCCATCATCAGGTCAACTTTTTCTATCGAGACCTCCACTCCATCACCGGCCTGCGACCGGATTTTAAATTCGCCCATAATCATCGGCGCGACGGGGAACTGGACGAAGCCATCAAGGCCACGAAAGAGGAATTGCAGAAGGATCCGAAAAATTTTGAGGGACTGCTGATGCTGGCCCAGATGAATCTGGATTTGAACAAGCCAACCGAGGCCGTGGAATATATCGGGATTATTTTGAACAATCACGCCGCCACGGAGTCACAGATGGAGCTGGCCCGAAATGAAATGGCCAACTGCAAACGTTTGATTGATTTGCAGGCCGTTGAGGCTTTGAATAAGCGTTCTAATAAATGAGTTCCACCGTTCATCTCAGTCCACAGGCCAAGGCCACCATGCCGACGCACGTCGCCATCATCATGGACGGCAACGGGCGCTGGGCAAAACAACGGCATTTGCCGCGAGTCGAGGGCCATCGCAACGGCGTGGAATCAGTGCGGGCCATCGTGCGGGCGGCAGGGGAGGTCGGGGTAAAATACCTGACGCTCTACGCTTTCTCGGTGGAGAATTGGAACCGCCCCAAAGACGAAGTGGACACGTTGATGAAATACCTCGCCAAATTTCTGAAAAACGAAATTGGCGAACTGAACAAAAACAATGTCCGTCTGGATGCCATCGGCCAGATTTACCGTTTGCCGGAATTTGTCCAGGAACAGTTGCGCAAAACCAAAGCCGCGCTGGCCAAGAACACCGGGCTGACCTTGGTGCTCGCCTTGAGCTACGGTGGCCGCACTGAAATCATCGAAGCCGTCCGCGAGATCGCCAAAAAGACCAAGGACGGTCAGCTTGAACCGGCAGAAATCAACGAGCAATTAATTTCGCAGCATTTATACACGCGGCATTATCCCGACCCCGATTTATTGATCCGCACCAGCGGCGAAATGCGCATCAGCAATTTTCTTTTGTGGCAAATTTCTTACGCGGAACTGGTGGTCACGCAAACATTGTGGCCCGACTTCCGCAAACCGCAGTTTTTTGAAGCGCTGGAAGAATACACCCGCAGGCATCGGCGGTTTGGGTTGGTTTAAATGCTGCACAAGCGAAACGGGCAGCATAGAAAGATTTGGTCTTGGCAAGGAAAACAAGAAATGTTATTTTTTGGTTATGAACAAGGCTGCAACATTGGAAGCAGAACGCGATGCTGATTATCAGGCGCAGGCTGAGTATTATCTTGCCGAAGCCAACAAGATTCTTAAAAGACTCGCCGATGAGCGGATTCGCAGCAACCGCCGACACCGTTCCTCGCCCAATATTCTCACCACGGTCAAAGCTATTTTAGGGAAGAAATAATCATGTGGAAGACCTTCGTTGGTTGGATTGCTGCTTTTCTCGGCATGACCCGAGAATTAGAAGAGCACCGTCTTGCCATCAAACAACTGGAAGAGCGAATTCGTGATAATGATGAAACGCTCAAACTTTTGGCTCAAGAAATGCGTCATATTCGGGAGATGGAAGCCTTGGAACGAGACAAGCAGCTTTTGAAAGTGGAGCGGGAAATCACACGATTAAAGGAATTGCCAGGACCTAAACGCAAAAAATAACAAACCAAGGAGATGTCAGAACTTGTAGCAAACTGCCCTCGCTGTGGATCAAATAAAGTCACCTTTGACCTTATGAAAGATCACATTATGTTTGTTCGATACAACTGGCAAAGGTTCTACGAAGCCTTTTGCGTATGCAGGCATTGCAAGAGAGGAACAATATTTGTTCTCAGCGAACGAGAAGCGAACACGATTGGGTTTTATCAAAGCGGGTTATCAACAATTACAGGCTCTGCGAATACCTTTGTCGACATTGAAAGTTTCGTGAACATTAAGGACGTTGCGACGACGAAGGCTCCGGAACATC
>CAIYOY010000111.1 GCA_903927905.1 uncultured Verrucomicrobiales bacterium | reverse complement strand
TTTTTCAAAATGATGGTGCAATGGTGACATCAAAAAAATTCTTCGCCCCGTGCCGTACCGGAATTTGGTGTACTTAAACCAACTGCGTTGAATGATGACTGAACCGGCTTCGGCTACAAAGACGCCACCAGCGATCGCCAGCGCCAACGGTTGATGAATGAGAACCGCAATCATGCCAAGGACACCACCGAGCGCGAGAGAACCGGTGTCACCCATGAAAACTTGCGCGGGATGACAATTAAACCAGAGAAATCCGAGACTCGCTCCGATCATGGCCGCGCAAAACACGGTCAACTCCCCTGCTCCGTTGACGTGCGGGATTTGCAGATAAGTGGCGGTCTTCAGATTGCCGGCCAGGTAGGTCAAGATCAGAAAAACAATTGACACGATCACCGTGCAACCGATGGCCAGCCCGTCCAGACCATCTGTCAAGTTTACGGCATTGGAACTGCCGACGATGGTCAGCGCGGTCAGGATTACCCCGACCACAATCCCGACTGTTCCGGTCAAGACCGGATATTTAAAAAATGGCACCATCACTTCGCTGATCAGCGTGCTGGTGGAAGGCAAGCGCCAGAGATAAATCGCGATGGAAAGGGCCAGGACTCCCTGGACCCAAAGCTTGATAAACTCGGTGATGCCCTTGCTGTTTTGCTTGGTGATTTTGGCGTAGTCATCGAGGAAGCCGAGGCCGGACAGAACCACGATGGACAAAAGGGCGAGTTGAACCTGTGTGTTCCATCGCGCCCACAAAAGGACGGTGAAATCAATGATCAGGACGATCATCAACCCGCCCATGGTGGGCGTGCCACGCTTGTCCAACACCCGGGCTTTGAAATCGCCGATTTCTTCCGCGCGATCCACATAGTCCTGCCCGAGTTTCAAACGCTTGAGCCAAAGAATGAGGCGCGGGCCGATGAACCAGCTCAGCAACAACGCCGTCACCGCCGCACCAGCGCTGCGGAAGGTGATGTAGGTGAAAACCCGCAAGGCGGACACATGCCCCTGCCAGGAAGTGTGTTCCGACATCGCGAGAATTTGCTGGCTCAGATAATAAAGCATCTTAATCGTGGCGTTTGACGAACATGGTGGTGTGGCCCCATTTGACCGGAGGCCGGTCAATCAAGCGCAATGCGAAGGGCGGAAGGCCAGCTTCGGTCAATTGCGTGCGGCGGGTTTGACTGAGCCGGACGCGTGTATCGCAATTTCTATTGGGGCCGATTTTTTGTTCTTTCATAGGCTATTCTTTCCGCAATGAATCGGTGATCCGTTCCATTTTCATGGAACGCGAGGCTTTGATCAGGACGATGTCTCCGGGTTGGGCAAAATCGCGCACGGCCTTCGCGGCCGTTTCCACCTCGGCGATTTCAGTGACATTTTTCAAGCCGTGCTGGCGGGCCGCTTGCGCGATTTTTTGGGCAAGAGATCCGACGGCAAAAAGCTGATCCACTTTTGCTTCCGCCGCGCGTTGACCGACTTCGAGATGAGCGGCTTCGCTCGTTTCGCCCAGTTCAGCCATGTCACCAAGGACGGCGATCTTGCGTCCAGCGCAAGGCATCTCGGACAAAGTCTGCAAGGCGGCGGTCATGGAATCCGCGTTGGCGTTATAGCTGTCGTCAATGATGCGAAGGCCCCGGGCGTTCCACAGTTGCATGCGCATTTTAGCCGGAGCCGCTTCCGCCAGACCGCGCTCAATCTGTTCTTTTTCCAGGCCCAATTCCGCGCCGACCGCAAAAGCGAACAACGCATTGATCACCTGATGGCGGCCCAGCAGTTTGATGCGGTAATCGCCGTTCAACGAGGCATAGGGCGAACGGATTTTGAAAGCCACTCCGCTCTCTTCAAAGCGGACATTTTCCGCCACGCAATCATTGGCCGAACCAAGACCCACTTTGACCACTCGCGCTTTGGTCCGGCGCGAAATTTTTTCCGTCCATTCATTGTCGCCGTTGAGAAACAGAACGCCATCAGCCGGCAACGCTTCGGCCAGACTGCCCTCTTCCTGCGCCACTCCGGCCAGATCACCAAAAAACTCCAGATGTTCGCGGCCAATATTCGTGATGATGCCAAAACGCGGTGCAATCATCCCCAGCAACGGGGCCAGTTCACCGGGATGATTGGTGCCAACTTCAAGCACCGCCACTTGATGAACGCTGTCAAGTTTTAGCAAAGTGAGCGGCACCCCGACGTCGTTGTTGAAACTGGCTTCACTGCTCAAGGCCGCTTTTTTCTGGCGCAGAACAGAAGCGATGAGTTCCTTGGTGGTGGTTTTGCCATTGGAACCGGCCACCGCCACGATGGGCGGTTGAAAATCACCGCGATAACGCGCCGCGAAACGGCCGAGGGAACGCCGCGTATTTTCCACGGCAATGACCGGGCAATCACGAAAACCGGCGGGCAATTTTTTCCGTTCCGCGACCACCGCCGCCACCCCGCGACGGGCCACTTCCGGGAGAAACGAGTGGGCATCGAAGCGTTCCCCGGCCAGCGCAAAGAACAGATCGCCGACGCCCGCCTGCCGCGAATCCGTGCAAATGCGCGACACCACCACCGTCGGCGAGCCGTTCAGCAGTTCACCTTCCGAGGCCGAGGCCACATATTGCAAGGAGCGCGGTTCCATAATGTCAACAAAAACACCGCTGACGGCACCCGCCGTCCGGCGTTACATAGCTAATTCTTTTTTCCGTGGTCAGTCACAGGCTCACCGGCGGAGGTGAGCAGCGATTGACTCGCCGTGGGCAGATCAATGTCCGGTTTCAGATTCAAATAATTGGCCGCCGCTTCGGCGATGGCCTTGAAAATCGGAGCGGCGGTATCGCCGCCGTAATGGCCGCCTTCATGCGGTTCGTCCAGCACCACGGAAATGCAAATCTCGGGATCATCCGCCGGGAAAAACCCGATGAAGGACGAGAAAAACTTTTGCACATATTGGCCATGCTCATTTTTTTGCGCCGTGCCGGTTTTACCGGCCACAGTATAATGCTCCAACTTGGCGCTGGGCGCGGTGCCATCGTGCGTGACCACCGTCTTGAGCGCCTTGATCATGTCCTTGATGGCGGCGGAATCGGCCACGTTGGTGACAAATTGCGGCTGGTATTTGGCCACCACTTTGCCGGTCTCATCTTCCAAACGGTCCACGATCATCGGGCGCATCAACCGGCCATTGTTGGCGATCGCGCTCATGGCCATGATCATTTGCAACGGCGTGGCGCAGACGCCCTGTCCCATGGGAATTTGTGCGATGGAAACTTTGCTCCACTTGGCCAGCGGATGAAGAATGCCGTTCACCTCGCCCGGCAAAGCGATGCCGGTGCGGGAGCCGAATCCAAAACGGTGGATGTAACTGTAAAGCTGCTGTTCACCCAGGAGAATCCCGACCTTGGCCGCGCCGATATTGGACGACTTGGTGATGATCCCCTCGACCGAAAGAACGTCGTAGGACTTATGGTCGTGCAGAATTTTCCCGGCATAGGCAAAGTGACCGTGCTCGCAATTGAACATATCTGTCAACTTCACCACATGTTCATTGAGACCGCCGGAAATGGGCACGATCTTGAAAGTGGAGCCGGGTTCGGCAATGTCGGAGATAACGCGGTTACGCAGAGCATCGGCGGAAGACGCGCCGGGATGGTTCGGATCAAAATTCGGCAATGTCGCCATGGCCAGAATCTCACCGGTCTTGGGACGGATAATCGTGCAGGAAGCGCTGATGGGATGATGGCGGTTCATCGCGACGGCCAATTCGGTTTCGGCAATATTTTGCAGGCGCGCATCGAGGGTCAGGATCACATTCAAACCGTCCTGCGCTTCCACATCCTGGTCGCGATAGGCCACCAGTTCGCGCTGGCGTTTATCCATTTCCGTGGTGCGCCAGCCCCGAACGCCGCTGAGTTGTTTATTGAACGAAGCTTCAATCCCGGCCACGCCGGTCTGCAATTCATCATTGGAGGCAAACCCGACCACATGCGCCGCCAAATTATGATTGGGATAAGTGCGGATCTGGTCGTCTTCGGAAAAAACGGCTTTATTATGCAGCGCCCAATAGAACATTTGATCCTTGGTCTTGATCTTTTTTTCATCCACGCCCAGTTGCAGTTTGGCCATGGTGTCTTTGATCGTGTTCCAGGTGTCTATCGGCACCTTGTGCGCGAGGAGGGTGTATTTGGAGAAATTGGTTTTCCCATTGGTCACGCTCAGGACACGGGGAATCAGATGGTCCGCGAGGATATTTTCGTTGGTCTGGAGCAACGGCGCGAGCGCGTGGGCCACGATCAAACGATAGGGCCCGAGCAGGGTCGGATCCGCGCAAACCGTTTTGACCGGGCTGCTGTAAGCGAGGGCGTTGCCGCGAATGTCAAGTATCTGGCCGCGAATCGGTTCGCGCGCGATGGTGCGGTGGGTATTGTCGTTGGCATGTTGCTGCCAATAGTCGTGCTTCAACACCTGGAGATTAACCAGGGGATAACCCAACGCCCCCAGTCCGATCATCAGACAAACGGACAGCACGGTCAGCCGGCTATAAGGTGCGTTCATAGTTTTCAAAAATTAAAGCCAGCCGCCCGCGTCGCTTGGTTCCTCCGGCCAAACGAACACGAACGGCGGCTAAATCAGTTGCCGCGCTGGGACAAATCCGCCAGCGCCTGGCGCTGGTCAGCGCTCTGGACGTCAGTGGCGGCGGTCTCCGGAACCGATGGCAATTCAACCATGCGGATCATCTGCGCGAGGGAAGTCGGCCCCAAACCCAGTTTGAATTTTTTCACACTGGCATCAATCTGCACCGGGGAACACAAGGCGGACAATTGCTCGCGGCGCATCTTGTTTTGCCGTTCGAGTTCCGCCAGCTTGTTCTCCCGTTCCTTGATCTGGGTCCCCAGGGTTTGGGTCTGGCTCTTGTAACCGCAATAGCCCACGCCGAGCGTGACGAAAAAAGCGCACAGCAGCACCGTCTTGGCCATCGGGGCCAGGCGCACTCCTGAATCGTTTTTTCTATTTTTTGCCATTTTATCTGTTCCTGCTAAATTTTTTCCATCACCCGCAATTGCGCACTGCGCGCACGAGGGTTAAATTTTATCTCGTCATCTCCGGGCTGGATCGCCTTGCGCTCCACCCATTTGACCTGCGCCGGACGGGGCCGGCGCAGCTCGGGAGTGTCAATCACATTTCCCGGTTCATAATCCCGCGACAGGCGGCGGCCGTAATCCCGAACCACTCGGTCCTCCAACGAATGGAACGTGATCACGGCCAGCCGTCCGCCCGGAATTAAAATCTTAAGGGCCGCTTCCAGCCCGCGTTTCAAAGAGCCAATCTCATCGTTCACCGCGATCCGCAACGCCTGAAAAACCTTCGTCGCCGGGTGCGCCTTTTTTCCCCCGCGCGGCACGATCCGCTCGATCAACCCGGCCAGTTGCAACGTCCGCTCGAATCTCTGCAACCCCCGGTCGTGCTCAATCGCCCGCGCAATCCGCCGCGAATTTTCTTCGCCACCCAATTCCCAAAAAATATTGGCCAGCTCTTCGTGCCCCAATTCGTTGACCAGCTTGGCCGCAGTCAACTCTTGCCCCTGATTCATCCGCATATCGAGCGGGCCATCCGCTTGAAAGCTCAAACCCCTCTCGGGATCGTCCAATTGCCACGAGCTGATCCCCAGATCCATCAGCACCCCATCCACACTTTCCCGGGCGATCCACTGATCAACCTCGGCAAAATTCCCGACCCGCAATTCAAACCGTCCCGTAAATTCCGCCAGCCGTTGCCGGGCCGTTGCCACCGAGCCGGAGTCGCGATCCAAGCCATAAAGCCATCCAGTCGGTGTGCTGGCACGTAAAATTTCCACCGCGTGCCCCCCCTGCCCCAGTGTGCCATCCACGTATCTTCCGCCCGGCTTCGGTTGCAGGGCTCGAATTACCTCGACGGTCAGAACCGGTTGATGAATGAATGACATTTGGCATGGCTCAGTGGGTCGTTAATTCTGCGGCTGCTCGGCTGACATCTGTCACCGGGACAGAAACCGGCAGCGCGGTATTATTGTTGCGTCGGGAGAAGCGCGTCGTGATTTTCGTCCACGCTTCTCCCGCCGCCTCGGCGCCACCCCGGCGGATCGAACCACCTTGAGCGTTCCCCACCTTGGCCGACACCACCTCCAGATCGGCGTCAGACAAATCATTTCTCATCGGCGTCACCTTTTCCAAAGCCAGTTCCGCCTGCACGGTCGCCGCCGGGGTCGGACGCGGTTTGTGCCCCAAAAACACCTGACGGACAAACGCTTTGCCCACGGCACCCATCTTCTGCCAGGGCGATGGACCGGCTTCTTTTAGAGCCAAAGTCGGAATTTTCACCGGAGCAATCACCGGCGCGGGAACCGCAACCGCCGCTCGCGGCGCATCAAAGAGCGAAGGTTGAATCGGGAGCTTTTGCTCCACGACCGCCGGAGCGAGCGTGATGGGACGTCCCATCGGCGCAAACTTGGGCAAAGTGGCCTTGGCCGGCATCTTGTAGGTGTTGGCCTTGCTGCCGATCCCCATCACCGATTGCCCATTCGATAATAATTTGAGCATGCTCATGACTCGATATATTTGACTGTTCCGGCTTCTTCCAGCACGGTCAGGTCCCGTTTCTTCAATTCTTTGTAACGTCCGGGATTCCACAGCTCGAACTTGTCCCACATTCCAGCCACCACCGCTTCCCCGTCCAGGGCCGCTTCTTCCAGCATGTTGGCCGGAATCGCGATCCGTCCGACACTGTCCGGCTTCACCTTCACCGAGTTGCTGCCGATCTGGCGCTTCATCGCGCTTTTGCCCGGATTATCATTCGGAATGCTGTCCAATTCCTTCAACAACTTCTCGGCTTGGGCAGGCGGGAAAACTCGCAAACACGTTCCCACTTTGCTAAAAGGCCAAACCACAACCAACAACACTTCTGTGTCCTTGAACGGCAAGGTCAACCGTCCCTTGGCATCTACCGAATAGGTAAATGTGCCATTGTAACTCGGTTCGTTGACGGCGCCTTCCGGCATAAAATCAGTTTATTTTCGGTCAAAAATAAGGGCTTTTCGGGCACCTTGTCTTAATTCCCCCACATTTCACCACTTTTACCCACTATCCGTCAACATTTATTTGATGCGAATTATTCACATCTTATTAACAAGTCCCGGCCCCTTCCGAACCCCAAACCGAAGGCTGGCTAACCATAAAGAATTCTCGCAGAATTGCAAATGATAAATGCG
>CAIYOY010000110.1 GCA_903927905.1 uncultured Verrucomicrobiales bacterium | reverse complement strand
CTCCATCGCAGCAGGTATGTGGAATTTACGGTCAAGCCGGTAAAGGGCAGGTGAAAAAAAACAAAAATCCAAGTTAGGCTGCGCAATCATGCAAAATCTCATCGATAGATTTCTCCAGGCATCTCTGGGTATCAGACTGTATTTTTGCGACACGCTTATCAATGTCATGCCCTCGAACCTTCGCGTCCTGCACCCAATAAAGCTCGGCTTTGAGCAGAGACAAACGAGCAGCTCTCAAATCTTCTGCGGCTTTAATCAATCTTTCCCGAGCAAAGCCCGAGCGAAGCGCGTGCTCCAACTCCTGCTCGCGTCGTAACAATTGCTCGCGTTTTTTGGCCGTGTTGTTTCTTGGAACTTCAGAGGGCATTTGCTCATTGTTTCTTCTTGCTGCCCAAACCAAAAATCAACCACAACGCCAGCGCAAGAATCAGAATCAGCCACCAAAAATAACGCAGTTCTCGCGCAGCCATTTCAACGAAGGCCAGGGCGCGCGGGAACACCAGCACCAGCGCGGTGATGACCACGATCAAAACACAAATCTGTAAAACAGCTCGGAGACGCGGGTTCATGGGGTGACGATTTTGTCCGGCGCACCCAGCGGCAGCAGGAGGGAGGCGCCAGTATTATTGACTCCAGCAGGCACGACCAGAGGCGACTTGCCCTTCCAACGCTCCACGATTTGCAGGCGGAGGAAGGCCGGGTTGAGTTTCAAGGCTTCGCCGCGTACCGTGATGGCTTCGGCCTCGCCTTTGGCCTTGATCACCGCAGTCTCCGCTTCCACTTGCGCCTGCATCTGGGAGAAGCGCGCCTGGGCGGCTTGTTGTTCTGCCACCATCTTGGCTTCGATGGCGCGTTCCAGTTCAGCGGAAAGATCAATGTTGCGGATGACGATGTCTTCGACGAACAGGATGTCGCCAATCTTGATTTTCGCGGCGGCCAGCGCCTTCTGTTTGATCTCCTCGCGGTTCTTCACGATCTGCTCGGCGGTTTGCGACGCGGTGATTTCCTTGATCGCTTCCTGCACGCGCGGGGCAATGAGGCTGTCAAATGGATCACCGGCGAATTGTTTAAAAATTTGCACCACGGATTTTTCCGGCACGCGATAGAGCACCCGCAAGTCCATGACCACCTGTTGCAGATCAGACGAAAAACAATCCGCTTTCACTTCCTGCGTTTTTTGGCGGATGTTGACCGGCACGATGGTGGTGATGAACGGCGCTTTGAAGCCGAACCCTTCCGGCAGAAATTGATCGGTGGCTTTGCCGAGGGTGACCTTGATGCCGCGCGTCCCCGGCTCAACCACATAAGACGTGGACGACATGGCCGCGAGGAAAATAAAGATCAATACCGCGCCGATGATGATCTTGAGTAAAGATGGCTCTTTCATCGTGCGGTTAAGGGTTGGCCCGCCGTTGGTTGGCGGACGCGGGTTTCGTGTTGGCGGCATTTTCGTTTGATAAACGTTCCAAGTCTTGCAACTGATAAACCACCCGGTCGCCGCCGCCGATGACCAGCGGCGTCAGGCCGTCCCATTTATCCACAATTTTCAGATCCACAAACGCCGGGTTGTCCTTCAAGGCCTGGCCGCGGATGCGGATGGATTCCGCCTCGCCCTTGGCCTGAATGACCGCCGTGTCCGCATCAATCTGCGCGCGTTGCTGGACGTATTTGGATTTCGACGCCTCCTGTTCCTGAACCATCTTGGCTTCGATGGCGTGTTCCAATTCCTTGGTCAGCGTGATGTTTTGAAAAACGATGTCTTCGACCACCAGCAGGGTGCCGATTTTCTTGCGGGCGAGTTCCAGGGCGCGAGTTTTGATCTGCTCGCGGTTCTTGACGATCTGTTCCGCGCTTTGCAAGGCGGCGACTTCCTTGAGTGCTTCCTGCACGCGCGGCGCGACCAGGCTTTCAAAGGGGTCGCCGTAATATTCCCGGAAAATTTTGACCACGGAACTTTCTGGAATGCGGTAAAGCACGCGCAACTCAATCTGAATTTGTTGCAAGTCGGATGAGTAACATTCGGCTTTGTCTTCCGCCGTTTGTTGGCGGATGGAGAAGGAATGGATCTCGGTGACAAACGGCGATTTCAAGCCGAAGCCCTCCGGTTTGAAGGTTGGGGAGACCTGACCCATGGTCACTTCCACGCCGCGATAACCGGGATGAACGACATAAGTGCCCGCCGCCGCCATGATGATCACGGCAAAAATCAAGACCGCCACACCGATCAACCGCGCCATATTTTTAGGAGTCATGAGGTGCTAAAAGCACCCTCAAGATAGCCGGAAATGGCCAACAAACAAGAAATATAACCAGCTTTAAGCCCTTAAAGGACAATTACATGCAATAATAATCAAACATATTTGTTGCTATTCCGACAATCAGTGGCACTCTTTACGGCAGATTAGATACTTTGTTAGATTCTAGTGGCATGGTAATCCTCCAAGTGAACGTAGTTCAGTGGTGATTTAAACCCGATAATCGGGAACGGTCCAGAAGCAGCAGTAAGGTCTATTTAGAAAGTCATCAATGAACACAAAATTATACGTCGGGAATTTTTCCTTCGACACCACTGAAAACCAGCTCCGCGAATTGTTCGAACCTTGTGGTCCGATCACCGAAGTCGCTTTGATCATGGATCGCATGACCAATCGCCCCCGCGGCTTTGGTTTCGTCACCATGGCCACGGCTGAAGGCGCGCAAGCTGCCATCCAGCAATTGTCCGGCACCATGGTCGGCGGTCGCCCCCTCACTGTCAATGAAGCTCGTCCGCGTGAAGAACGTGCCGGCGGCGGCGGTGGTGGCGGTTACAGCGGCGGCGGCGGTGGTGGTCGTCGCGAAGGCGGCGGTCGTCGCGAATACCGCGGCTAATCTTAATTGATTTCACGAGCGGAGCCTGTAAAGGCTCCGCTCCTTTTTTTTCAGAAACGGGTTTTAAGCGGGTCTGCGAGATTTTTTGCGGTTGATAATTAAATATGAGTGAACAATGCCTCGAAGTTGAAGGTACGATAAAGTTGGTTTTGCCCGGCACCATGTTCCGGGTGGCCTTGGACAATAAACACGAGGTTTTGGCGCATATCTGCGGCAAAATGCGCAAACGCTGGGTCCGCCTGACTGCCGGCGACCGCGTTCGTATGGAAATGTCCCCCTATGATTTGACCAAGGGTCGGATCACCTGGCGGCTGCAGCACTGAGCGCAGTCCAGCCTGACGGGCGCTCAAAACAGATGGTCAGGAGCGCGGGATTTATCCCGCTTCAATGTGACCAGCCAAGAAGCGTTTTCCTTGCGGTGACGCGCTTTCCAATTTCACGCGGAAGCGGCTTAAAAGCCGCGCTCCGATGGCTCATTGGCCACCATTTTTAATCCCGCTGGCTTGCCTTGCCCCCAACCGCTGGTTACGATGCGGACAGAGATGCGTCTTTTGGACCGCTATTTACTGCGCGAACTGCTGATACCCCTGGGATATTGCCTGGGCGGATTTCTGATTGTCTTTTGCGCGTTCGACCTGATTTCCCAACTGAATCATTTTCAGGAAAGGCATCTGCATTTTTGGGAAGTCCTGGAATATTACATTGTGACCCTGCCCGCGATGTTCAGCTTTCCCATCGGCCCGGTTTCTCTTTTGCTGGCGCTCTTGTACACCGTGACCGATCACGCCCGGCACAACGAACTGACCGCCATGCGCGCGGCGGGCATCAGTCTCTGGCGGATTTCGCTTTCGTATTTTGGGGTCGCGGCGATTTTCTGCCTCGCAATTTTTGCCATCAATGAGTCGTGGGTGCCGCGATCAACCGATTGGGCCAACGAAATTATGAACCGCCATCAAGGCCCGGCCCAGGACCGCAATTGGCAGACCGACGTGAAGTTTCTCAACGAACCGGAACACCGCACCTGGGAAATTTATAAATTCAACCCGCTCACCGGTGAAATGCGCAACCCGCACATCAGTTGGGAATTTGCCGATGGTTCGCGGCGGGATATTTACGCGACCAACGGGATTTACACCAATCACACCTGGCTTTTAAGCAGTGTGGAAGAATGGAACCCCAAAACTCCGCGCGATCAGCCCAGTAAATCAAAAAAATACAAGGAGCTGCTGTT
>CAIYOY010000109.1 GCA_903927905.1 uncultured Verrucomicrobiales bacterium | reverse complement strand
GGTCGGTTCGGCGGGCGGAAGTGTTGGGGTTGTTATCGGAGGCGATTTCATCGGGGACTACCACCACGTCTTCTTCTGAGACGACGACATTTTTTAAGAAGACGTAGAAGAGTTTTCCTTTAACCTGGCCGGGGTGCAATCCTTGAAGCTGTAGTTTTTGTTTCTGAAGGAGAGGGGATAGTAATGCCAAAATCGGCCGGGAGGTCTTCCGGCAATAATGTGGTCAGTGCTTCACGATCAGAACGACCGGAGGCGACCAGGCGGCTGCTTTGATTGCGCACAGAGGCTTCAAAAAAATTCCGCATTTCCCGGGCGTTGCCGAATTGTTCGTTGCGCCGATCATAGAGCCTGGCACAAACGGACTGGGCCTGCTTTTCCGCTTCCGGCGAGCAGACCAAACCGCTTTGTGCCGCCATGCGATGGAAAATTTCCAGCAATTCAGCGGGTTGATAGTCAGGGAATTTTAGATAATTGGTGAAGCGCGATTCCAGTCCGGGATTAGAGGCGATAAATTGTTCCATGGGGCCGGTATAACCGGCTACAATGACGATGAGCCGGTCACGGTCATCTTCCATCCGCTTGAGCAGGGTCTCGATGGCTTCTGAGCCGAAATCTTCCGCGCCCCGCCCAGCCAACGAATAGGCTTCATCAATAAAAAGAATTCCGTCCAGCGCAGAATCAATGGCGGCATGAGTGCGCACCGCAGTCTGCCCGACGTATTCGGCCACGAGCCGGCCTCGATCACACTCGATGACATGACCGCGCCGTAGCAGACCGAGTGATTTGTAGATCCGGCCCATGAGCCGGGCGACGGTGGTTTTGCCGGTGCCGGGGTTGCCAAAGAATACACTATGCAGACTGGCCTGAACCGTGGGCAAACCCTGTTGCTTTCGCAGCACTTGCATCCGGGCAAAATTGGTGGCGCGATGCACTTCCGACTTCACCGGCTCAAGCCCGACCATCACATCCAAATCCTTCAAAATGGTGGTGAGTTCTTCTTCGCTCACGCCGGGATCGGAAGCGCGCGCAGCAAAATCTACCGCGTAACCTCTGGAAACTTCGGTGAATTGCGCGGAGAGAACGGCGGTGCGTCGGTGTTGTGCCTCGGAAATCTTGCCGTCCATATTGGACATGGTTGCAGCCACGGTTTGCAGTGTTTGCCGCGCAAATTCAACGGTCACTGGCTGCAAACCCAGATCGAGCGCGTGGTGGGTAAGCAGGGTGAGAATTTCATCCAGACCGCGCTTGTCCGCTTGAAGCAAAATGTTCCTGACCTGATCCATGGCCTTCCGCCCGGTGCCTTTGCCCATCCATTTCAGAAAAGCGGCGGCATCGCCCTTGGCAGCAGCGTAGCCGGATTCCAGCATGGCCTGGGCATCATCCGCTTTGGCGGCCAGCCCGGAAATGCAAAGGGCCAACGAGCCTTAGGCCAGCAATTCAGGGGCATCCGCAGTCAACCGGCCCCATAACGAGAAGATGAGGAGGCGGTTCAATTCATGCAGATCATCAATCAGATCAAACTCCTCTTCGCCGATGCGTTTGACAGTCAACAGCGGCGGGGTGAGAATTTCGGTGCATTCGACCAGCAGGCGCAATTGCAATAAAGCGCGCAACAACGCTTCCTCCTGGACGATCGCATACCCGAAAACCTGCGCACGCCAATCGCTGAGGCGGAGCATTTGATGATAGTGGCGCGCGGTGTTTTCGAGGCAGGCTCGCAACCGGGCAGCGTCTTCCGGGGTAAAAAGGGATTGCGATTGATAATAATTTAACAAGTAATCGCTCGTCATTCCGTCCAGCTCGGCCAGCTCTTCGCGCTTGAAGGCGACGGTTCGGTTGGTTTTTGGGTTGCGAAAAAGAGTGGTGAGAATGGAACCGGGCAGCAACGATTCGTGCAACGGCACTGTTAAGCCGGCGGGTTCATCAACGCGCGGCAGAGTGGTTGGAATCCGCGTGGCTTCCGCCAGTCCGCGCGCATGGCGCAGACATTCTTCCAAATGCTGCTGAAATTTATTTTCGTCGGACTCAGGCTGCCGGTTTGTTTCCATACAGAATGGTTTTTAACTCGTGACCCGCCAAGTTTTCACGACCTCAATCCGTTTGGCAAGTGTCATTCGGGGGGCAGACGCAGTTAAACCATTTGAAGCATAAACCAAAGAATTAAGAGCCAATATAAATTGAACCTCCACCACATTGAAAATAGAACCAATGTGGTGGAGGTTCAATTTTAAATAGGGCAACAGATAAAGCAAGCAAAACCTAAAGGTCGGCATAAACTTAGAGGAATGCCACTGAGCCGAGGGCGGCGGCCAATGCCCAGATGAACAGGACGGCGCGGACTTTACCCCAGCCGCGACGGACGAGGCGGTGGGATAGATGGTTGGTGTCGCCGATGTAAAAGGGTTTGCCCCGGCGCCAGCGGATGATCACCACGCAAGCCAGGTCCAGCAATGGAACCGCGAGGAAAAGAAGCGGCGTCAGAACTGCGATGGTTTGCGGGTGTTTCGGGGTATAGAAATGCGGCAGGATGGCCAGAACGGCCATGAGATAACCAATGAGATGGCTGCCACCATCTCCGAGGAAAGCGGTGGCTTTTGGAAAATTCCACGGTAGAAACCCCACCAATGCGCCAGCCGTCAGAAAAGCGATGGTGGCCACGAGGTATTGCCCGGCGGTGGCGGTGAAGATCCCAAAATACATTGCGCCAATGATCGCCAGGCCTGCGCAGAGACCGTTCATGTTATCCATGAAATTGAAGGCGTTGACGACGGTGATGATCCAGAGAACGGTGATGGCGTAACTGAAGAGCAGGCTATGGACAAAGAGGGTGATCCGCACGCCAGAGGCGGCGACGATCAACGCGATGATCAGTTGGCCGGTGAATTTAACGGCGGGACGAAGTTCGACTTTGTCGTCGCGCAGGCCGAGAAATAACATGCCGATGGCACCGACGAAGATAGCCGTGAGTTGAAGGGCGCGATGGGTGATTCCGTATTTCATTTCTTGCAGAGCTAAGGGATGATTGTGCAACGGATGAGTTTGGAGAAAACTGCTCATTCCGACGTAATCGGGATACTGGTTGTAAAATGTAATTCCTATTCCAAGCAGGAGCGGCAATAAAAGTCCTGTCATGACGGCCAGGCCACCTGCCAAAGGGATGGTGGTGTTATGGATTTTTCTTTCGCCCGGGTCATCCACCACACCTGTCCGCAAACACCATTTCCGCCAGAGGGGCAGGGTGAGCACCGTGGTCAGGGCCGAGCCAAGGAGAGCGGCGAAATAGACATTAAAGGGAAAAGACATCAGGTGGTGAGATTCAAATAGAGATGTTGTATGTCGTCCACCATTTTTTCAGACGAAAAGTTTTGTTGAACGAAACGGCGGCCTTCTTCGCCCAAGCGCTGGCACAATGCCGGGCTGGCGACCAATTGCAGCAATCGTTCCGGCAGTTTTTCCAAGTCGCCGGGAGTCACGAGAAATCCTGTGCGATCGTCCAAACAGATCTCTGCGGCGCCGTCGCAGTCGAAAGCGACGACCGGTTTTCCAGCAGCGAGAGCTTGAGACAACGCGCGTGGCAAGCCTTCGCGACGGGATAAATGAACCAAGGCGTTCATGATGCCCAGATATTGCGGGATTTCTCCCGGAGGAACCAGACCGGTAAAAATAAAGTGTTTGCTCAAACCCAGCGATGCGATGCGCGCCTCCAAGCGGCCTCGCCAGGCACCGTCACCGACCAGCAGGAATTTTAAGCGCGGATATTCTGCGACAAGCTTGGGCGCGATGGTGATGAGGTCATCGTGGCCTTTCAGGGTGAATAGCCGGGCAATTTTGCCGACGACAAAATCATCGGGCGCGATGTTCCAACGTGCGCGCAGGGCGGGATCATTTTGCGCCGCCAAAAATGGCGCGAGCGGAAAGCCGCTGAAGATGCGGGTGTATTGTTCCGGGCGGCCGATGCCGGACGCGAGGTATTGCCGGGTCATGGCATCAGCCACGGAAACGAAATGGGTGGTGGCTTTGGCGGCATAACGTTCGGCGGCGGTGAAGATGGTGTTAGCCAGAGCGCCTTGAAACGGACCGAAAGAAGGGCCGTGGATGGTGTGGATCACGACCGGCACTTTGGCGCGACGAGCCGCGAGCCGTCCGAGGATGCCCGCTTTGCCGCTGTGCGTGTGGACGATCTGTGGTTTAGTTTCGCGAAAGATGGTAGTCAGGCGATTGAGCGCAAATATATCATTGACAGGATGAACCGGGCGAACAAGCGATGGAACGACGGTGAGCATTTGCCGTTGTGTGGCGAAGGCATTTTCCAGCGAACCTTCCGGGCCAAAGGTCGGGCCGGAAATCAAGTCAACCTCCAGATCATGACGCTGGCGAAGGCCAAGCACGGTGGCGATGGTGTTCTCCTGCGCACCGCCAACGATCAGCCTGGTAATGACGTGAGTGACACGCATGAGGCCGTCCCGTTATGGGTTTTTCTCAACGTCTTTGAGGTGACGAGTCACGGAGGCGTATTCTGCGGTATAGGTCGGGGCGTATTTCAGATAGTGTTTAAAATTGCGTATGGTGTCGGCTTTGTTCTGGGTCAGTTCCGCAATCTGGGCGAGTCCGAGGTAAACCGCGTAAGAATCTTTCGGGTTGATTTTGAGCAATCTGTTGTAGTCCTGGCGGGCCGCATCAAAATTTCTCAATTGGGTATAACAGATGGCGCGGTTGAGCAGGGCCACCTGATTGGCCGGCTCGCTGCCCAGGACGGCCGTCAGGCTGACGATGGCATTGGAGAATTGACCGGTTTGCATTTCAATTTCTGTGCGGCGCAGAAAAGCATCCGGAATTTCCGAGCCGGTCAACGAAGCGTGGGCCGGCGAGTTCAACAGGGCGAGCAGTTGGTTGATGGCGGCCTCGGTTTTTTGGAAGCGGACCGCAGCCTGGTTGGTTTGACCGGTTTGATTGGCGGCATAGCCGGCGGCGCGATAAAACCCGATCAGGGCATTTAATTGACTGATGTCGTTGGTATTCTGGCGGGCCTTTTCAATGATGGCTTCGGCTTTGGGATAATTATTTTTCCGCAAATAGGCAATGGCTTCGGCCTGGGACAGTTCGAAGACGTCTTTGGGGTGTTGTTCCCGGAGCAGCTTGATTAATTTAAGCGTTTCGTCCGGCTCGTTAAGATCCAAATAGCATCGGGCCAGGCCAAGTTCCGCCGGGGGATCATTGGGCAGAAGTTCGAGCCGCCGTTGGAACAGGCTGACGGCTTGGCGCAAATTGCCGCCAGCGGCCAACTGGCTGGCAAACAGGAGGGTGATGCCCGGCTCGTCCGATTGGCCGCCCATTTGCACCAAACTGATCAGGCTGCCAAATTGGTTGAGGGCGGGGGCGAGGAATTCGTCCGCGTTCATCGGCTCGGCATTGCCAGCAGCCAGCCGGGTATTATATTTCGCGTTGATTTGCGCGAGGACATTTTGCGGGTTTAAACGGTAAGCTTCGGTAAAGTGCAGTCCGGC
Source organism: uncultured Verrucomicrobiales bacterium (assembly GCA_903927905.1). Taxonomy (GTDB): domain Bacteria; phylum Verrucomicrobiota; class Verrucomicrobiia; order Limisphaerales; family Palsa-1400; genus CAIYOY01. The sequence continues at coordinate 2,060 of CAIYOY010000109.1, read as the reverse complement.
TTCTTTCAACTGGCCGGATTTTTGCAATTCCACTCCCCAAGTATTTAACGACCGCGAAAGGTATATGCTGACCATGGCCTGATCGCTCCAATCATTGGTCTTTCTGTTGGTGGCTTCCAGCGGGCTTTGCCGCAGGCGCTGCCAAAAGGCCTCATTGGCGGCAATATCCTGCGGCGTGACATGGGGCGGCTGGAGCGTGGCGCTGGGGTAGGGCTTTAATTCAAAGATGGGGCCGCGTGAAATCGGATAAAATCGCTCAAAATAATAGCCAAAACTCGGATGAAGGTAATAGAGCGGATATTGCTGGTTGGCCAGGCTGACAAAATTCACCAAGTCCCCTTCATTTTCAAGGACCGGAGGCAACTGCTCGGGATCAGGCACAATCTTCCGAAGCTCAGAATAACGCAGCCGGAGATAACGAAGATATTCGCGATGGGCAAAAGCACCAGTGTCAAGCAAAATGTCTTGATCGGCCCGGCCCGCTTCGCGGCAGGCCGCCTGGGTCAGATCGAGCCAGAAACGATCGTCGCTCAGAATCAGAGTTGGCTTGGCCGGAAGCGCTTTGACCACTTCGGAAAAAAAATCATGCAAGGCCGGGTTGTTTTTTATCCTGGAAAAATTCCGGTAAATGAGCGCGGGAGGAAGGGCGATCAAGGCGGCGCCGACGAGGGCGAGGGCAACGGGATTGATGTATTTGGCCAATTTGCCCGAGCGCCGCCAGATATTGACCGGAGCTTCGCCAAAAATCAGCAGAATGTAGCCTCCAAAATAGCCAACATTTAATGCCGCCATATAATAAAAACTCAGAAAACTGATCCGGCTCTCCAAGGCGCGCGGGCTGTATTGAATGTCGAGAAAGATCCAAAGACCGGCCAAAAAAAGGACGATATGAAAAACCCGGAACATGAAACAAGTGAGCACGTTGCCCGCCGGGCTGACATCTCCGTCAAAGGAGGGCCAGCGGATGGCGATGAAGATCAAGGCCAGCCAGGTCGGCAACCCGAGAATCAGAGCGACCCATTTTGGAATGGCGGTGAGGATGAGTTTTTGATGGGCCAGTTCATCGTGCAGGGCGGTCCAGAAATTGTCTCCGTTTTGGATGGTGCTGACCAGGGGAATCAATAAATAAAGAACCAACCCCAGGGCACCCCAGCCGGTCATGCGCGCGAGAAATCTCCAATTAAAAAAACTGAGTCCCTTCAACCAGATCACGGCCGCCAGAAAAAACGGAAAATACCCGATCAACGCCCAACAATTGGTCATGCCCAGGCCATAGATTATGGCAAAGCGCGTCAGCCATTTTTGCTCTTGCGTGGCGCGAAATTGGAGCAGGGAAAAAATGAGGAACGAAAAAATCAGCAGATTGAGCATTTCGCCGGTGGCATTGACCGCGTTTTCCCAGAATGTGAGTTGCAAGCCCAGGGCGAGGACGGCCACCAATGCCGGGAGAAAGGCCCATCGCACGGGCAGGGAGGCATTATCACCTAGGAAACGCTGGCGCTGTTCCTTCGTCCGATCATGCGGCAGCAAGCGAATGGAACGAGCCAGCAACCCGAGGGTCAAAGCGGCGCACACTGCGGAAAAAAGATTCAAGCCAATGAGTTGCCACGTGGCGGGCAATAAACGAACCGGCAGCGTCAGGATATGGAGCAATGGAAAACTCGGCGCCGCGCGCCAAGTCATGGTTCCCGGATGCCAATCCCAACCCGTGATTTGCGCGACCACCGGCAGGCTGTTCAGAGTAACCCAATGATTTAGGGTCACCACGTAAACGATCAATGCGACTACCCCGACCAGCCACGGATTAAGAAAAATCGGCGGTTTCCTCGTTAAATTGTTTGCTGCTTTTTCTACTTCTGGCGTCATGCGAAAGCTAATTTTGAATCCTAGCCGCCCTCTTAGCAAGCAGAGTTTACAGCTGTGTCGTGTAGTTTTCAAAAGCGGAAAAGAGTGTGCGGTCAAAAGCGGAAAAAAGTTAGAACACGGGGACATGGAGTAAAACGACGGGTTTGGCCTTGAGATTGGGAGCGTGACGGAGAAAGAAGACATCGCCATCCGGG
>CAIYOY010000108.1 GCA_903927905.1 uncultured Verrucomicrobiales bacterium | reverse complement strand
TTTGGAAGTGCGTTCGCGCCGACCGGAACCGTGGCAGGCTTTGCAGGGTTTATCCACCACGCGCCCGCGTCCTTCACAGCGAGGGCAGGTTTGGGCGATGCTGAAAATGCCGCGCGAACTGATGACCTGACCGCGTCCGCCGCAAGTGGGGCAGACTTTGGTGTTGGCCCCGGCTTCGGCCCCAGTGCCTTCGCAGACATCGCAACCGTCCAATTTGGTCAGGGTGATTTCCTTTTCGCAACCAGTGGCCGCTTCCATGAAAGAAATTTCCATGTCGTAACGGAGATCCGAGCCTCGCTGGCCGCCGCCATCACGCCGTTCTCCGCCGCCGCCAAACAAATCTTCAAAAATGCTGCTGTTGCCAAAGACCTCGCGGAAAATATCGGACGGATCATGGAACCCCCCTCCACCGCCCCGCCCGGCGCGGTTGCGCGGATCAAACGCGGCATGGCCATACTGATCGTAGGCAGCGCGTTGTTGGGGATTGCTGAGGATTTCGTAAGCCTGGCCGAGTTCCTTGAACTTTTCCTCCATCTCCTTATCGTTGGGATTGCGGTCGGGATGATATTTCAAAGCCAGTTTGCGATAAGCCTTTTTAATCTCTTCCCCGTCGGCCGCACGATCCACGCCGAGAACTTCGTAAAAATCTCTTTTTGCCATATAGGGAAAAATCAGGACGCCGGAGCCTTGGCCACAATCACGCCGGCGGCGCGAACCAGCCGGTCGCGGAATTTATAACCTTTGCGAACTTGTTGCACGACGTGGCCTTCGGGAACCTCGGTGGTTTCCTTTTGCGAAATGGCTTCGTGCCAGTTGGGGTCAAACGTTTTGCCGGTCGCATTGATTTCCTCCAGACCGGCTTCGGCCATGGTGGATTTGAGCTGGCCCAAAATCATGGCCACCCCGGCCTGCAAAGATTGCGTGGAGCCGGTTTCTGCGGAGGTCGCGGCCAAAGCCATTTCAAAAGTATCGAGAATGGGAATCAATTTTTGCAACAACCCTTCATTGGCGTATTTGATCGCCTCCTGCCGTTCGCGGGCGGCGCGCTTTTTGTAATTCTCAAAATCAGCGGATTGCCGGAGCAGCCGGTCCCAATATTCATCCGCCTTCGCCGCCTTTTCCTTCAAGGCATCCGCCGACCCGGTCGCCGGCGGATTATCCGTATCGGCGACAGATGTGGGTGTCTCATCAGTATCATTATTATTCATCATATTTAACTATACACCATGAATTAAACATATTCGCGGCGGGAGTTCAAAGTTCAAAGTGAAACGAAAAATGGCACAGCTTGGCACCAGCACCATGTTTTGCCATAAGCGACTTTAAATCTGGCCACGCCACAATTCCGGGCGGCGGGACGCACGCCCTCTACGTCAGGCGAGACGCCCGACGCTACAGGGATGGTGCGGGCAACTCGTTGTGCCCAACGAATAAATTGCCCTTCCGGCTGATTTTATTTTAAGCTGATGAGGTGAGTGCCATCAAAAAAGTTTTGGAGTCGTCCATTTGAAGATTCTTTTTTCTTCATTAACCCACCGCCCGACCCTCGGCGGAGTGCCCACTTATATGGAGGAGATGGCCAAACGGCTGCGGGCGCGCGGACATGAGGTGTCAATCCGGACCGTCGGCTTGCCCCTGATCTGCGAGGATTTTGTGATTGAGCCGGGGGACAAATATGAATGGGACGGGGTTTCGGTGCAGCGCATTCCCTTTGACCGGGCTTTGCGCCGGGACGTTTTTTGGTCTTCGGTGCGGGCGAATATCTGGCGCAAATCCAACACCGTTCGTCTTGGGAAAATTTTAGGTGACCGGATGGGCGAGGCCAAAGTGGATCTGGTTCATGCTTACATGGTCTCATGGCAGGATGCCTACGCCAGCTTTGCCCTGGCCAGACGGCTGGGAGTGCCGGTGGTGTTCACGCCGCATTTGCATCCGGGCAAGATGGATGGTGTGCGAAATTATTGCCGGCCTTTGTTGAAAGAGGCGTCGTCGGTGATCGGACTGACCGATTTTGAACGCGGAATTTATATCGAAGAAGGAGTTCCAGCCGAGCGGGTGTACAGCACCGGTGCTGGACCGTCGTTGATGCCGCAAGGCGATGGGGCGCGCTTCCGGGAACAGCATGGGATCAAAGGGCCGATGATTCTTTTTCTGGCCCGCATGGAGGTTTACAAAAACTTTCTCGCCGTGGCCGAGGCGGCGCGCCACGTGTGGCCGGAGTTTCCTGAAGCTAATTTTATTTTTGTCGGTCCTAAATTACACGCGGCTCACCGATTTTTTAAACGGCAGAAAGACCCCCGGATTCGCAGTCTGGGCAAAGTTTCGCTCCAAGAAAAAACCGATGCCTTGGCAGCTTGTGATCTGTTGTGCATGCCTTCGGGGATGGAAAGTTTTGGCATGACCTATTGCGAAGCCTGGTCGTTCGGCAAACCGGTGATTGGCGGGGATGTCCCGGCCGTACGGGAATTGATCGAAAAAAGTCAGGGCGGTTTCCTGGTGAAAGTGCATCCGGCCCGGCCGAAGGAGATCGCTGCTCGTATTTTGGACCTGCTGCGCGATGCGGCGCTCAGAACCAAAATGGGCGAGAGTGGCCGTGCCTTGGTGCAAAAAAGTTACACCTGGGACGCACTGACCGTGCAAACCGAAAAAATTTACCAGGAGACGCTGGCCCGTGGAAAATCAGCCTAAAGCCGGAGAAAAACTTTCCGGCGATAAAGGAAATTGACGAACCAGAACGCCAGCAGCAGTCCGACCAGAGCCGTAACCATATCACCGGTCCCCTTGGCCACGTGATCATTTAGATACGTTTGGATATCGCCGCCAACAAAACGCTTGGCCAGCACCCGAAAACCGCCGATCAAATTGCTTGCCAGATAAACGGTGATGGAATTCATCCCCATCCAGACAAACGGCTGGCACCAGAGCTGAAATTTCAAAACGTCCACCACGAGGTAGAACACACCCAAGAGAATCGAACTATAACCCCCGGCAACCAGCACAAAGGACGAGGTCCAGATTTTTTTGCAGACCGGAAATTGGAAATTCCAGAGCCAGCCGAGAATGGCCGCAGCCACTCCGGCGGAGATCAAATAGATGACCTTTTTCTGATCAGGCACGCCCGTATTGCGCAGCAGCAGTCCGGCAAAGACCCCAAGCAGGCACGTCGCAATGGCGGGGAAGGTGCTGAGATAACCTTCGGGATCGAAGTAGCCGCCGTCGTATTTACGACCGGGCAGATGTTGGAAATCAAAATGGTCGGAGACATTGAAACCGTGCTCGAAATGGCCGTTGACGCGTTTCGTTTCACGGTCGAAAATGATCCGTTCGGCTGGAATGATTCGCTTCTCAATCCCGTTTTTTTCATTTTCTTTTCGATCCTGCTCGTATTGTGCGCGGAGGTCTTGATTGCTATCGGCTTTGATGCGTTCATCGAAAGATGTCCTTACCAGTTGGATATCGCGAATGGGCATAAACGACATCAGCGCCCAATAACTGATCAATATACCGGCGCAGATTCCGATCATCACCCGCCAGTTACAGAGGCAAAAAATGAGTCCGGTAAAAAAATAACATATCGCAATGCGGTTCAGGACCCCCAGCCATCGCACCTCTTCCCAACCATCTCTGATGCCTCCAGAATAGAGAACGCCGATGACGTAAAGCAGAATGCCGCGTTTGAAGACGCGTTTGAGCGCCTCGGCACGCCCGACCGATTGAATGGTCTTGGTCAGGGAGAAAACCGTCGAGACGCCGACGATAAAAACAAACATCGGAAAAATAAGATCGTAGAAATGGAACCCGGCCCAGGGGGCGTGCTCCAGTTGGTCCGCCAGAAAACCAAAGAAGGAAAAACTGTGTTCGGCTCCTTTGGGCTGTTGCCCTTCGCTCATGCGGTTCAGCGCATAAACCAGAGCGTCCGCGCCGATGATCCAGAACATATCGAAGCCGCGCAGGGCATCCACCGACATCAGGCGCTGGCTGGCTGGTGGCGTTGAAGTTTCTGACATGTTACTCATGGCCATACGATTTACGAGCGGCTTGGGAAGTTCAAGGTTTACTTTCGGCCGGTCACCACGGGTTGGATCCAGGCGGTTTCGACTTCATTAGTGTAGGACGGATTTTCCTTGGGCTTGGAAGAAATGATTTTGGCGCGGACATAGATTTCATCGCCTTTCAAATCGTAGGAAGCGGACGCTCCGGCAACTTCAGCCAAGATGGCGCCGATGTCTTTGCTGTATTTTTCAGTGACGCGCAGGGCATTGCCTTTGGCGTCTTTGAGCGGCTTGTGTTTGTCGTCGTAACCTTGGCGTGTGCCGATGAATTGCGTTTTATAAGTGACTCCCGGTTCAGCCGCGACTTCGATTTTTATGGATTTTAAATTGCGCTCGACGCTGTTGAGGCGAACGCCGGAGGTGGCGTAGAAATCGCCCGCTTCCATCGCTTTGATCAAGCTGTCAGCGTTCAATTGCGCGGCATGGATCATGATCCAGCCGCGACCGGGATTGCTGTCTTTGGAAGTGAATTTGTGGTAGTAATGAGAATCGTCATTGGCCAGCCCATACATCGGTTCCAACCCCAATTTGCTCAAACGCCAAGTGAGAATGATGTCCCAAAGCCGGTCGGTGGACGCATGAGTCTTGTCACCCAGCGTGTAAGTGGCCGGATGGCCGTTATAAACTTCAAAGAAACGATCGCCTTTGAGCTGCATCAGATCTTCCGCCGTCACGGCCCAGCCGAAGTTGGGATGATTCAGATGGGGAATCATGGTTTGACCGGTGCGCTGACGTTGTTCGTTGATGGCATCCATGTCATTTTGCATGACATTGAGGACGCTGGTGCCTCCTTTGGGCTGAATGGCGTCGCGCGGATTGGTGACGTTGATGTGGATCGGAAGTTTTTCGAAATGATCGGTGACCTCCTCGCTTTGAATCATCAGAAATTTATCCGGCTCTTCAAATTTGGAACGGAACTCTGCGAGAGTTTTGAGCCGGGCTTGCAGTTGATTGGTGACGGTGCGTTGGTCCACCCAATTGGAACCAAAATGTTTCAGGTATTTTTCCATAGCCAGATCACTGGCATGGGTGTGATTCAATTCCCATTCATCCACGACCGGATTTTCCCGGGGCAGGATGCTGACCCAGCGCTGGCCAACTTGAAGGGTATTGTGATCGGAGAGCGCGAGAAAATTATAACCATGAGACTTGTACCAATCGGCGATCATGTCGGGAAAATCATCGCCATCACTCCAAAGACTGTGGGTGTGGAGATTGCCCTTCCACCAGTGAAGATTTTCTTTGGGAGATTGGGCCACAGCGGACGGACGCAGAAACAGACACAACGCTGCCACCGCAGCAGCCGCTGAAACAGTGCCAAAGAAAATAAACCGCGATTCACGATCTTGCATGGTTTCTATTTAGCAACGGCGGTGCGGAGAGGGAAAGGCTAAAGTGTGTGCGGCGCAAACCGCTTGCTTCCCGGCTTGTATTTTACATAATTGCCAAAATGAAAATCGCTTTGATTTTGATCGCCGGACTCCCGTTGTTTACCCAAGCCGCGACCGTGACCTTTAACCACGACATCGCGCCCATCATTTATAAGAATTGCTCCGAATGTCATCACCCTGGTGAAGCCGCGCCCTTTCCATTGTTGTCGTATGCGGACACGGTGAAGAAGGCGAAAACGATCGCGAAGGCGACACATGCGCGGTTGATGCCGCCGTGGAAGGCGGAGCCAGCCTCGTATCCATATCGTGATGAACGGCGGCTGAGTGTTTTCCAAATCAATCTGATCCAGGAATGGGTCAAAGCCGGGATGCCGGAAGGAACCGGCCCAGCGCCGGAGCCACCCAAGTTCGCTTCGGGCTGGCGATTGGGCGAACCGGATCTCGTGGTGGAAATGCCGGCGGCGTATCACGTGCCGGCGGATGGCCCTGATATTTATCGGAATATCGCGGTGCCTTTGGGTTTGACGGAAGACAAATGGATCACGGCGATTGATATGCGGCCCTCGGCGCGGTCAGTGGTGCATCATGTGCTTTATTTTGCGGACGGAAAAGGGATGGCGCACGAAAGGCATGAGGGAAAAGAGCCGGGTTTCAGCGGGATGCGGGCGGGTGGGGCGAAATTTCCGCTGGGCGGTTGGGCCTTGGGCGGGCAGCCACATTTTTATCCCGAAGGCTTGGCCTTGTCGTGTCCGAAAGGTTCGGACCTGGTCGTGCAATATCATTTTCATCCCACCGGCAAAGCCGAAGCCGAGAAATCTTTGATCGGAATTTATTTTGCGAAAAAAGAACCGGCCCGCAAGCTGACCCGGATTCAAATGCCGCCGCATTATTCGTTGTTTTCGGGCTTGGATATTGCGCCGGGACAAAAGGATTTTATCATTCGCGATTCTTACACGTTGCCGGTGGCGATTGAAGGGGTGGGGGTGTCGGCCCACGCGCATTATATCGGCAAGCAATTGAAGATGACCGCGACTTTGCCCGGCGGTGATGTGAAGACTTTGTTGCTGATCAACGACTGGGATTTTTCCTGGCAGGACCGGTATTTTTTCAAGGATTTTGTGAAATTGCCCAAAGGAACACGCCTCGACACCGAGATTCATTGGGATAATTCCGCCGATAATCCGCGTAATCCTTCGAGTCCGCCGATTCGGGTGACGTGGGGTGAAGAATCAAAGGATGAAATGGGCAGCGTCAGCCTGATGGCGGTGGCGCAGAAGGAATCTGAGGTCAGAATTTTGCGGCAGGACGTGGATCAACGGCAAAGGGAAATGGCGCGGGAGAAGATGGCGACCGATCCGGTTTTGGCCAGGAAGGTGATGAAGTTGTTGGCGGAGTAAAAGGTAGTGACTGTTCTACCGGAGTGCGACTGTCCCCAATCGCAGCGGCGTTCGCACGCCTAAAGACTTTAGGATTTATTTGACGTCTCTTTCCGCTCCACCCCGCTGCGACT
>CAIYOY010000107.1 GCA_903927905.1 uncultured Verrucomicrobiales bacterium | reverse complement strand
TTCCACCAGCAGCATGTTGCGCACGATGGAATTATTGCTCGGGTTAAAACCGATGACCCAATTCGATGCTGCCGCAACCCCGATGTACGGATGCTTTCAACCGACACCTGATGTGCGCCCTTGGAAGGCGCTCCCGGCCAACGTTGATTTGAATGAAAAGAATACACGTCTATCATGGGGTGCGGATTTGAAAATGAATTTTGCCAAAGAAGACGCCGCCGATGATTTTCTCCTGAACGAAGTCGTCTGGAAATCCGTGCGCGGCGCGGATTCACCCGTCCCCGCTCCAACCCACGCGGCTTTTGTGCATTCGCGCAAAGTGGATGATAACTAAAAATTTTCGTGGGATTTCGGGTGAATTTCCGATTTTTCATCATTTTTCGCCTCATTTCGCGTATTTCGCGGGCATTTTGACCCTCAAAATACCCCAGAAAAGGACTTTACACCCTGCCTTCTTCTACTTATTGTTACCCCTCAATTTAAATAATTTTGATCGAATAAAGAACTATGGACAAAGGTAAGACAATAGACGGCTTCAAGACGCATGAGAAGGACACCGGCTCCCCGGATGTGCAAATCGCCCTTTTGACCGAACGGATTAACCACCTCACCGAGCATCTCCAAGGCAATGTGAAAGATCACAGCTCCCGCCGCGGTTTGCTCATGATGGTCAGCCAGCGCCGCCGCTTGCTGGATTATCTCCACGGCAAGGATCTGGCTCGGTACCAAACGGTTACCAAGAAGCTCAAGCTCCGCCGCTGATTCAACTTTAACCCCGTTTTGCGCGTCAAAACGGGGTTCATTTTTGTCCGCCATATTCATTGGCCGGACTAATCTCATTGCACTGATATCGCGAACGGTGTGACGAGACAGACAGATTCGCGCAAACAAAACTGATTCGGCTGGCTTGGGGTAATTTCAATCAGTCCCGATTTTCCCGGGGTTGATTGAAGTTCCTCGAAGCTGGCGGGTCGTGCAGGATTCTTATTGTTATGGCAGAAAAAGTTATCGCCCGCGTAGAGGGCAGCGAAATTCACATCGAAACCGGCAAGTTGGCCAAGCAGGCTGACGGCGCCGTCACCGTGCAGCTCGGTGAAACCATTGTGCTTGTGGCCGCCGTGGCCGCCAGCAGCGCAAAACCCGGACAGGATTTTTTCCCGTTGACCGTTGATTACCGCGAAAAAGCGGCCGCAGCCGGCAAATTTCCCGGCGGTTATTTCAAGCGCGAAGGTCGTCCGACGGAAAAAGAAATTTTGACCTGCCGTTTGACTGATCGCCCCATTCGTCCGCTTTTCCCCAAAGGCTGGTTCAACGAGGTCCAGGTGCAGAGCCTCCTGCTCAGCGCGGACGGCGAAAATGATTCCGACATCCTGAGCATCATCGGCGCTTCGGCGGCCTTGACGGTCAGCGATATTCCCTGGGCTGGACCGCTCGGCGCTTTGCGCGTCGGTCGTATCGCCGGGAAGTTCGTCGCCAATCCGACGCACGCTCAAATGGCCGAGAGCGATCTCGATTTGATTTACGTCGGCAACAGCGAAGACGTCGTCATGTTCGAAGGTTGCGCCAAGGAAATTTCCGAAGCTGATTTCATCGCGGCCCTCAAGTTCGGCCACGACTGCTGCCAGCCGATGATTGCGGCGCAGAAAGAATTGGCTGCTCGCGGTGGCAAGAAAAAACGCACCATCAACGTCAGCGTGGTGCCCGAAGACGTTTTGAAAGAAGCCAAGAACCTCGCCGGCGAACGCATGGCCCCTGCCCTCCTCGTCCCCAAGAAATTGGAACGCGAAGCCGCAGTCAAAGCCATCACCGCCGAAGTCGGCGCCAAGCTCGTCGAAAAATTCGGCGCAGAAAAAGTCAACGACAACGTGCTCAAGGAAGCCTTCTACTACATCCAGAAGGAAACCATGCGCGGTTTGATCATGGATCATGGCAAGCGCCTCGATGGTCGCGCCTTTGACGACATTCGCCCGCTGATTTCCGAAGTCGGCCTCATTCCCCGCGCGCACGGTTCATCGCTGTTTAGTCGCGGTGAAACGCAGGCGGTCGCTTTGATCACTCTTGGCACCAACGAAGACGCCCAGGAATTCGATTCCTACACCGGCGGCGAAACGACCAAGAAGTTCATGCTCCATTACAATTTCCCGAACTATTCCGTCGGCGAAACCGGTCGCATCAGCGGCCCGGGTCGTCGCGAAATCGGTCACGGAGCTTTGGCCGAACGTTCCATCGCCCAGATGTTGCCGCTCGAGACCTATCCTTACGCCATTCGTTGCACCAGCGAAATCATGGAATCCAACGGTTCCACCTCGATGGCCTCCGTTTGCGGCGGCACCCTGGCGCTCCTCGATGCCGGTGTCCCCATGATCCGCCCGGTCGGCGGCATCAGCATCGGTATCTGCACCGAGCACGATGATGCTGATAAGATCACGAAGTATAAATTGTTGACTGACATCATCGGTTGGGAAGACGCGTTCTGCGACATGGATTGCAAAATTGCCGGCACCGACAAAGGCATCACCGGTTTTCAATTGGACCTGAAACTGCGCGGCCTCCCGCACAGCATCATGGCTGAAACGCTGGAAAAAGCCCGCATCGCCCGTCTCGCGATTCTCGTCCACATGGCGACCACCATCAACGGCCCGCGCGCTGAGATGAGCAAGTATGCTCCGCGCATCGTCCAAGTGAAGATCAACCCCGAGAAGATCGGTGCTTTGATCGGACCTGGCGGCAAGAACATCAAGCGCCTTGTCGAAGAATCGGGTTGCGAAATCAACATCGAAGACGACGGCACGGTCAACATTTACTCCGTCTCGGCCGAAGGCATGCAGATCGCGCGCAACGCCATCGAAGGCATGACCGCCGAAGCCGAGATCGGCAAGCTCTACCGTGGCAAAGTTGTCACCGTGAAAGAATTCGGCGCCTTCGTCGAATTCCTCCCGGGCAAGGACGGCCTGGTCCACATCAGCGAACTGGCCAACTTCCGCGTCAAAGCGACTGAAGACGTCGC
>CAIYOY010000106.1 GCA_903927905.1 uncultured Verrucomicrobiales bacterium | reverse complement strand
CCGCCGTGGCCAGCGCCAGCGTGGGATAAAAATCAATCGGCACGCTGATAAAGCGTCCGTCTTCAAGGTGAACCCCGAGGACTTCCTCGTTGATCACGACTTCGGTAATGGCCGGTGGCGCTTGCATAAATCAGGAGTTTGGACCCCTTTCATGTTCTTCCCATTTAACCACAATTTCGGCCCGGCGGCTAGATAGAATTTTACTGATCTCAGAAATATCATGCGCTTTAAAGCCGCGATTGAAGGCGATGGTCAGATCATCCATCCAGACCTTACACTCCGCGCCGGATTTGAAAACATGCACATGAATGCGCTCGGCCAAATCGTAACTGTAAAAACTGACCCGATACCCATTGTGGATAAAAACCGTTGGCATTGCCTCGCATTTTATCGGTATTATCATGGAAGTCCATGGACTTTTTATTTCTCAAAAGTAAGCGGATTGTCTTTGCCATGCTTTATTTTATTGGAGCATTGGGATGCTTGGGTGAATCAGCGCAGTCGTTGGCCCACGAGGGTTATTCTGATATAAATAGTATCGTCCGCCAACCGCTTGCGGCCAATTCCGTCCTCATCTTCTATTGGCACGATTGCCCCATCTGCAACAGTTACGCTCCTGAAATCAATCGCCTCGCCGCCGCTCACACCAACTTTAATTTCTACATCATTCATATAGACCCCGACCTCACCGTCGCCGCCGCCAAAAAACACGCCAAAGACTTCGATCTTCACCCGCCCGTTTTGCTCGATCCTCGGCATGAGTTGGTGAAGATGCTCAAGGCCAAAGTCACCCCGGAAGCGGTTGTCCTCGGGAAGAATGGCGCGGTGTGGTATCGCGGACGCATTGATGACCTTTACGCCGCGCTGGGAAAAAGACGTTCTCAAGCCAAGAGCCATGATCTTAGCGATGCGCTGGTCGCCATCACGGCTGGAAAATCTGTTTCAAAATCCAAAACCAAAGCCATTGGCTGTTTGATTCAACCGATTAAAAATTAGCGACAATTCGCGATCCTTTATCGGTGTGGGGAGTGGATATATGTAGTTGGGGGGTGAAAAAGCCGTCAGGCCGTAAGGACCCGCGTAAACATTGATGATTATTGAGGTTGGACCCGTCAGGAAAGCCGTCAGGTAGTCGTTAATAACCCGTCAGGTGAAGGGAAACGGGCTTTTAACCACGGATAGCGGATGAACGCGGATGGGTATTTAAACAGGAGGGAACGGAGACACGGAGAGAGGAATTTTAACCGCGAAATAGGCGAAATACGCGAACGAAAAAGGAAAACAAAATGACTGCATAATCGCCACCAAAGTTATTTGCTTTGTTGTTTGGCCCGTATTCATTTTGCGTCGCTCTTGGCATGGGCTGATTTTAGCTCCGTTGCTTTTGCGTAATCGCTGGTGGCCCCTGCTGAATCACCTTTATCCGCCTTGGCTTTTCCGCGGGCATCATAAGCCTCAGCAAAATCGGATTTCAATTTGATGGCTTTGGTAAAATCGCTGATGGCATTTTCCCAATCTTTTTTTCCCAGCCGCGCAAAGCCGCGCCAGTAGAAGGCGTTTTCATCTTTGGGATCCAATACGGTGGCCATATTTAAATCCATCATTCCCTCGTCCCAATTTCCTTTGTTCTTCTTCGCATTGCCGCGACTGTAGAAGACTTCAGCGGCATACGGCTTAATTTCGATGGCTTTATTGTAGTCGTCAATGGCCGCGTCCCAATCGCCTTTGTCGTGCTCGGCATAGGCGCGGCCACGGTAAGCTTCGAACAAACCCGGTTTTCCGGTTGGCTTCATTGCGATGGCCTGGGTAAAATCCTGAATCGCTCCGTCAAAATCACGCGTCATTTCTTTTGCATGGGCGCGATTGAAATAGGCATTGATATTAAGCGGGTCAAATTCGATGGCTTTATTGTAATCCTTGATCGCCCCTGCAAAATCGCCGTATTTTTTTCGGGCATTGGCCCGATTATTATAGGCGAATGAATAATCCGGTGATAATTCAATTGTTCGAGTGTAATCCTCTATCGCTCCCTGCAAATCGCCTTTGTTTTGCTTCGCGAGGCCGCGATTGTAAAAAGCCTCAACACAATCTGGCTTAAGTTTTATGGCCAGGGTGCAATCATTTATTGCGCCAACCAAGTCGCCCGCGTTGTATTTATTAATTCCATTTGTAAGAAAAAAATTTGCGCTTTTAACCCCGCAAGATGTCATCAAGGCCATCGTGGCCAGCAGCAGAAGACGGTTTGCGGCGGTTTTCATGATGCGCAAATATTACTATACTCATTATTTTTGCAATCTGATTTCCACTTCAAAACCCGTCGGCTTCCGGTTCCGGCATTTCACCGTCCCTCCGCAGGTTTCGATGCAGGTTTTTACGATGGCCAGGCCGAGGCCCACACCGCCGGTGGTGCGGTCGCGGGATTTTTCAGGGCGATAGAAGGGGTCGAAGAGTTGCGCCAGGGAATCTTCGGGGACGCCGGGGCCGTTGTCAGTCACGGTGATGGTGATGGTTTCGGAGTCGCGGCGGGCGGCGATGATGATGGGGCCCGATTGGCCGGCGTAACGCACGGCGTTGCGGATCAGGTTTCCGAGGGAACGCAGAAGGAGATCCGGGTCGGCTTTGACGATTATATCGTCGCCCACTTCGGAAATGATTTTTACTGCGTCGTTCCCTTCGCGGCGGATGACTTGTTCGATCACTTTGGACACGGTGACGGATTGCAATTTCACGGCGGCGGGTTCGAGGGAGGCTTTGGAGAAGGAGAGGAGTTCGTTGACCAGGCTGGACATGTGCTGGACTTCTTCGCGCAAATCTTCGAGCTGGGCTTTTTGTTTGGCATCGGCGTTTTGTTCGAGGATGCCGAGGGAGAGTTGGATGCGGGCGATGGGGGAGCAGAGTTCGTGGGCGATGTCGCCGAGGAATCGTTTCTGGCCGGTGACGAAGCCGGCGAGGCGTTCGCCCATGCTGTTGATGGCGGCGGCGAGCTGGCCGAGTTCGTCGTTGCGATTCTGCGGGACGCGGCTGTCGAAGCGGCCGGACGCAATATTTTCCGTGGCTTTAGTCATTTGCGAGATGGAGCGGGTCAGACCCGTTGCCAGCGGCAGCCAGAAGAGCGCGGAGAACACCAGGACGGTCAGCCCCACGAACAGCCACGGCGAGAAATCAAAAAACAATCCGCCGCCGCTTAATGTGTTTGACTCCGCCACCAATATGCCCGGCCGAAATCCCCGGCGCTCTGGATCGGCCAGACGGATCCGCGTGCAGACCCAATAACGGCTTGGATCGTCCGTATGGATCATGAATTTCGGTCCCGGCCCGCTGAACGGCATCGGTCCATTTGGTTCGATCTGATGCGGTGATTGTGGCGGGTGCCCCGGTTGGTCATCGGGCGGCTGTGGCCCAAAACGGTGTGGTGGTTGTTGGCCCGGGTTACCTGCTGGCCCTCCTTGCCGCATCGCCGTCATTCTCATTCTCTCGGTTAACATCCGCGCTACTTCCGGCGGCAAATTAACCTCCGCTCCGGCCAGTTGCCCGCCTTCCCCCCGGAAAAGATACAACTGAATGCCATAAGCATGGCTGAACCGTTGCAACACCGCGTCCCAATCTTTGAGCGGCGCTTCATTCAGATCAGCCCCGACCAGTTGGGTCATCGCCTCGATCCGTTCGCCCGCCGGGCCGGTCAAAAGTGAATCCAACCCCAGCCGAAACTGGATTTTAAAAAACGCATAGAACACCATGACCACCACTATCAGGTTCAGGAAAAACCAGAGGAGAATCTTGCCGTATAATGGAAAACGCAGCTTCATTCGTTCTCCGGTTTAATCAGCATGTACCCCGCCGACCGCAACGTTTTGATGTAACGCGGTTCCTTCGGATCGTCGCCGAGTTTTTTGCGCAGGCCGGAGATATGGACGTCAATCGAGCGGTCGAAGACATCATAGTTCCGGTCGCGAATTTCTTCCAACAACGACTCGCGGGTTTTGACTCGTCCCTTGGCACGGGCCAGCGATAGCAGTAAATCGAATTCCACCGGCGTCAATATCAGTTCCTCGTTCTTCAGCGTGACCACCCGGGTGTCGGCATTGACGCGCAGGTTGCCGATGGCGATTTCGGCGGCGGCGTCTTCTTTTGCCAGGCGAGAGGAACGGCGCGTCACCGCTCGCAGTCGCGCCAACAATTCGCGCGTTGAAAATGTTTTTGGCAGATAATCATCCGCGCCGATCTCCAATCCCACGATCCGATCCGCCTCATCCCCGCGAGAAGTGAGCATAAGCACGGGAACGTCGGATTTATGCCGGATCTGTTTCAAGACCTCAAACCCATCCATCCCGGGCAGCATCACATCGAGGATCAGTGCCTGCCATGGTTCACTGAGCGCCTTGACCACGCCTTCCGGGCCGGTGTGCACGAGCGAAATATCGTAGCCGAGCGGTTCCAGATAATCTTTGATCAACCGGGCAAGCTTCCGATCGTCATCAATCACCAGCACTCGAATCTTCGCTTCGTTGTTATAATTGTGATCCATTTTTATTCGGATTTGCCCTCAGTTTAGGAGGCGCATCTGGCCACTGCCATAATTTTTAGAAGCACTTGTTCCAAAATGACCGCTGCCGATTAACAATCAGCGATACAGCCGACTGCCAGTCGGCGCTACGCAGCAGTGGCAAGCCTCAGTTTAGGCGGAATCGGCAAAAAATCGCCAACTTTTACACTTCCTTAACAATTCTCTTTGTCCGCCACATGAATCCTTAACACGACTGGTGTCTTATATGATGAACAGTTGGTAATAATTACGAACACTTAAACAAAAAGATATTATGAAAAAGACAATGATACTCCTCGCGCTGGCCCTGCCGGTTCTCACAACCTTCGCGCAACCTGACAAGAATGATGGCGATCATCCCCGCCGGCCGCTCCCGCCGATCCTCAAGGCCCTTGATGCCAATGGCGACGGCGTCATTGATGCCGACGAAATCGCCAATGCCAGCAAGGCGTTGCTCACGCTGGATAAAAACGGTGACGGTAAATTGACCATGGATGAACTTCGTCCCCACCGTCCTGACGGCCAAGGTGGTCAGCCGGGTGGAGCCGGGCAGGATTCGCAAAATGGCGATCGTCCTCATCGCGGCCCGCGTCCCGACGGCGGCGGTCAAGATCAAGGCCAGGGCCAATCGGGTCAGCAACGTCCTGGTGGCCACCGTCCCATGATGCCGCTGATGAAGGTGCTTGATGCCAACGGTGACGGGGTCATTGACGCCGATGAAATCGCCAACGCCAGCAAAGCACTGTTGACACTGGACAAAAACGGCGACGGCAAACTGACCATGGATGAACTTCGCCCTCCTCGTCCAGAAGGCGGCCCAAAAGGTGACAAGCCATCGGATGACAAAAAGTAATTCGTGGCTGCACTCGTGAGAGTGCGGCTGACTTCCAAAGCCTCCGCGATTCACGTTGCGGAGGCTTTTATTTGGCTGGGTAGGGCGCGTCACTCCGTGCGCGCCGGGTTTGGTTTCAGTATTTGCCCCGGCGCGCAGGGACTGACGCGCCCTACCAACTTTACTGCACCGTTAATGTTGCGGTCGTCGTATTCGTCGTCCCATTCGCCCCTGTGATCACACATTGGTATGACCCAGCATTCCCGGCTTGTGCATTGCTCAACGTGTAGCTGGTCGCTGTCGCTCCGGAAATATTCGAGCCATTAAATTGCCACTGGAACGCCGTCCCCACCGCCACGGTGATGAACGTCGCGTTCTGTCCAGCCGTCACCGTCACGTTGGCTGGTTGTTGTGCGATCCATGGATCGTTCGCCGCCCGGAACGTGAAGTCATCGAAATAACTTCCCGTATTCGCCCCGCCGAACGCCGAATTGATTTCGATCAGATTGAAGCCGACGTTCGTACCGCTGGTGGCGTAGCTGAAGGTGGCGTTGGTCATATTATCAATGAACATCTGCACCGGCCCGGAATTGGCCACCGGAATTCCCACGATCATGCGCGCGTGATGCCAGCCCACCGTCCTTGGGGTGATGGTGTTGAACCAGCCATTGACATTGAACCCATTTGTGGCCGCCACCAATCGCGCCTGATAAACATTCGTGTGCGCACCGGTGGTGTAATACGCGCCCAGCGACATGCGTTGATTGAAGTTGCTGAAAGTGGTCGTGACAAAATCATTGGTTAAGGACACCGGCGCATATTGCGCCACCGCGAGATAATCGGAATAATTACTCGAACCCACGCCCGCGCCTTTTGGATCATAGAACCACCAATCGGCCATGAAATTGCCGTAATAATTGGACCCGGCGTTAAAGCGGTAGGGCATGTTCAGATATTCCTGACAAAAACTGATGTTCGTCGTCGCCGTGACCATCTTGGTGCCGCCATGCGGGGTCACGCCACCGCGATTGGTATAGACTGTCAAGTCGGGCAGTGTTGGAATGCCCCACCACGGATTGGTCAAGTTTGTATTGGAACCGGTGGTATAATTTCTGTCCAGCCCGCCGAGCGCATAACTTTCAAATCCATCCACAAAACTGAAGGCCGCCTGTTGCACCGTCAGGATCGCATTCGCGCTGGTCACACTGCCGACGCCATTGGCGACGACTACCGTATAACTTCCCGCATTCGTCCACTTGATCGAGGTCAACGTCAGGCTCGACGCCGTCGCACCCGACAGCGTGCTGCCGTTCTTGTTCCACTGATAAGTCAATGGCGCTGTTCCGCTGGCCGAGACGGTGAACGTCACGTTGTTGCTCACACTGGCCAACTGGCTGGCGGGTTGCGTGTTGATCGTGGGCGGCGTATTGACGGTCAAGATGGCATCGGTGCTGGTCGCGGAACCATAAGCATTGGCCACCACCACCGAATAACTTCCGGCATCGCTTGCTTGACAGTTGGCCTGCGTATAGCTCGCATCCGTCGCGCCTGAAATACTGAGCGTGTTCATGCGCCATTGATAAGTGAGGGGAGCCGTTCCGGCCGCGACCACACTGAACGCCGCGTTCTGGCCCTGGGTCACGGTTTGATTGACAGGTTGCGTCGTGATGGACGCAGGCACATTGACCGTCAAAGTCGCGGTCGCGCTGGTCACGGTTCCAGCGACATTCGCCACCACCACTGCGTAATTGCCCGCATCGGAGGGTTGGGCATTGACCACGGTGTAATTGGCCGTCGTCGCGCCGGAGATATTTCCACTGTTAAAAGTCCATTGATAACTTAAGGGCGCAGTGCCGCCGACCACCACGCTGAAAGCGGCATTTTGCCCTTGCAGAACTGCTTGACTCGAAGGCTGGGTCGTAATGCTCGGAGCTATCGCCGTCGGCACCACTTCGCCCGTGCTCAGGATGGTGGCGGTATAAGTTCCGGCGGCGAATCCCGGTGGATTAACAAATTGGATCTGCGCCACCTGCCCCGCCGACAACCCCGCACTGCTCGTTCCAAAAATAACCTGATCACTGCCGCCGCCACTGATGGACCCGTTCCAATTAGTGATCGTCAACGTTGTCCCACCCGTCCAGGCCACTCCGCTGCTGGCGGCAAAATTCAAAACACTCGCGCTCGCCCCGAGATCAATGGTCGAGTTGGCCGTCAATTTCAATGTCCCTGTCGTTTCACTCAGCCCGCCTGAACTAAACGTTCCCCCCGCCAAAGTCACCGGCACCGTGTTCGCGATCTGATTGGCCGCGCCCAGCAGCAGTGTTCCGCCGGTGTTAATCACCAGGCTCGACCCCGCCACCGCATTCACCCCTGCCGTCTTGTTCAACTTCAAAGTGCCGGCGCTGACCGTTGTCGCTCCGCCGTAAGAATTCGCTGTCGCGCCGCTATAAATCAGCGTCCCTGTTCCAGCTTTGGTGATTCCGCCCGTATTGGTCAAAGCGCCTGAGAAAGTCGTATTGTTATTGCTCACCGTGATGGTGTGGACCGAAGTTTTCAGATCTACGATCCCTGAAAACGTCAGATCTGCATTGGCCCCGACAATCAGATTGGTCGCATAAAACGTCAAAGCATTGGCCAAAGTATGCGCCGTGGAATTCGCTGATTTCAACGTGACCACATTCACCCCGCTCGATTCGCCGACGTAAAATTTATTGGGGCCGAAGGCGAGGTCGTTGCCCACGGCGATGGTGCCTTCGTTGAGCGTCATGTAGGAAGTGCCTTGCGGCGTGGCGGCGTTATTATAGACAGCGGTGCCCGGCCCCCATTTGTCGGGCGCGCCGGAACCGGTGAAGGTGGTGTTGAAGGTTGCGGTGTGACCGGAAGCGACGTAGTTGCTGTAATAAGTTCCCGTGCCGGTGAAATTCAAACCGCCGCCGGTGAAAGTGGGATTGCCGGAAGTCACTTGCACGCTATAGACAGTTTGGGTGCCAACGATGGTGACGGTGTAAGAATTGGTGGCATCAGTGCCAGCGCAGAAATAGGCGTTCGCGGGGTTGATCCACAAACCGGGAGTGCCGGTGCCATTCGCCGTGCCGCTCCAATTGCTCACCGACAAGCCCCACGTCCCGGTTGGCGTTGCTCCTGCGCCGGCGGTTTTTCCATTCGTATCCCAATAAGTGCCGGTGGCGTTGGTGTCCGCATTGATCAGGCTCATGAAATACGTCCAATTCCAATACTGGCCGGGGTCGGTGTGATTGTTGCAAGTCGTGTCAATTTGCGGCCAATTGGTTGCCATCCAATTAGTCCAGGTGGAATTTTGCCACTCGTCATGGCCGATGACGTGGTTGCGGTCTTTGGCGATGTTATACTTTTCGCACAGATGCCGTTGGAGGCCAGCGGAGGATTGATACATGCCCAACGAATACCACGCCGGATCATCCACGAATCCTTCATGTTCGGTGCCGAACATGTACGTGTTCCAACAAACCACATGCCAGGCGTAATCGGCTTCCCGCACCATTTGAGTAATCTCGCCCACCGGCGCGTCGTTGGTGTTGTTCTCGCTATGGCCATGTGAATCGCTGCCGTTATGCAAGCTGTTGACCGCGTAATAAACGCTCACGTCCACATTGTAAACCCCGTTGGTGTTGACATCGCAACGGTTCAGATACGAAACGGTCGTCTGGTAATAACCTTCCATGTCGTGAATGACGACAAAACTGTGGCCGTTGCCGGACGTGTACCATTTGGTGCAGGCGGGCGGATTGTAGATCGCGGCGGCATAATCGGGCTGGGCCTGGCTGGGCAACAGGCTCGCGGCCAGGGCGAGCAGTGTTAAAGTTGAGCAAGTGATCCAGCGAAGAGAGCGACGGCTATTTGATGTCAAGCAGTTCATAATTTTTTAGGCAAAAAACGTTTCGGGCAACGCTTTGGTTTCAGGCTTATGTCCAATTAGACTCGTCCTCTCTTGGGCGGTCAGCAAGTCCGAACTGCCCCGCAATCGCGGGATGTCATCGTATAATTACCGGGCGTTATATATTCAGCGCAGGACCGGAGCGCGGGTCTGTGACCCGCAGCATGTGGCCGACGAGAAGGTTCAATAATCATCATGATCTTAATCCGCGAAGGTTTTTTCGATTTATCATGTCAATTCCATTTCAACGTGCTGCGGGTCACAGACCCGCGTTCCGCCAGAGTAGCCCCGCCTTTCCCAGACTTGGCGTTTTTTTCTGAAATGGGTATGTTTTAACCATGAGCGCGCCGCAAAAGGTGAAATGCCCGACATGTAAAAAGACCGGTGATTGGTTTGCCGGTCCCTTCGGCCCATTTTGCTCCAAGCGCTGCAAACTCGTTGACCTCGGCAAATGGCTCAACGAAGAACACACCGTTTCCGAACCGCTCCGTCCCGATCACTTCGCGGGCTTTGAAGACCTACCACCGGGAGAAGACTTGGACAAACCACAAAACTCCTGAGGATTAGATTGAACGCAAACATCAAATGTGGAATCTTAACCTTGGTTATGAAAAGCTTATACGCCACCTGCATCCTGTTTACCAGTTTTGCACTTATTTCTAATATGAATGCTGCTCCTGATGCCACCAACGCCCCTGCGAAAACTGAGATCGCCACCTTTGGCGGCGGCTGCTTTTGGTGCGCCGAAGCGGTCTTCCTGCATGTTCCGGGAGTCGTTTCGGTCACGTCCGGCTACGCCGGCGGCACCACCGAGAACCCGACCTACAAACAAGTCTGCACCGGCACGACCGGTCATGCCGAGGTCATCCAGTTAAAATACGATCCGGCCCAATTTTCTTACGAAAAAATCCTGGAAGTGTTCTGGGAAGCCCACGACCCGACCACGCTCAATGCCCAGGGCAACGATCACGGCACGCAATATCGCTCCATCATTCTTTACAGTGATGACGCACAGAAGCAGGCCGCTGAAAAATCCAAAGCCGACGCGCAAAAGAATTTTAAATCGCCCATTGTCACCCAAATTGTGCCTTTGAAGAAATTTTACCCGGCCGAAGATTATCATCAGAATTATTACAATCTGAACAAGGGCGAAGGCTACTGCCAGTTCGTGATCCGTCCGAAGCTGCAAAAGCTGGTCCAGCATCACGTCATCCCCCCGGCAAAATAACCGGTCAATTTTATTGCCCCGATACCTTTGCCAAAATCGGCTGCAAAGCCGCTTTTAATCTTTCATAACCCATCTCATCCAGATTCAGCAGATCCAGGAACAAAGCCGGGTTGGCGTTTCCATTGACGTCGGCCATCGTGCTCCATGTGTCGCAACGGACGCAGTGCGGTTCGTCCTGCACGATTTTATCCACCAGGGCATTCAATTGTTTGATTCGATTCGCTGGCCGATTCCATTTGATGGCCGAAGGCATCACCTTGCAGACGATGATTGGCAGGGTGCTGTTCTGCGCATGAGTCGCTTGCAGGATGTGTTTGATGTTGCCGGCGATCTGTTCCGGGTCGCCATTGGCGCTAATATCACCACCGCCAATCAACAACACAATGGCTTTCGGCTCCAGATCCAGCACGTCCTCCTTCCAACGCTGCCAGAGCACGCGGGTCATGTCGCCGTTCAGTCCGCGATTGGCCACTTTCAAGCCGGGAAAATCCTGCGCCAACGTTTGCCAATATTGCACGCTCGAATCTCCCGCGAAGACGATCGCACCATGGTCTTGTCGCTTGGTTTGGTTGAATTGAAAACGCCGGTCCGACCAGGTGCTCTTGAAAAGCGCCCGTTTGGGCAATGGCCCTTGTCCCGGAAAGGCGGCATCCCCGGGCCACGGTAACTTCGGGGTCAAATCAATGGCCGGCGGCCCTTCGGCCAGCACCACAGTGCAAAAACCAAGTACCAGCGCAAAAAATGATAAACGAACCAAATTAGATTTCATCGCTGAAAGCATTAGGGAAACGCCACCCCTTTGCCAAGCCGGTAATCAGGAGTGCGGACGAGCCACCCCCACTACTATCCAGTGCGTCATGATATACCCGTTTGGTATTTCTCTGGATGTTGGAGCTTGGAATTTGAAACTTTCTCTGTGATTATCCCCGTCCTTTTATGCGGCGACAATACCCGTTTCATCTGATCGAACCGAAGTGGCAGCGTGCCTGGGACGCGCAAGAGACTTTCCGCGCCTGGAACCCGGGCGAGGCCATCCCGGCGACGCATCCCTTTGCCCAACGCCATCAGTTGCAGGGCGCGGAGCCGGCGGACAAGCTTCCGCCGAAATTCTACGTCCTCGACATGTTCCCGTATCCTTCCGGCGCGGGCCTGCACGTCGGCCATCCCGAAGGCTACACCGCCACCGACATCCTCGCGCGTTATCGCCGCGCCCAGGGCTACAACGTTTTGCATCCGATGGGTTGGGATGCGTTCGGTCTGCCTGCCGAACAATACGCCATCAAGACCGGCCAGCATCCGCGCAAAACCACCGAGACCAACATCGCGACTTTCAAAGGCCAGATCAAACGTCTCGGCTTCAGCTACGATTGGTCCCGCGAAGTGGACACCACCGATCCGAAATATTTCCGTTGGACCCAATGGATTTTTCTCAAACTGTATAACTCCTGGCTCAACCCCGCGACGAACAAAGCCGAACCGATCGAAACTTTGGTCTATCCCGCCGATGCCAAAACCGAAGAGCAAAAGCGCGCCTTCCGCGACGGCAAACGCCTCGCCTTTGTCCAAGAAGCCCCCGTCTGGTGGTGTGCCGATCTCGGCACCGTCCTCGCCAACGAAGAAGTTGTTGACGGCAAGAGTGAAGTCGGCGGTTTCCCCGTCGTCCGCAAACCGATGCGTCAATGGATGCTCCGTATCACCGCCTACGCGGAACGCCTTATCGAGGGATTGGATACCATTGATTGGAGCGATTCCCTGAAAGAAATGCAGCGCAACTGGATTGGGCGAAGCGAAGGCGCGGAAGTGCATTTTCAAATCTCAAATTCCGAATCTCAAATCACCGTCTTTACCACGCGCCCCGACACCTTGTTCGGCGCAACCTACATGGTGTTGTCGCCGGAGCATAAGCTGGTCGGAAAAATTACGTCACCCGAACAGCGCGATGCCGTGGCCCAATATCAAAAGTCAGTCGGCGGCAAATCCGACCTCGAACGCACTGAATTGTCCAAAGATAAAACCGGCGTGTTTACCGGCGCCTACGCCATCAATCCGGTCAACAAAGAGAAAATCCCTATTTGGATCGCCGACTACGTCCTCGCCAGCTACGGCACCGGAGCCATCATGGCCGTGCCGGCGCATGACACGCGCGATTTCGAGTTTGCCGAAAAATTCAATCTACCCGTCGTTCAAGTCGTCCAGCCGCCAGCAGGCAAAGATTGGAAAGGTTTCACCGATGATGGCACCACCGTAAATTCTGCCAGTTCAGAGATTTCTCTGAATGGTCTGTCCACCCCCGAAGCCAAAAAGAAAATCACCGCTTGGCTGGAAGAAAAAGGTCTCGGTAAAAAGACCATCAATTACAAACTCCGCGACTGGCTTTTCAGTCGGCAGCGTTATTGGGGCGAACCCTTTCCCATCATCTGGAAAAACGGCCAGCACGAAGCTTTGCCCGAATCCTCTTTGCCGTTGCTCCCTCCATCTTTGGAAGATTATAAGCCGACCGCCGACGGCCAGCCGCCGCTTGCTCGCGCCAAAGATTGGGTCAATCTCCCCGATGGTTCCGTCCGCGAAACCAACACCATGCCGCAGTGGGCGGGTAGTTGCTGGTATTATTTGCGTTTCCTTGATGCGCAGAACTCCAGTTCTTTCATGGGGCAAGCGCCGGAAAGTTATTGGATGCAGGGCAAAACACCGGGCGTTGATTTGTATATCGGTGGTGTTGAACACGCCGTCCTACATCTCCTCTATGCCCGTTTCTGGCATAAAGTTCTTTTCGATCTCGGTTTGGTCACCACCTCCGAGCCGTTTTACAAACTCGTCAACCAAGGACTCATCCTCGGCGAAGACGGCCAAAAAATGTCCAAGTCCCGCGGCAATGTGGTCAATCCGGACGACATCATGAGCGAATACGGGGCGGACGCCCTTCGCCTCTATGAGATGTTCATGGGCCCGCTCGAAATGGTGAAGCCTTGGAACAACAAAGGCGTCGAAGGCGTCTATCGTTTCCTCGGCCGTGTCTGGCGTCTCTTCGTCGATGAGGCGAGCGAAACCGATTACGAACAAGCCGAAGCCGCACAAGGGCAGGGGAATGGCGAACTGCTTGCCAAAATCAAACTCAGCGCCGCGATCAAAGATGCGCCCGCCACTCCCGCGCAGTTGAAAACCCTGCACGCCTGCATCAAAAAAGTAAGCGGCGATCTCGACCATTTCCATTTCAACACCGCCATTTCCGCGCTCATGGTCTTCGTCAACGAAGCCATTACCTGGGAAACCAAACCTGCGTCCGTGCTGCGTGAGTTTCTGATTCTCCTCCAACCCTTCGCCCCGCACTTGGCCGAAGAACTCTCCGAAAAATTGGCTATCGGCTATCGGCCATCGGCTATTTCTCCCACTCTCGCCTACGCGCCCTGGCCAAAATTCGACCCCGCATTGCTGGTCGAAGACACCATCGAAATTCCCATTCAGATCAACGGCAAGTTGCGCGATAAAATCGTGGTGCCTTCTGCCGCGACCCCAGCCGAGATTGAAACCATTGCGCTCGCGAGTGAAAAATTGAAATCCTTCCTCGAAGGCAAACCGATCAAAAAAGTCATCATCGTGCCGAAACGTTTGGTGAATATCGTGGTTTAATTACGAGGCGTGTCCTTAAAAAAGCGGCAGAGGACTGACCGCAGTCCAAGACGCTTCGCGCGTAAGGCGGCCTTCAAAATGGCGACAGCTTTTGGACTGCGGTCAGTCCTCTGCCGCTTTTCTTCGCACTTTCGTGAGGACAAACTAGCAATCAAAACAGATTGTGCCCCGCTCAGAACCACTGTATATTACCCTAAGTGAAACATCTGACCACCCAGGAACAATTTGTCCTCTGCCTCGCCCTCGGCCTGCTGCTGACCGGTTTGGCCGTCAAAACCTGGCGCACCGCCCATCCTCCCGTTCGAGTCCTTTCCCAACATTGATCCATGCAAACCGTTAATTTCGAAGACGCCCTGAAAAAAATCGTGGACGCCAATCCGCGCTATCATCGCGACGCCTACGTTTTCCTGCGAGAAGCCCTCGAATTCACCCAGCGCGACCGTCCGAAAAAGGAAAAGGAAAACATCCGCCACGTCAGCGGCAATGAATTGCTCAACGGCATCCGCGACTACGCTTTGCAGGAATACGGCCCCATGGCTCTCACTGTTTTGGACGAATGGGGCATCCGGGCCTGCGAAGATTTCGGCGAAATCGTATTCATCATGATTGATCACCATCTCCTCGCCAAAAACGCCAACGACAGCCGCGACGATTTCAAAGGCGGCTACGATTTCCAAGACGCCTTCCGCAAACCGTTCTTGCCAAAGAATCGGCAATCGACCGACCCCACATCCGTCGAAGTATGACGTAGCGCCGACTGGCAGTCGGCTGTATCGCCGATTGTTAATCGGCTAACCGTAGCCAGCCCAAACGATTTATTAATTTCCACTCGTGAAAAAAACACTCAAACATTCCCCACAAAAAACTGAAATCCCCGCCGCCCCTCCCGGTGTCCGTCTCACCACCCTCGAAAATGGCCTCGTCATCATCGTCCGCGAAGATCACAGCGCCCCCGTCGTTTCCGCCCAGGCGTGGTGCAACACCGGCAGCATTCACGAAAGCAAATGGCTCGGTGCCGGTCTCTCCCATGTCCTTGAGCACATGCTGTTCAAAGGCACCACCACCCGCCCCGGCAGTCGCATAGATCAAGAAGTCCAGGAAGCCGGCGGTTACATGAACGCCTACACTTCCTTCGATCGCACCGTCTATCACATAAATGTTCCCAACACCGGCGCGGTCACCGCCATAGACATCCTCTGCGACATCATGCAGAACGCCACTATTCCCGATGACACGCTCGCCAAGGAACTCGACGTCATCCGCCGCGAAATGGACATGGGCCAGGATGATCCCGGTCGCCGTTCCGGTCGCCGATTGTTCGAAACTGTCTATACCAAAAGCCCCTACCGCTTCACCATCATCGGCTATCTCGATATTTTCAACGAACTCAAGCCCGCCGATATCCAGGGCTATTACCGCGAACGTTACGTCCCGAACAACATGTTCTTCGTCGTCACCGGCGACATCAAAGCGGACGACGTTATCAGTCAAATAAAAACAGCCTTCGCCAAAAATAAGGCCAAAGCCCTCACGCCGCTTTACCTGCCGGAAGAACCGAAGCAAACCGCCCCGCGCGAAGTGATCGAGGAAGCCGCCATCGAACTCGGTTACTTTCACATCGCCTGGCACATCCCCGGCATTCGTCACGCCGATATGGCTGCGCTTGACATCCTCGCCGCCGTCCTTGGCAGCGGTCGCAGTTCGCGCCTCTTCCGCGAAGTCCGCGAGAAACTCGGCCTCGTCACCAGCGCCGATGCCTGGACCTACAACCCCGGCGAAGTCGGCCTCTTTGGCATGAGCGCCGTGGCCGACGCCAAAAACTTCACTGCCGCCCGCAACGCCATGCTGGCTGAAGCCGAGCGCATCAAAAAAACTGCAATTCCTGCCGTCGAACTCGCCAAGGTCGTCAAACAATTCATCGCTGGCACGTTATCTTCGCGCAAAACCATGCAAGGCCAGGCGCAAGACCTCGGTTCCAGTTGGGCCGCCGCCAACGATTTGAATTTCTCCGAGCGCCACCTCGCTGCCGTCAAGCGCGTCACCCCCGCCGAAATCCAGCGCGTCGCCCGTGAATATTTGACACCAGCGAATCGCACCCTTTACGCCTTGCTCCCTACCGGCACCTCGCCGCAATCCACCGCCGCCGTCGAGACTCACGCCGACAACGCCATCCAAAAAATCACGCTCCCCAACGGCCTCACCATCCTTGTCAAAGAAAATCATCTTCTGCCTTTCGTGGAAATTCGCGCCGCCTTCAAAGGTGGTGTCCTGAGTGAAACCGAAACCACCAGCGGCCTGACGCAGTTGATGACCAAGATGCTGCTGCAAGGCACGAAGAAACGTACCGCCGAACAGATCGCCACCGAAATCGAATCCGTCGGCGGCAGCATTGACACCTTCGGCGGCAACAACAGTTTTGGCATCAATATCGAAGTCATGCACGATGACCTCGCCACGGGCCTCAATCTTCTCGCTGATGTCATTTTAAATCCCGCATTTCCCAAAGAAGCCTTCGAACGCGAACGTCAGATCCAACTCGAAATCATCCGTGGCCAGCGCGATAATCTTCTGCAAAGTTGCAGCCGCGCCATGCGCCGCAAACTATTCGGCCCGCAAGGCTACGGCCTTGATACCAACGGCTCCGAGCAAAGCGTCCAAAAAATCCAGATTGCCGACCTTGCTGCGCATCACCGCAAAATGGCCGTTCCCAATAATTGTGTCCTGGCTGTTTTCGGTGATGTCCGTGCCAAAGAACTCAAAGCCGCTCTCGAAAAAGTTTTCAAACCCTGGAAAAAATCGGACGATGTCGTCCTCACTCTTCCCCAGCCTGTCGTCCCGAAGAAAATCGAGCGCGTCACTGAAACCCGCGATAAAAAGCAAGCCGTCGTCGTGGTCGGTTTTCCCGGCCTCACGGTCAAAGACGCCGATCGTTACCCCTTGGAGCTGCTCCAGGAAGCGTGCAGCGATCTCGGTTCCCGTCTTTTCCTCCGCGTCCGCGAAAAACTCGGCCTCGCTTATTATGTCGGCGCGCAAAATTTCCTCGGCCTCGCTCCGGGCTATTTTGCCTTTTACGTTGGCACCGCGCCTGAACAAGTTGCACAGGTGGAAAAAGAACTGCTCAAAGAAGCTGAATTGTTGCGCACCGAAGGATTGACCGAAGAAGAACTGATACGCGCCAAAGCCAAAGTCATCGGCCAAAGAAAAATTGCCCGTCAGGAACTGGGCGGCCTCGCCATGGCCGTCGCGCTCGACGAACTTTACGGTCTCGGTTACAACCACACTGACAGCGAAGACGCCCTCTACGAAGGCGTCTCCCTCGGCCAAATCAAATCGGTTGCCCAAAAATATCTGGATCCGAAAGCCCTGGTGCTCGCTGTCGTCCGGCCAGCGTAGTTTTTACGATTGTTGCAATTTAGAGCCGGTCTGTTTTTTCACCGGCCAATTTAGCATGTCCGTTTTTTCCGGCACTTTGACTTCCGTGCCCCAGCTATGATGACAATCCGTGCAATAAAATTGTTTTTTGATGACCCCGATCAAACAGCCCAGTTCCGCCAGCGTTGTGGTGATGAATTTGCGGGTGAACTGCGGATAATCCACGTTCACTGAACGACATTCTGGACAGCGCACTTCATCGTGCAGTACGTGTGATACCGGGTCAGACCGCTCCAAAACAATTCGTGCCAGTTGCCAATCGGCCCTTTTTACCTGCACCTTTCTTCCGGCCAGCGACCGGGACATGAACCAAAATTTCTGTAATTTGGATTCATCGTAAACATCAGCAGGGATACCCGCCTGCTCGAGCCGGAGCTTCGCGGCCAGCGCATTTTCCACATCGCTGTAGGTCGCCACCGTGCATTTGTCTTTCATAGGTTAAATTACCCCATTTTCTGCTTAATTCAACCGGGGTAAACATCCCTCCCGCCGTTCACAGGAATTCAAATTCCAGTTTTTGGATGTTCCGTTCACCCAGAGTCTCTGCAAAAAATATCAATGCGATCAAGCCTGCTGTCAGCATCCACGGATCACGGGCGAACAAGAGAAAACTCACTTCAAAGATATTGATGCGGAGCAAGGCCAGGGCCGTGACAACCAGCAACGGGCCCCACGTCGGAAGTTGCAGCATCAATGCGCCGAGCCAGTTTCGATGCGGCGATTTTGAATGATGCCATCCGCCACGCTGCCAGGCGCGAAAGACCACCGTAAAATAACCAGCCGCCAAAAAGATCGTAAGCGTTCCAAACCAGACCAGCCACGCCGCGAACATTTCGGCTCCGTGCCGGATGATTAACAATTGGGGCTCTCCGGGCATTTTTGGCGACAGATGACTGCCGGAGAAAATTTTCAGATACTGCGCTTGCCGCAGGGCCAGTCCGGAACCGGCCGGTCCTGGCTCAACGGAAAGATCTGGTCGCCACAGCGAAACCATCAGATTGACCAGCAGGGGACCCACGATCAAAATCAGGATCACCGCATGTTCGGCGCGCAACCACTTTCTTCGATCAATGGCGCGGGTGAACAAAAATTCCAACGAAGTTGGGCCACCCAGCAGAAGGATGGGCAGGGGAGAAGCCCCAATTATCAGGAATAAAAAAAACAGGATCAAGGCGGGAAATTCCGCGCCCAGCAAAACTTTTTCCTGGCTCCAATCCATCCATTCCAACGGAATAAGATTGCCGCTGAAAAACAGGATGATCCCAAACGAAAGGAACAGCAGCATGATTGGAACCGGTCCATAACGGTAACAGCCGGATATCAGTTTTAATAAAGGCCAGAATTGCGATGGCTTTTTCATATCAATCAATCTCCAATCGGCTGAATTGTTGTTCACACCATTTTTGCAGGACGAAAATCAGCCCGGCCAAAGCCAGCGTCAGGGTGAAGGGATGCGTCGCAAAAAAGAGAAAACTGTCCTCAAAGAAATTGAACGGAAGATGAATCATTCTTTTCTGGACCAGAATGAATACCAGCGTGACCGCCAGCAGCGGGGCGGCCGGAAAAATCAGCGTCCACCAACTGTTTCCCTTGACGCGCCGGGCGATCCAAACGGCGTAGCTTTGCAGAGTGATGAACACGAAGGTGGCCAGCAAGGCGAGCCAGGCGGTGAACAAAATGGCGCCGTGCGGCAGTCCGACTTGATGCGGCGAGGTGATGCCAGGATTAAATCCGGGGAAAGCCAAACGATATTTCCATTCCATCGCCAGATCGGGACTGGCCACCAGATCCGGGAAGAAAGGTGAAATCACCACGTTGCAGAGCAGGGGGGCGGCCGCTATCAAATAAAATGTGACGGCGCGGGCCCGGAAAAGAGTGCGCCGATCTGCGGCCCGGGTGAAAAGAAATTCCCAACGGCCGGTGTCTTGCGCCTGGTCAGGCAACTGGAGCAATTGTGAAAGGGCCGGCACCGCCTCCCACGGCACCCACAAAGTCAACCCCCCGAGAAATAAAAAAGCCATGATCGGAAGAAAGCCGACTTCGAACATGGCGGTTATGTTCCCATGGGCAGTATAGTTGCCATAAAGCGACACCCAGGGGAAAACTCCGAGAAAAAAACAGTAGCTGACGATGGCGGACGCCGGCCCCACCATCCTCGCCCCTTGGCCAAGCCCCATTTCATGCTTCATCATCGGCCAAAATTGAGTCGCCATTTTCATGCGGCCTCCTTTGGTTCGCGCACCATCTCCACGAAGATGTCCTCCAGGTTCAGGGGAATGATTTCATATTGGCACCCGTGCGTCGCAGCCAGTTTTTGCAGGGAATTTTCATCGTTCACCCGGAAAGTGGCCGCCACTTCACTACTCGTTTTGCTGAATTGAAACGCCTCCGGCAAAGCGAACCCATTGGAACCTTTGATGAAATTATAGAAACGCACTTTCTTCACCGTCTCCTTCAATTGATCGAGTGATTCGCTCACCCGCAACTGTCCCTGCGCCATGATGCCAATCTCGTCGGCGACGCGCTCGATGTCACTCAGGATATGCGATGACAACAGCACGGTTGTTTCCCTTTCGCGCAACATGCCAAGGATTTCATCAAGAAATTCACGCCGCGCCACCACATCGAGATTGGCCGCCGGTTCGTCGAGAATCAACAGGTCCGGTTTCTGCCCCATCGCCAGGATAAAAGCCAATTGCCGTGCCATGCCCATGGACAACGCCCGCACCCGTTTGCTTCGGTCAATCCCGAATCGTTGCAACAACCGCTCGCAAACGGCTGCGTCCCACTCCGGGTAAAAGCTCGAAGTGAACCGGAGCAACGCCTCCACTTTCATGAATGGATTTAAAATTTGTCGTTCCGAGACGTAACCGATTTTCCAACGATCCTCGACGGTGAATTGCGATGGTTCCACGCCATTTACCCGGATCGTGCCTGCGTCTGGCCAGATCAAGCCGACGAGCATTTTGATGGTCGTGGTCTTGCCCGCGCCGTTGCGGCCGAGAAAACCGTAGATGCTTCCGCGCTTCACGCGCAGGTTCAGGTCGCGCACGACCACGGTTCCGCCCATGGAGCGCGTGACGTTGTTGGTTTCAATGATGTATGGGTTCATAGTTCAGTCCTTTTTCATTTCTTCAAACCGCTGATGGATCAACTTGCTGACTTCTTCCTCGGTGAGTCCCAGATGTTGCGCTTCCGCCACGACCTGCGTCACGGCGTCGGCGATCAATTTCCGCTTTTCCCCGGCGGACTTGGTTTCATTCCCGGCTTTTACGAAAGTGCCCAATCCCCGCCGCGTCTCCACCAACCCTTCGTTTTCCAGCAACTGATAGACCTTGGCCACCGTCAGGAGATTGATTTTCAATTCCGCCGAAAGCTCCCGCACTGAAGGCATCTGATCGCCCACGGCCAATTGCCCGCTGCCAATCCTCTGCCGCAATTGCTGAAACAACTGCCGGTAGATCGGCATGCCGCTATTGGGATTCAGATGCATTAACATAGTGTTATATAACAGTAATACACTAAGCTAAAAATCATGCAACAAAAATTTTCAAAAATCTGAAAAATAGGTTTGGTGAACAGGTGGGGCGAGTCGTACTCGCGAGCCGGGGTGTTTATGGGGCCACTGATCTTTTTCCACCTAACTGGGTACCCACCGAAAAATGGTTTCCATCGACTTCACACTCCACTCTCACCTTCACTTTTTTGCTTTTAATAAACTTGAAGCCATCCCTTCTCCGGCCTAATTTTATAACCGAATTTGAATTTATAAATTTGCCAGGGCCCATGGAATGCGGACTTACGAACCCCGCCAGGGCAGGAATGCAGCAACGGTAGTTTGCTCCGCATCCGCCGTGGTCACCCTGGCTTTTTTAATTTCGGATGGCGGATTGCAGATTGCGGAATAAAAAAGCTCTCTGGCTTTTGAAACCTGATCGGCAAAAGCGCATCCACATTGTTTACGCAAGTTTTGATTGTGACTACGGGCGCAGATTGAGATTCTTCAATCCGCAATCCGCAATCCACAATCCGCAATCCGCAATCGAATGTCATATCAAGTCATAGCGCGAAAATATCGCCCGCAACGGTTCGCCGATGTGGTCGGGCAGGAACACGTTACCCAGACGTTGAGCAATGCCATCAGCCAGAACCGCATCGCGCACGCCTACCTCTTCGTCGGGCCGCGTGGCACCGGCAAGACCACCATCGCCCGCATCTTCGCCAAATGCCTCAATTGCACCGACGGCCCGAAAGTGGATTTCCCGGACGACGATCCCCGCGCCAACGAAATCACCGAAGGCCGTTCGCTTGATGTCCTGGAAATTGACGGCGCGAGCAATCGCGGCATTGATGAGATCCGCGAATTGCGCGAGACGGTGAAGTACGCGCCGGCCTCGGCGAAGTTCAAGATTTACATCATTGACGAAGTTCACATGCTGACCAAGGAAGCTTTCAACGCGCTCTTGAAGACGTTGGAAGAACCGCCCGCCCATGTGAAATTCATGTTCGCCACCACCGAACCGGAAAAAGTCCTGCCGACCATCCTTTCCCGCTGCCAGCGGTTCGATCTGCGCCGGATCCCTTCCGCCGTCATTGTCAAACACCTCGCCCACATCGCCGGGCAGGAAGGCGTCAAGATTGACAACGCCGCCTTGCACGCCATCGCGCGCGGCGCGGACGGCGGCATGCGCGATGCCGAATCCACGCTGGATCAATTGATCAGTTTTTGCGGCAAAGAAATTGCCGAGCCGGATGTCCTTTCCATGTTTGGTCTTGCGGCCCAGGGACAGATCCTCGCCCTGACCGATGCCGTTCTCGCGGGCGAAACCGAAACCGCTTTGCGCCAACTCAACGACCTCGCGCAACAGGGCAAAGATTTGGGCCGTCTCGTTTCCGAGTTGCTGAATCATTTCCGCAATCTTCTCATCTTCCAAGTTTCCCGGGGCCAACTCAGTTTGATCGAAGCTTCCGAGGCCGAAGCCGCCGCGCTCGCGCAACAATCCGCCAAACTTACCGGCGATGCCCTGACGCGCATGATGGAAGTCCTGGCCGATTGCGAAGGCCGCCTGCGCGACACCGCATCCAAGAAAATCCTGCTCGAGATCACCTTGCTGAAAATGGTCGAAGCCCGCCACGCCGTGAGCCTCGACAACGTGCTGAAACAATTGCAGCAAATGCGGGCGGAAGGCGGATCTCCAGCTCCGCGCGTTGAAACCGCCCCTGTGGCTTCTGCCGTCGCCGCACCAGCTCCCAAGCCTGCTGTCGCTCCCGCTCCCGCTCCTGCTCCGGTTCCCGTGGCCAAACCAGCCCCAGCCCCAGCCCCCGCTGCTGCCACTCCGGCCAGCGCGGATTTGCTTCAGCTCTGGGGCCAATTGGTCGAAGCCATTGGCCGGGCCAGTCCGTTTGTCCGCAGTTATTTTACCGAAGCCCATCCGGTTTCACTGGTCAACAATATCCTGACCATCGGATTCGATCCGGAATTTTCCGACCATTTGCCGCTGGTGGACAATGCCAAAAATCACACCTTGGTTCAAACCAAGCTGAGCGAACTCGGCTGGCCGAATACTTACGTCAAATTCATCAAAGCCGAAGCCCCGGCCGGGATGAAGATCGCGCCACCACCGGTTGCGCCTGCGCCCGTCGCCGCTCCGACCACGCCAAAACCCGTTACCGCTGCCGCCACCACTGCCCCTGCGCCAGCCGCGAAACCAAAAACCGCCTCAGTCCCTTTCAGCAAAGACGATTTCAAAAACGACCCATTGATCCAAAAAGCCCTCGAAGTTTTCAAAGGCCAGATCGTCGAAGTCCGCTCATAAACTCTCAAAACCAAAATCCGCAATCTAAAATCCGCAATCCGCAATATATTTTATGTCCAGCATCGGAAAACTCATGAAACAAGCTGCGCGCATGCAGCAGCAGATGGAACAGATCCAGGCCTCGCTCGCCGCCCGCACCGTTGAAGCCACCACTGGCGGTGGCGCGGTCAAAGTCGTGGCCAAGTGCGACGGCACCATCGCCTCCATCAAAATTGATCCGCAAGCCCTCAACCCGTCCGACGCCCAACTGCTCGAAGACATGATTTTGTCCGCGACCAATCAAGCGCTCAGCCAGGCCAAGGACATTTCCAACGCCGAAATGGGCAAAGCCACCCAAGGCTTCAGTCTCCCCGGCATGTAATCGGAGCGCATAGGAGCGCGACATTTATGCCGCTTCAACGTGAAAACTGCGAAAGATCAAATGATACTGGACAACATCGGTGGGGCGAGGCTACTGACGAGCCGTTT
>CAIYOY010000105.1 GCA_903927905.1 uncultured Verrucomicrobiales bacterium | reverse complement strand
TGGTCCCAAAATTACCCGTGCTGGTCCCAAAGCTGACCGATGAACTGCTGCCGTTGAATTGAAAGGCTTGCCCCACTTCGCCAGTCACATACGTCACATTGCCCACCGTGCCGTTGGCACTGCCGAAACGATCCAAGGCATTTCCATCAGCATGCCACCAGTTTACCAAACCCGAGGGTGGAGTAACGCAGGTGTCGGCTAAGATTGATACGACACCAATTAAAAAAAGAACCAGGGGAAAAAGCCGACGCAAACAAGGGATAAACCCAGAGAAACGTGCAATTTTCATACCATTTTGCTTATTAAACCAAACAAGATTTCCAGATTTTTTTGACTTTTTTGATGTAACCACTGAGTGTCGTAATTTTTAACTGCAGGCGATCCAAAGTCAACCAAAAGAACGTAATAAAAATGGTAAAAACAGTATTGTCGCCCAGCTAATTGCCCCCGTTAGAGATGCTTTTAGCAAATATGGGTTGAGGATTTTCGTGGCATCGAAATGATTTTCCTTTAAAGTGCGGACGAAAATGCATTTTGGTTTTTACAAATCGAACTTAATTTTAAGGCAGAAGCACAAATCGTGAATACCCCCTTGGTCTCCATCTGCACGCCCACGTATAACCGCCCCAACCTGCTGGCCCGCGCCATCCGCTCAGTCCTTAACCAAACCCATCAAAATTTCGAGATCATCATCACAGACAATAGCGACAATGAGACGAGTGAGGAATTGGTCAAAAGCCTCAATGATCCCCGCATCCGGTATTATCGAAACGAGGAGAATCTCGGCGTGCTGCGAAACATCGCCAAAGTGGAAACGCTGGCCAAAGGGAAATATTTCACCGTGCTGATGGACGATGATCTGCTGAAACCGCAGATGATGGAATTGATGGTCGCGGCTTTTGAGAAACATCCGACGGTCGGGGTGGTGATGGCGCCGATGGCTTTGATCGACCTCGATGACAACCGCATTTTTCCGTATTTTTACGTGTTTCGAAAGATGTATTACCGTTACCGCTATCAGGTGGGCGACGGATTGGTGGATCGGAAAACGTTATTGAAAGAGTATTTGACGCACGATTATCCGTGCTGCGTGCCGAGCGGCATCATGTATCGGACCGAGGCGGTGCGGAAATTGGGCGGGTTCGATCCGGGGGCGGACTTCGCGATTGATCTGGATCTGGACATGCGGCTGGCGGCGCACCACGATTTTTATTACATAGACCAGGTGTTGTCGGCTTTCCGTTACGCTCAGATTTCCATGACATCCTCCATGCATAGCAAAGGGATGAACATGCACGCGTTCTATTACGTGTCGCGGAAAATATTGGCGGACAAAGCGGCGATGGAACTGTTTTCCGAGGAGGAAAAACCGAAACTGATCCGCGACAGCATCTTCTTTTGCAGTTGCCGCGCGCTCTTGAACGGGCTGGCGGGCTTGAAAACGCGGAATGTGAAAATGATCCGAGAAACGATCGGAGTCATCTTCAAGGAAGATCCGTATTGGTGGAATAAACTGCGCCTCCCGTGGTTTGTGCTACGAGAGGTCGCAATTTCGTTCATCCCCCCGGCCAAGCCGTTGCCCAAAGAATAAGCCTTACGGCCTATTTCTTCTTCTTGGCACCGGTCTTCTTGGCCTTGCCTTTGACTTTGGTCTTCTTCGCCTTTTCCAACAGATAGCTGGAGGAATTGTGCAGGCGGCGCTGATACTTCAGCTTTTTACGCATGCGTTCGCGGGCGGCGATGGTGTGTTTGAGGCAATAAACCCCAACCGCCGGCTCGCCACAGGTCAGGCACAGGCCCTGGGCCTTTTTGCGCAACATGTGGATCTGCTGGCGGGACATGGGGGTTCCATCGGCTTTCAACATGCTGGAAAACCGATCGTGTATTTTTTCTCTGCTCCATTTTTTATTTTTAGGCATAATTTTATATATATACTGGTTGAACTAACTGTCAAGATAATCGAATTTCAGACGAAAGCTAGTGTCAATTTAAAACCTTACGTTCGTTCTTGGCCGGTGTCAAGTCGCCGGAATAAATTTTTGCAGCAGCAAAGCCAGGACAAAACAGGGTGCCAAGACCGGCCAGAGGGCGATCTGGTCGGAAACGGCCAATAAATCCACCAAAACAATCCCCGCCAGCAGCCGGGAAACGCTGGCCCCGATGTTCGGATGCGCCCGGCCGATGGTGAAATGCAACGCCCACACCACCCATCCCACCAACACGAGGGAGAGCAGAGACGCGGCATGACTGGTGATGCCATCATTGATCAACCACCCCACCACCAGCGGCGCAGCCAGAAAAATAGCGGACCAGTGCTGAATCGGGACATGAATGCTCTCCTTCCGGGCGAGATAGCTCAACCCTACGATATACGAGGCCAAGGCCACCGCACACCAGACCGCGTTGCCGGTGACTCCGTTCGATGCCACCGAAGCGGCGACGAGATAAACAAAAAAACGACACCCGGCCATGATGACAGGTGCAAACGCAACTGCTTTGTGAATAGCATCATAGACAAGAATGCACGCCACCAGAGCGAGGGTCAGCATGGCGGTAGTTTTGCTGAGACAAACCAACGCCACAGTGCCAAGAATCAGCCAAGTCAAACCCCATTGCCAAACTTCCTTTTCCGTGATGGCTCCGGAAGGAATGGGCCGCGATTTCCGATGTTGCCGGTCAAAGGCGACATCAAAGGCATCGTTCAAATACATGCCGCCGATGTATAGGAAGGTCACAGCAATGGTGACTTCCAAAAGGATCAAACGATTTCCTCCCCCGCCCAGCCACCAACCCGCCAGGCAATTCGACCAAACGGTCGGCAAATTGGAAACGCGCCCGAGAATCAGGAGCGTTCGCAGCTTTGATGGAGGGGTGAAGGTCACTCAGTAATTTATCAGCCCGGAGTGCGGACATTCCTGTCCGCAGCAACGTGACTGGCGCAAAACGTGTGAAAATTAACCTGAGCCAACTGTTTCGGACGGAGCGCGGGTCTGTGA
>CAIYOY010000104.1 GCA_903927905.1 uncultured Verrucomicrobiales bacterium | reverse complement strand
TCGCCTGCGCCGCCGCTCCACCCCCTGCTGGGGGTGGAGCGGCCCCATTTTCCCTGTTGGCTGACGCCAAACAAGGAAGATGGAAAACAAGATATAAGGGTTGCGCGCTTCGCGCTACCCTGGGTTATCGTCAACCAAATTCATCAACCCCAACGGGGTTGAATCAATTGTGTCAAATTAGAACATCACCAATTTTTAAGAGAACGGTGAGAAATATGGGAACCGTGTCCACCATGTCCACGACAGCCATGCCAATTCCTGACAAACTCCCTTCATGAACGAAACATCTACATTACTGGCACCCGCGCCCGGCCAATTTAGTATTGCCCGGCTTTCGCCGTCTTTTTTCGCATGTTTCGCGTTTTTCGCGGGCAAAAATCCCCATTTCTCCTCATTTCCCCGTAAAGACAAAACAAGCCAAAACAAGGTAAAACAAGATGGAACAAGGCAAAACAAGCTTGTCCCGCAAAAAATATTCCGTGTTCGGGATGATCACTTTTTTCCGCCCTCCTCATCACCGAAATTTCTTGAAATGCGCTCGAATTCCGATTCTTTATCTATAAAAGTGAGAATCGCCATCATCGGTCTGGGTTATGTGGGGTTGCCATTGTGCCTGCAATTTGCGCGCAAGGGGGTGCATGTGGTTGGACTGGACACTGATCCGGCCAAGGTCAAGGCGATCAACACCGGGCAGAGCTACATCCAACACATCAAGGCGGCCACGATTCGTGAGCAGGTGAAGGCCGGGCGATTTTCTGCGCATACTGATTTCAGCGAGGTGACGAAGGTCGAAGCGGTCATAATCTGTGTCCCCACGCCCCTGACCAAAAATCGCGAACCCGATATTTCTTACGTCCTAAAAACCGGTAAATCAATCGCGCCGCATTTGCGACGGGGAATGTTGGTGGTGCTGGAATCGACTACTTATCCGGGTACGACGGACGAGGATTTGCGTTTGGTGCTGGAGGCTCGCTCTGGACTGGAGGCGGGCCGCGACTTTCATCTGGCCTTTTCTCCGGAACGCGAAGACCCCGGCAATCCGACCAGCCAGTTGGCCACGATTCCCAAAGTGGTTGGCGGCTTCACGCCGGCTTGTTTGGCCCGCGCTTGCAAACTTTATCGCCGGGCAGTCAAGACCGTGGTTCCGGTTTCCTCCTGCCGCGTGGCGGAGGCGACGAAATTGTTGGAGAATATTTTTCGCAGCGTGAACATCGCGTTGGTCAACGAATTGAAGGGTGTTTACGCCGCCATGGGCATTGATATCTGGGAAGTGGTCAATGCCGCCAAGACCAAACCATTTGGTTTCATGCCGTTTTATCCGGGGCCGGGGCTGGGTGGCCATTGCATCCCCATTGACCCGTTTTATTTGACATGGAAAGCGCGGGAATACGGGCAGAACACGCGGTTCATCGAATTGGCCGGCGAAATCAATACCGCCATGCCAACGTACGTAGTGAATCGCGTGGCCGAAGTCTTGAACAATCGCCATTGCTCGCTCAAAAGCAGCCGCGTGCTGTTGCTCGGCCTGGCCTACAAACCGAACGTGGATGACATGCGCGAATCGCCCACCTTCGTCCTGATGGATCTGCTGGCCGAACGGGGCGCGACCGTGGCCTATCACGATCCGCATATTCCACAGATCAATCCGACACGCGAACATCCGCATTGGACCGGGACCAATTCCGTTCCGTGGAACCGCAAAACCATCAGCGGATACGATGTGGTCATCATCGCCACGGCACACAAGTCGGTGAATTATTCCGAACTGGGCCGCTGGGCTAAATGTATTATTGACACTCGCAATGCCATGGCCGGGGTGAAATCCGGCGAAGGGAAAGTCTTTAAAGCCTGATGTCCGCCTACGAAAAACTCCAATCCGAACTGACCGCCCGACCCCGTCGCTGGCTGGTGACAGGCGCGAGCGGATTCATCGGCTCCAACATTGTTGAAGCGTTGCTCAAACTGAACCAGACCGTGACGGGATTGGATAATTTTTCCACCGGCCACCAAAAAAATCTCGATCAGGTTCGATCGCTCATTTCCGCGTCGCAATGGAAAAATTTCAAAATGGTGAATGGGGATATTCGAGATTTGGCCGGATGCCAAAATGCGTGCTCGGGCGTGGATTATGTTATTCATCTGGCGGCGCTCGGGTCGGTGCCGCGTTCCATCACCGAACCCATCATTTGCCACGAATGTAATGTGACGGGTTTTCTGAACGTGCTGATCGCCGCGCGCGACGCAAAGGTGAAGCGGTTTGTCTATGCGTCAAGCAGCGCGATTTATGGCGATGATCCTGGTTTGCCGAAGGTGGAGGACAAGATCGGCCAACCACTTTCGCCCTACGCGGCGACGAAGTGGATGAATGAAATTTATGCCGGGGTGTTTGCCACGGATTATCAGTTCGAATCCGTCGGCCTGCGTTACTTCAATGTCTTCGGCCCGCGCCAGGACCCGGAAGGGGCTTACGCTGCGGTCATTCCGAAATGGATTTCAGCGCTCTGTTTAAAACAGCCGGTCGTGATCAACGGCGATGGCGAAACCAGCCGGGATTTTTGTTATATTGACAATGTGGTGCAGGCCAATCTGCTCGCCGCCACCACCGTCAATCCCGCCGCAGTAAACCAAGCCTATAATATAGCGGTGGGCGAACGAACAACCCTGAACGAGCTTTTTAAAATCATCGAGGAGAAATTGCGGCGACGCGACCCCAAAATGGTTTTGCAGAAACCTGTCTATCAAGATTTTCGCGCCGGCGACGTGCGGCATTCCTTGGCCGACATCAGCAAGGCGGAAAAACTTCTGGGCTATGAGCCGAAATTCCGCGTGAGCGACGGATTGGATCTAGCGCTTGACTGGTACGTCCGCAATGTTTGAGGCGGCGGTGTAAATGGTCTTGAGCGAGACCTTCTTTTCTTCGGCCAATTTCCGGCACGACTCAAATTCCGGCGCGGCCTGAATTACTTTTCCATCCAGTTTCCCAATTTTCACCGTGACCGGGCCATAAGGAGTTTGCGCCGTTTGAAATTCCCGCTGCAACTTGCGACGTTCCGCCGTGGTGCGGCGGACGCCGAAGGCGGTGGTTTCCCGTAAAATCATTTCGCTGAACTTGTCCGCCTCGCCCGTGGCACAGAGAACAGTCAATAACACGCCTGGACGGTTCTTCTTCATTTGAATCGGGGTATGGAAAACATCGAGGGCACCGGCGGCCAGTGCTTGTTCGACAAAGCATCCCAGAATTTCCGGGGAGATATCATCGAGATTGGTTTCGAGAACGGCGATAACATCGGTTTCCCAATCATGGGAGGAACTGGCCGAAGTTTCGCCGAGGATGGCCCGCAGAACATTGGGGCGAGTTTTGTTTTCACGGGTCCCGAGTCCGAAGCCGACACGGGTCGGAGCGAAATCGCGCATCGGGCCGAATTGTTCGACCAATTCCGCCAGCAAGGCTGCGCCGGTCGGTGTGATCAATTCATTGGGTTCATCACATTGAGTGAGCGCGATGGAGCGCCCCGCGAGGATCTCCAAGGTGGCCGGAGCAGGAATGGGAAAACGACCGTGAGCGCAATTGATCCAGCCAGTACCTTCCACCGGAGCAGCGGCGAGGATGCGCGGTTGGCCAAGGAGTTCCAGAGCGACGCACGCGCCGACGATATCCACAATGGAATCCACTGCGCCGACTTCATGGAAGTGAACATCTTCGGGCGGGTGTCCATGGATTTTGCCTTCGGCGACGGCGATGCGATGGAAGATGGCGGTGGATTTTTCTTTGACCCAGGGAGAGAGATGGCTTTGGGCGATCAGTTTTTTTATGTCGGAAAAATTTCGGCCATGCTCATGGTGGTGTTCGTGTTTGTGCTCATGGCCATGATCGTGGTGATGATGGTGGTGCCCGTGTTCGTGATCGTGTTCATGGTCCTGGTCGCCATGATCGTGATGGTGATGATCGTCGGACAGGTGAACATCGAACTTTGTCCCGGCAATGTGCGAACGCTGGGCGCGAGCGGAGTGGAGGTGGTAACCGGAGACACCGAGTTTTTCCAATTCGTGTTCCAACTGATGAAAATCCACGCCGAGGTCGAGCAGTGCGCCAATAAACATGTCGCCACTGATGCCGCTGAAAATATCGAGATAAATTGTTTTCATTTTAATGCGCGATCACCGGCTGCCGTGGTCGATTGAATTCATCTGACTGGCGGCATAACCCGCGCCGAAACCGTTGTCTATATTTACGACGGTCACGCCGCTGCCGCAACTGTTCATCATGCCCAGCAACGCGGCCAGCCCGCCGAAGCTCGCACCGTAACCGACACTGGTTGGCACGGCAATGACCGGCTTGTTGACCAGACCGGCGACCACGCTGGGCAACGCGCCTTCCATCCCGGCGACGACGATGAGGACGCTGGCGCTTTGCAGTTTGTCAAGTTGACGAAGAATACGGTGCAACCCGGCGACGCCGACGTCGTTGATGCGTTCAACGTGATTGCCCATGATATCGGCGGTGACAGCGGCTTCCTCGGCCACCGGGAGGTCGCTGGTTCCGGCGCAGATGACGGCGATGGTTCCCGGACGTTTGGGTAAAGATTTTCCAGGAAGCGTGATGCAGCGGGCGAGGGGGTGATGGACGGCGTTTTTAAATTTTTTCCGTACGGCTTTGGCTTGTTCTAGGTTGAGGCGGGTGATTAAAACGGGTTGTTGACCGGTGTGAATTTTGGCGGCGATTTTGACGATCTGGTCAGGAGTCTTGCCCGCGCCGAAGATGACTTCGGGAAAACCTTTGCGCAAGGCACGATGGGTGTCCACTTGGGCGAAACCCAAATCAGCGATGGGCAGTGCTTGGAAAGCGTTGAGCGTCTGGGCCAAAGTTTTTTTGTTGGCCCGAAATTTTTGCAGGAGTTTGATCGCGTCGTCGGTCGTCACGGGAGAAAAATACACCAAAGCCCGGTTACGTCACGCGGGAAAGGAGCATTTTCGGAATTGAAGTTTGGCGGGCGGACTTTATGCTGCACCCGAAAAACATATGTCAAATTATCGCATTGGACTGATCGGCGGCAGCGGCCTTTATCACATCGAAGGTTTCACCAAACAAAAATGGGTCAAGGTCAAGACGCCGTTCGGCGCGCCTTCGGATGATTATCTCACAGGCGAATTGGCGGGGCGCGAAGTGGTTTTTCTGCCGCGTCACGGGCG
The DNA here is from genome assembly GCA_903927905.1 of uncultured Verrucomicrobiales bacterium. GTDB lineage: Bacteria > Verrucomicrobiota > Verrucomicrobiia > Limisphaerales > Palsa-1400 > CAIYOY01. The sequence goes on along the minus strand of CAIYOY010000104.1, from coordinate 6,607 downwards.
AGGACATCGGATTTTGCCGAGCGAACTGAATCATCGCGCCAACATCTATGGGATGAAGAAATTGAATGTGGCGTGGATCATCAGTGTCAGTGCCGTCGGCTCACTCCAGGCGAAATACAAGCCGTGCGATATTGTTTTGCCGGACCAATTTTTGGACCGGACGAAGCGCGATTTTGAACACACTTATTTTGGGCGCGGAATTGTGGGGCACATCGCTTTTGCCGATCCGATCTGTAATGAGTTGCGTCATTTGTTGCACAAGAACGCCAAAGCCGAAGGCGCCCGCGTTCACAACGGCGGAACCTACGTCAACATGGAAGGCCCGGCTTTCAGCACCCGCGCGGAATCCACCACCAACCACAAGCTTGGTTACGACGTGATCGGGATGACGAATCTGGGCGAAGCGAAGTGTGCGCGCGAAGCGGAAATCGGCTATGCCACCATGGCGATGATCACGGACTATGATTGTTGGAAGGTGGATGAAGCGCATGTCACCGTTGAAATGGTGGTGGCGAATCTGACGCGCAATGCCGCGCAGGCCAAGTCCATCATCCGCCGCGTATTGCCGCAAATTCCTAAAGAACCAAACTGGCCGTGTCATTCTGCCTTGGCCAATGCCATCATGACGGATAAAAAATGCTGGCCAAAGAAAACCATGGCGGATCTGAAGCTGTTGCTGCAAAAGTATCTTTAAATTTTTGCCCCGGTTTATTTTTCCAATTCCAACACCGCCGCCGTCATGGCGGTGATGGCGGTTTTGATGGTTGGTTCGGGCAACGGAGCGAAGCCAGAAGAATGCAAAAAGGGCAATGACTTGCCGGACTTTTTGCTCTCTTCCATCAGGGCTGGATCCACGGCGCCGGCCCAGAACATGAAAATTGGAATTTTATCCTCGGTGCGGCCATACAGGCCAAAATCTTCCGCACCCATCATCGGTTTGGTGGAGACGACATTATTTGCTCCGAGCAATTCCTTGAACACACCGCTGATTCTCCGGGCCAATTTTGGATCGTTGTAAGTGGTGGGAGTTGACTCATCGGCAATGGTGACAATGGGCATGCGGTCTTCGGGAATCCCAGCGCTGATGGCTTGGCCCCGGACAATGCGCCGGATGGCGGCAATAGTTTGTTGACGCACTTCATCGCTGAACGATCGCACGGTCAATTGCAGCTTCACTTCGTCAGGAATGATATTGTGTTTGGTGCCGCCGTGAATCGAACCCACGGTCACGACAGCGGCTTCGCCGGGCTGGATTTCTCGGCTGGTGATAGTCTGCAAGGCAAGAACAGTTTGGGCCGCCAGCACGACCGGGTCCTTGGTTTTATGCGGGGCCGCGCCGTGGCCGCCGACCCCGCGAATGGTCACGTCCACCGAATCCACGTTGGCCAAAATAAATCCTTCGCCGTAGCCGACCTGGCCGGCCGGCAACTCGGCGTTGGCGTGCAGCGCGAGGCAAAAATCGGGTTTTGGAAAACGGGTGAACAAACCGTCAGCCAACATCGCTTTTGCGCCGCCGACCCGTTCTTCAGCCGGTTGGCCGATGAGAACGAGCGTTCCGTGCCAATGATCTTTTAATTGCGACAACATTCGTGCGGTGCCAACGAGGGCGGTCATGTGAACATCGTGGCCGCACGCGTGCATGACGGGGACTTCGATGCCTTTGTCGTCCACCGTTTTGACTGTGCTGGCATAAGGAAGTCCAGTTTGTTCTTTGACCGGCAGAGCATCGAGGTCGGTGCGGACGAGGACAGTTGGACCGGCTCCGTTTTTCAAGACGGCGACAAGGCCGTGGCCTCCGATATTGGTCGTGACCTCATAGCCCGCGCCCCGCAATTCATCCGCGATCCGTTCGGCAGTTTTGATTTCCTGGAAGGAAAGTTCAGGATGCGTGTGCAGGTGTTGGTATAATTCGAAGAGGCTGGGATATTCTTTTTCCAATTTGGCGTGAATTATTTCGGTCGTGGTTTCGGCCTGGCTGGTGAGGGTCAGCAGGCCAACGCACAGGGCGGACAGCTTGAGAAGTTTCATGGGCGATAATATTTTTTCAACTTGCTATTTAGCCATTGCATGTTGAAATGACGTCAACAGCACCTACTGGACAATGGCATGAAAATTTTTGCAACGACAAACGGTCTGATTAGACTGTTAATTATTGTCATTGCAATTTCTTTCGCCCCACCAATTTTTGGGCAAAAACTGACGACCTTGGCTTCGTTTACAACCATGCCAAAAAATCCCAAAAGCCCCCTTTTACTCGGCAAAGACGGAAACTTTTATGGCACGAGTGTTTCAGGTGGCGCAGGATTTGGAACTGCCTTTAAGGTCACTTCGAAAGGCGAGTTAATCACCTTGGCTTCGTTTGGCTTCACCACTGGTTTTGGCCCGTTTGCCGGACTGATTCAAGGTAACGACGGTAATTTTTACGGAACGACCGTAGTCGGAGGTTCGAGCGGCGTATCTGGCTTGGGAACGGTTTTTATGATGACTCCCGAGGGCGCTCTCACAGTGCTGGTTTCATTTAACGGGACCAATGGTAGCACGCCTTATGGAGGACTGATCCAGACAACCGACGGAAATTTTTATGGCACGACTTCCAGCGGCGGAACAAGCAATCTCGGCACGATTTTCCAGATGACGCCGACGGGCATATTAACCACTCTGACTTCCCTCAATGGGACCAATGGGGCCAATCCCGAAGCAGTGTTGTTGCAAGGGAGGGACGGCAATTTCTATGGGACAACGACGACTGGCGGAACTAGTAATTTGGGAACGGTGTTCATGATGACTCCGGGAGGTTCACTGACCACATTAGTTTCTTTTTCTGGCACCAATGGTAGCGGGCCGTATGACGGGCTCATTCAAATGGACGATGGCAATTTCTACGGCACCACGTTGAACGGCGGGCCAGGACATGGTGGAACTGTATTTCAAATGACTCCGGACGGTTCTTTGACCACGTTGGCTTCGTTCAATTATCCCGCTGGCTCATCTCATCCCAAGGGCGAACTTTTGCCGGATGGCAAAGGTAATTTGCTTTGCGCCGTGGCCAACTTTGGAGCTATCCTCAGCATCACGCTTTCGGGCGGGGTGACCACGCTGGTATCGTTTCAAACCACAAATGGCGCGCAACCCAATGCCGGCTTGATTTTAGGCAACGACGGCAATTTCTATGGAACCACATATGTGGGCGGTGACAGCGGCAATGGGACAATATTCAAAATGGCTCCGGATGGCACTTTAACCTCTTTGGTTTCGCTCAATGACTCCAACGGTGCTGTGGCGAATGGCGGAATGTTGCAGGCCACCGACGGCAATTTCTATGGAACCACCATGGCAGGCGGCGCAAAAGGTTACGGCACAGTTTTTATGATCACTCCCGCTGGAAACTTATATTCACTGGTTTCATTTAACGGCACCAACGGTAACGCACCAAACTCAGGATTGGTCCAGGGAACTAATGGCAATTTTTATGGCACCACCACCAATGGGGGTGCGAATAATATCGGAACAGTATTCATGATGACTCCGACCGGCTCACTAACCACATTGGCTTCCTTTAACGGGACCAATGGCAGCACTCCCTTGGGGGGACTGACACTGGGCCACGATGGCAACTTTTACGGCACTACTTCCAAAGCGGGCGCATACACCAACGGAACAGCGTTCGTCATGACTCCAGCCGGCAACTTAACCACGTTGGTTTCATTTCCATACAGTTTCATCGGCGGCGGAAATCCCGTTGCCCCGTTGACGCAAGGCACCGATGGAAACCTTTACGGCGTGACTCCATTCAACGGCACAAATAATGACGGATCTATTTTTAAGATGACTCCCGATGGAGTGATAACTACTTTGGTTCACTTCGCGGGCGCAAACGGCGGTAATCGTGCTGCCGGTCTGCTCCAAGGGATGGATGGTAATTTTTATGGCACGAGACCCATTGGCGGCACCAGCAACTATGGTACGGTGTTCATGGTGACACCCGTTGGTGCGTTAACCACTCTGGCTTCTTTCATCGGCACCAATGGGAATGACCCTGAATCCTCGCTGGTAAAGGGCAGCGATGGAAATTTTTATGGAACGACTTATAAAGGCGGTAAATATAACGCCGGGACAATTTACAAAATCACTCCGTCCGGCATATTAACCACACTGCTTTCATTCGATAACATCAATGGAGCCCAGCCTCTTGGCGGGCTAACGCAGGGCACTGACGGGGCTTTCTATGGCACAACTTCAGGGATAACGTCCTATACCAAGGGTTCCATTTTTAAACTGGAAGTTTTCCCAAAAATTCAATCCATCACGGTTGGAGCAACCTCTGGCCCGGCGGTGACCTGGAGTGCGTTCGCTGGCCGATCTTATCAATTGCAGTGTAAAACAAATTTGACCGACCTGAATTGGACAGTGGTGACCCCGATCATTCCTGCAACCGGCGATACGGTTACCGTGACAAATATTCCGGGTGGTGCCACCAACGGCTTCTATAGAGTTTTATTATTGCCTTAAAGTTTGACGGTTCCACGAGTCTGTAGATTGAGATAAAGATGGTGACGAGGGGGAACAGATTATTTCTCTCGAAAATCTGCCAATGAAATGGCCTGGAGATAGGTCACAGGCTCATCGCGCCGCCACCATTGGCCGGTTCGGCGGCGGGTGGCGAAATCGGTGAAATGATATTCATAAAGTTGCGCACGGATATATCTCGGCGGGGCGGTGGAGAAAGGATTGTGCGCCAGCAAGGCAGTGACTGCGGGTTCGTTGTGCAGGAGGCGATACTCGAAATTGATGAACCAGCGGTTTTGTTGGACACTGCCGAGCGCGGCGAACCACATTTGCCAGTCAAGCCGTGGCTGATGCGGGGCGACGAAGGCTGGGGCGCGTTTTAGATCGCCGGGTTTGTATTTGAATTCATAGGGCAGCCACGTTTTTCCGTCGTTGCTGCCTTCGATGATGATTTCAGGACGGGTCATGGTCATGACGCGGAAGAGGCCATAACTATTGAAGCTGCGGAAAGGCTGGAACCATTCCAGCAGCCCGGTATTGCCCATCGGGCCTCCGCACGTGGCGATAAGTTCCTGGGACGTGATCCAGAAAATGACGGCACTCAACGGCACGGTGATCAGCCATGGCCAGCAGACGCGGGTGTTGAAAGACAAGCGGCGGGTGAGGAATTTCAGATAAGGTCCGACGGGCATGGCCTCATCGTCCAGCAAAGCCAAACAAAGCAGTACAGTCAGGAGATTGAAGAAGGTGTAATTGCCGGTGAGCAGAATGATCGTTTGAAAGAAAACAAATATTCCGGCGGCGAGATGTCGCAGTCGTCGTCCGGCGAAGATGAAAAAAGGCACGATTAGTTCGATGAAGAACATGACTGCGGTGCAAACGGTTTGCGCGGCGTGGGGAAGTTGATGCGCGTACCAACCGAGCCAAGTGGGCAGCGGTTGGGTTTCGTAGTGGACGGTCAGTGCGGTGCAATTCCGCCAGGCCGCATCGCCGCTGAGAAGCTTGACGATGCCTGATTCAAACATGAGCCGGAATAACAACCAACGCAGCAGCCACAAGATCAGGCGCGACGGCGGCGGTTGGCGAAAAGGTTTCTCGAGCCATTGCAGTGGCGCGAAAAAAATCGCGAGAAAACCGGTTTCGAGCAAAAGAATGTCCCATTGAAAATCCAGGAACGGACTACAGACACAACAGAGCGAAAGATAAATCAGCCACAGCAGAAAAAGGGCAGGGGCCGGGGCCAGGCCAGCCAACACCAATAAAGCGAGGCCAACTCCGGTCGCGCAATACGCGGTCAGGGAGGAATCGCTTGCGCTCCACCACGCGAGAGTGGGGAAAATATGAAATTTTTCCCAAGCTCTGGCCTGGGCCAAGACCGGCTTGACCGAGTCCACTACTCGTTGCGCCGGGATGATTCCATGCTGTCCGCTTAGCCCGTGGATCTGCGTCCACAACGAAACAAAGGCGATCAGATAAATCAGTGCCAAGCCGCGCAAAAAAATGTAACGGACCAGAACGTGATCTGCCGCTGGCTTCGGTTCGCCAAGAAAAAGGAGATCGAGTTTGGAGAGGAATTCACGGTGAGATGCAACTTGGGCGTAAAGAAATTCCGAAATCGCCGCGAACGGCGGAACGCACTGATAGAGCCACAGCAGCCAGCGTTCGCATTTGGCTGCCGCCAGCGAACGAAAAACCGCCTCTGCGCCGCCGTAAACCAGTCCCTCCGTGGTGATAAATTGAACCGCGTGTTCAAACCGTTCTCGTGGAATTTCGGGAAACTGTTGGGCGATGGTGGAATTCTGGAACGTCCGATACTCAGTGGCGTTCCGCGTGGCGCGTTCCCAGCGCCTTATCCAACGGCAACAAAACTGGCATTCGCCGTCATAAACAAGCAGCGGCTTCGGCGGCGGCTGGCTGACTCGAAGTTCATTCGACACGAATTAATCTGGGGTCTGGAAGCGAAATTGTCGAGAACGCGAGAACTATAAGGGGTGAGGTCGAAAGTGATGGTCAGTTCTGACGGAGCGCGCCTCTGTGAGGCGCAGCACATTGCTACGAAGGAGGCGGGAGAATTTTAAGATCTTTTCGTTGGCCATGTGCT
>CAIYOY010000103.1 GCA_903927905.1 uncultured Verrucomicrobiales bacterium | reverse complement strand
ACAATCGGCGATACAGCCACGAGTGTCCGGATGTGTAAAGGAGCGAACGCAGTTTAGCTCAATATTCATGCTGGTTTGAGCGAGTTCGGGGAGTGTGAGCGATTTGAATTCTCTTTGTGCGGCCCAACAGGGTTGGCAGGTATTCTGCTGCCATGAACTCCGGCCAATATGTCCTTTCTCAACTCTTGGATTGTATTCATCCCCAGCAATTCCAGCGCAGCGTCGCCCGTTTTGGGGGCGACTACAAAGTCAAACAGTTCTCTTGCTGGCAGCAATTTGTCTGTCTGGTCTTCGCCCAACTGACTTGGCGCGAAAGCTTGCGCGACATCGAAGCTTGTTTGAATGCTCGGGGCCGTGGGTTGTATCATTTAGGGCTGCGCACTCAAATTCATCGCAGCACTTTGGCGGATGCCCTGGCCGCGCGGGACTGGCGCATTTTCGCTGAGGTCGCCCAACATTTGCTTGGCCAAGCGCGCCCCCTCTACGCCCAAGAACCATTGGCGGTGGAATTGGGGCAAATGACTTACGCCCTGGACGCCAGCGTGATTGATTTGTGTCTCTCGCTCTACCCGTGGGCGCGCTTCGACCCTTGGCGTTCGGGGCTCAAAATCCACACCCAACTGGAAGTCCACTCGCATTTGCCGGCGCAAATGCTGGTCAGCCTGGCGACTTTTCAAGAAGTCTGCTGGTTAGATCAACTGCGGTGGGAACCCGGCGCTTTCTATTTAATGGATCGGGCCTACCTGGATTTCGACCGCCTTTACACCATCGAACAGGCGCGGGCTTGGTTCGTGGTTCGGGCCAAGAAGCGGCTGCGTTATTGCCGGTTACATTCCCGCCCGGTGGATCGGAGCACCGGACTGCGGAGCGACCAAATCATTACCTTGCAAAGCTTTTACGCCGCCAAAGATTATCCCGATAAACTGCGCCGGGTGCATTTCTATGACCACCAACATCACCGCACCTTTATTTTTTTGACCAATCATTTGGGGCTGCCGGCTTTGCGCATTGCTCATCTCTACAAGCAACGCTGGCAAGTGGAACTGTTCTTCCGGTGGATCAAACAGCATCTGCGCATCAAAGCTTTTTATGGCACCAGCGCCATGCGGTTCGCACTCAGCTCTGGGTCGCAGTCGCCGTTTACGCGTTGGTCGCCTTGCTTAAGAAACGCCTCAAAAGCGATGCCTCGCTCTTTAATCTTCTCCAAATCCTCAGCGTCAGCGTCTTCGAAAAAGTGCCCTTGACCGAGCTGTTTCTAGCTCCTCACTCCCAAAATCACATAGGCCAACCTTCTAACCAGTTGACTCTGTTCGAGTAATATCCGGACACTCGTGGCGATACAGCCGACTGCCAGTCGGCGCTACGTGGCAATGGCAAGATGCGCCCGGCTCAAGCTGCAAGATGGAAATTGACTCTGCCTGACCGCTTGTTAAATTCACCTTTCATTTTAATTTATGGCTACAAAATCGAAATCCAATAAATACGTTTACACTTGGGGCAACAATAAAGCTGACGGCGACGGCAGCATGAAGCCCCTCCTCGGCGGCAAAGGCGCGAATCTGGCGGAAATGACCCGCATCGGCCTGCCCGTGCCCCCGGGCTTCACCATCACGACGGAAGTCTGCACTTACTTCTACGATCACAAGAAGACTTACCCGAAGGAACTCCAGGCGCAGATGCAGGCTGGCATCGCCAACATGGAAAAGATCATGGGCTACAAGTTCGGCGACGCCGTTGGCTTCCCGCTGCTGGTCGCGGTCCGCTCCGGCGCGCGTGATTCCATGCCGGGCATGATGGATACGATCTTGAACCTCGGCCTCAATGATCAAACGGTTCTTTCGCTCGTGGCCGCGACGAAGAATGAACGGTTTGCGTGGGATTGTTATCGCCGTTTCATTCAGATGTATGGTGACGTCGTTCTCGGCGTGCAGAAGCGCGCCGATGAAGATCACGAGCCGTTCGAAGTGGCCATCCATGAATTCAAGCACGAAAAATATCATGGCGACGTCGAAGACTCCAAGCTCACGGCGGAAGATCAGAAGGAATTGGTCAAGCGGTTCAAGGCTTTGGTGCTGGAACGCAACGGCAAAGGATTCCCGAATGATCCGTGGGAACAGCTTCGCGGCGCGGCCGGCGCAGTGTTCGGTTCCTGGATGAATGATCGCGCGATCGTTTATCGCCGCAAATACAACATCCCCGCCGAGTGGGGCACCGCCGTCAATGTGCAGGCGATGGTCTATGGCAACACCGGCGAAACCTCCGGTTCCGGCGTGGCCTTCACCCGTAATCCGGCCAATGGCACGAATGAATTCTACGGTGAATTTTTGATCAACGCCCAGGGCGAAGACGTCGTCGCCGGCGTGCGCACGCCTGAACCGGTTTTGAATCTGAAAAAGGAAATGCCGAAATCCTACGCGGAATTGATGCGAGTCCGCAGCATCCTGGAAAAACATTTCAAGGATGTGCAGGACATCGAGTTCACCATTCAAGAAGGCAAGCTGTTCATGCTCCAGACGCGCAACGGCAAACGCACGGCGATGGCCGCGCTCAAGTTCTCCATGGACATGGTCAAAGAAAAATTGATCTCCTGGGAAACGGCCATTCTGCGCAACCCGGCTGATCAACTCGATCAGTTGCTCGCGCCGGTGTTCGACCTGAACGAAGTGAAGAAAGCCAAAGCGGTCGCCACCGGTCTCCCGGCTGGTCCCGGCGCGGCTTGCGGCAAGATTTATTTCAATGCCGATCGCGCGGTCGCGGCGGAACTGCGCGGTGAAAAAGTGCTGCTCGTGCGCAATGAAACTTCACCCGAAGATCTGCGCGGCATGATCGCGGCGGAAGGCATTCTCACGGCCAAAGGCGGCGTCAGTTCGCATGCGGCCCTCGTGGCCCGTCAGATGGGCAAGGTCTGCATCTGCGGCGCGAGTGCGCTGGAAATTGATTATACAGCCAAGACGGTCAAGGCATCCGGCCAAACATTCAGCGAAGGCGACTTCCTCTCGATTGACGGCACCAGCGGTATTGTTTATGGCGGTGAGATCAAAACTGCGCCGTCGGAAATCATCGCCGGTTTGTTGAACAACGACAAAGCCGCGCAAGCGACCGAGAAGTTCAAGAACTTTGTGCAATTGATGAAGTGGTGCGCGAAAGTCACCAAGCTCGCGGTCCGCACCAATGCCGATACGCCCGAGCAAACCGAGAACGCCGTGGCGTTCGGCGCGACCGGCATCGGCCTGACCCGCACGGAACACATGTTCTTTGAAGGCGATCGCATTGATGCGATGCGCGAAATGATCCTCGCGGAAAATCTGGCCGACCGCAAAAAAGCGCTGGCTAAATTGCTCCCGTATCAACGCGACGATTTCACCGGCATCTTCAAAGCCCTCAAAGGCTTCCCGGCCACCATCCGTTTCCTCGATCCGCCCTTGCACGAATTCGTCCCGCACGAAGAAAAAGCGCAGGCGGCTCTCGCGGCCAAGCTCGGCGTTTCCGTGGAGAAGATCCACAAGCGCGTCGAGTCGTTGCATGAATTCAATCCGATGCTCGGTCATCGCGGTTGCCGTCTCGGCATCGCCTATCCCGAAATCACCGAGATGCAGGCGCGCGCCGTGTTCGAAGCCGCCGCTGATGTTCTAAAAAAGAAGATCAAGGTGAAACCGGAAATCATGATCCCGCTGGTCGGCTTCAAGAAGGAACTCGACCTCCAGGTGGAGATCGTCCATCGCGTCGCCAAGGAAGTCATGGCCGAGAAAAAGGTAAAATTCCCTTATATGGTCGGCACCATGATCGAAGTCCCGCGCGGCGCGCTGACGGCCGATGAGATCGCCCAGACCGCTGAGTTCTTCAGATTCGGCACCAATGACTTGACACAAATGACCATGGGCATCAGCCGTGATGACATGGGTTCGTTCCTCGGCGCTTACACCGAAAACGAGATCTTCAAAAAGAATCCGTTCGCCACGCTCGACCAGGTTGGCGTCGGTGGTCTGATGAAAATCGCCGTGGCCAAAGGCAATGCGACCCGTCCCGGCATCAAGCTCGGCATCTGCGGCGAACACGGCGGCGACCCCGATTCCGTGAAGTTCTGCCATCGCATCGGCCTGAACTACGTGAGCTGCTCGCCGTATCGCGTGCCTGTCGCTCGTTTGGCTGCCGCGCAAGCTGCGCTGGAAGACAAAGCCAAGGCGAAAAAGAAATAATTCAACCGATACCATCGCCAGGCCGCCTCAGCGATGAGGCGGCCTTTTTGCTTTTGCACTCTCTTCGCCCACTCCGCTGTTGAAATCCCCCGAGTTCTATCGTATCATCAGGATGATCAGTCGCTCATTTCGCGACACGAACCTGCAAACTCGAAAGCTACTTTACTTATGAAACCGAAATTATTTTTCCGACCAAATCCTCGTTTCAGCCCAGCGTCAGTGATTGTCGCATCCCTTCTTTGCGCGCCTCTCTTTGCGAGTGCCACCGTCCTTTTCAGCGACAACTTCAACACCACCAACAGCGCCGCCCTTTGGACGGTCAACGTCGCTCCCGTCGCCAATGCTGCCCAGCAGGATGCGGTCTTTGCGTTCGACTATTCGGCGTTTGGCATTCCGCCAGCCCCCGGCTCAACCGATACGCTGGGGCTGCGTCTTCGTTCCAACATCCCCGGTAGCGCGGCCGCGCCCGTCACGACCCGGCCCCCTGGCACCCTATCCGGGTTGTCCGTGTCGCCCACTGGCCAAAATTTTGGCACGTCTTATCATCTGTCGTTTTATGCCTGGGTGAATTTCAATGGCTCGGCCAATGCCAGCGGTCTGGCGGACAATGGAAATTCTGAAGGCGGCACGCACAATGTCATGTTCGCAGTCGGCACATCCGGCACCGTTCCGTTGGTCGTCGGCAACACCGCTCTGGCCAGCGGCGCGTCCATGGACGGTATCGGTTTTGCCACCACCGGCGACGGCGGCATCGGTTCCGATTATCGCGTCTATCCCAAATCTGGCACCATTTCCACTGCGGCCAGCGGCGTTTATGCCGCAGGCACCGCCAATGACACCAACGCCTTCACTCCTATGAACAACGTGAATGTTTACTATCAAAGAATTCCTTCGCTCGCCCCGCACACGGCGCCGGCCATTCAACAGACCTTGTCCACCGCCGAATATGGTAGTGACGCAGCCAACACCCAGGCGGGCAGCACCCAGATCGGTGCCTTCGGCTTTGCCTGGCATCGCGTGGACATCTACAAAAGCGGCGCGATTGTCAAATGGAGCATAGACAACACCGCCATCGCCACCATTGACACGACATCCATCGGCGCTCTCGGCGGCAACAACATCGCCATCGGCGATTCCGATATCAATACCACCACCACCCGGCATCCTTCGTTGCTGTTCACTTTGATTGACAACCTGGTCGTGACCGATATCACCAGTCCTTCCATCACGGCCAGCCGTTCCAGCACCAATTTGAATCTGTCCTGGCCGGAAGCAACCGGCTCGGGCTTCTCCCTGCAATACGCCCCCAGCATCCTGTCATCGAACATGCTTTGGAGCAATTACGCCGCGACCGTCACTTCAGCCTCCGGTGTCTTGAGTGCCACCCTGCCAACCACCAACACGCAAGGTTTCTTCCGCCTGAAATTGCCGTAAGCTGCGGGGTGCGACCGTCCCGGTCGCAGAAGCGCGGCGTGAACGACGCGGGTGGAATGATTAAACTTTTTTAGCAGGTCACGTTTCTGCGACCGGGACGGTCGCACTCCGCTCAGAATTGACCATCACTTTTAATCGCACCCCCCGACTACGAGAGACGATTGCATTTCCGCCGACCTTGGCTAACATTGCCCCCATGAAATCACCAAAACTTTTTATTCTCGCTGCCGTTCTCGCCGCTTCATCGTTGTTCGCCGAAGGCGTCCCGACCGGACAGGATGCCCTCGACACATCGTCCTCACTGGCCAGAGGATCGCGTTGTTTTGAGATGCGCACGTATCACGCCGCGCCTGGAAAGTTGGAAGCTTTGCATGCCCGCTTCCGTGACCATACCAATAAACTCTTCATCAAACACGGCATGGAACTGGTCGGTTATTGGGTGCCGATGAACAAGGATGGTCATTACGAAAACACGCTGGTTTACATCCTGGCTTATCCCAACCGCGAAGCCCGCGAAAAATCATGGAAGGAATTTCAGGCCGATCCCGATTGGAAGACCGCCCGCGAAGCCTCCGAAGTGGACGGCAAATTGGTGGAAAAAGTGGATTCAGTCTTTATGACGGCGACGGATTATTCACCGATCAAGTAAGACTAAGAATTATGAGCACTCGGAGAGAGGCGGATGAGTGGGGAATAGAAACACCCAACATCATGTTGCCTGAGAAGCTCGCCGCTATTCGTGAAGTGTTGGAACAATCACCTATTATTGTAGAACATTGGTTTTACTACGGCAGTCGTGCTCCTGATCGCTTGATATTCGATGGTTATGAAGACTTTGAGGCCCATCTAAGTAAACATGCGAACCCCGGCGATAAAATTTACATATGGCGCTTCGATGCACTTTGTCGTGATGATAATGCACTCACTTCCGGCAAATATCCTGATTCAGATGGATTGGTGCCAAAGAAAGGGTGTTATTGATAGAAGCATTGGATGTTAACCTCACGCATTTCTCGGTTTACATTCTGGATTCCGGGCTGTTTTAATAATGGGCAAATATGAAATTTAGCCCTGTATCTCTGGTAGCCTTTTTGGCTTTGTCGTGTTCGCTGGTTTGCTCCGCCGCGCCCAAGCCGATCAAAGCCCTCTTCCTCACTGGCGGCGGTTACCACGATTATCCGAAGCTCGCGCCGCATCTGGTCAACAGCTTCGGCCAGCGCGTTAATGTCACCATGGATATTGATTTCACCATGGACCGGTTGAAAAATCCCGACTTCGCCAAGAATTATGATGTCGTCGTTTATGATATGTGCTGGGACGATGCTGAAACGGTCGAATTGCAAAATGCGCTGAACACCATCAAAGCCGGCAAACCGGCGGTGATGATCCACTGCGCCGTGCATGCCTTCCGCAATAACAAAATCATCCACGACTGGGAGGCGGGCGTCGGCATGCGTTCAAAAGTGCACGATCCTCATCAACCGTTTTCCACGATAAATCTGGATCCAAAAAATCCGATTCTCGCGGGTTGGCCGGATGATTGGAAGACGTCGGACGATGAATTGTATAACACCATCGAATTTCCAAAAACTTCTCATGCCTTGTTGAAATCCATCAGCCCCAAGACCGGCAAGGAACATATCGTTTGTTGGACGCAGACCTTCGGCAAAGGCCGCGTTTTTGCCACGACGCTTGGGCATGACATGCACACGGCGGAAAACTCGGACTACCTCGGCCTGATCGCCCGCGGCCTCCTCTGGAGCTGCGATAAACTGGACAAAAAGGGAAATGCGAAGAAGGGTTATGGGAAGTAAGCGCCGACCAATCACGAAATCCGAAACAAATTCCAAGGCGTGAAGGTTTAAAAAATTAAAACCTTCGTATTTGTTTCGTGCTTCGAGTTTCGGAATTCGAATTTAAAAAGCTCGGCTGCTACCAAAGTTGAGAAATATGAAAGCAGTTCAGTTGATTTCACAGGGCGTGCCGGGGGTGTTGAAATATCACGACGTGCCTGATCCTATTGCCGCGCCGGGCGAGGTCCTCGTCCGGGTCAAGGCGTGCGGTTTGAATCGGCTGGACCTTTGGTTTGAAGAAGGCGGACTTCCCGTGCCGCCACAACTTCCGCGCATTCCAGGTGGGGAAATTTCCGGCGAGGTTCTCTCCCTCGGAGCAGGTGTTTCCGAATGGAAACCCGGCGACCGCGTGGCCATTCAATCCAACCTCTTTTGTGGCCAATGCGAATTTTGCCTGCGCGGCGAGGAATCCATTTGCCTCAAGGGCCAGCTTCTCGGGGTGCAGCGCGATGGGGGTTTTGCGGAATTAATCGCGGTTCCAGCTTCTGCTTTAGTGAAGCTTCCCGACAATGTCGCCTTTGAAACCGCGGCGGCCCTGACCCTGGCCAGCAGCACCGCGATGCACATGCTGGCGAACCGCGCCAAGGTGCGACAAGGCGATTGGGTGCTGGTCATTGGCGGCAACAGCGGCGTCGGTGCCGGGGCCATCCAGATCGCCAAAGAACTCGGCGCTTACGTCATTAGCACTGGTTCCACTGAAGCAAAAAGGACTGTGGCGACCAGCCTCGGCGCGCATCATGTCGTGGATAGCAGTCAATCAAACTGGCCGGAACTCGTCCGCAATATCACCCAGAAACGCGGCGTGGATATCATCGTAGAACACGTCGGCGGCGAGGTCCTGCAAAAGTGTTTCACCTGTCTGGCGCGTGGTGGGACGATTGTCACCTGCGGCGCAACGGCTGGTCGTGATGTCGCATTGAATTTGTGGCCGCTCTTCGTGAAGGAACAAAAGCTCATCGGCAGCTACGGCCGCAACCGCGCGGATATTTCCACCGTTCTGGAATGGGCCGCCAACGGAAAGATCAAAGCGGTCATTGATAAAATTTTCCCGCTGGCCGAAACCCGTGAAGCCTACAACGCTTTGCGCGAGCGCCGGGTCCTGGGCAAAGTGGTCATCCGTCCTTAGTTCCCCCGCTCTTTCAATCTCCACCGTTCACCCTCATTACGCCAGATGACCACTTGGTAGTCGGCTATTTTGACGGAGCGCGGGTCTGTGGCACAGTGCCAAGACATCGCTTACAGCCAGCGCCAAGACATGGCTTACAGTTTAAAAATTTTTACTGGGGCAGACTGGGGTCATGTCATGGCATACCGGTTCTT
>CAIYOY010000102.1 GCA_903927905.1 uncultured Verrucomicrobiales bacterium | reverse complement strand
CAGCAGCGTGAAATGGTAAAGATGCTTTGAATCACTCCACACCTTCTGCCCGGCGACGCTGCTGCGGGTCACAGACCCGCGCTCCGGCCCCACTGAAGTATGCTCCATTCTTCAAAGTAGCCCACTACCGACCACTTGCCTCAATGGATCATGCTGGTTAGTTTCGGGTAATGAATTCATTCCGTTTCAACTTAAGCCGATGGGCCTTGGCCGCTGTGATGATGGCAGGAGTATTTTCCGCGACGGGTGCTGATTTGAAATGGGTGGATTTTCCTGACGCGCGGTGGGAGTTGCATGGGCTGGCTTGGTTCAAAGACAACCAGCCGGATCTGTGGCGGCTGCCCAAACGCGCGCAAGGCAAAGTGCCAAAGGCGGTTTGGAACCGGGCCATCGCGCCGGACGGCGGTCGGATTCGGTTTTCCTCCGACACCACCCGGCTGGCTCTTCGCGTGCAAATGCCGCACGGGGAAACGAAGCGGTGCTTTTTTGATGTCTGGGTGGGAACGAATTATACCGGTTCAGCCAGCGTGGCCGGAACGCAACAGGTGGATCTGGTGCTGTTTGACAAACGGGAACATACTCTGGCGGAGATGTCCATTTATTTTCCACACAAGGAAGAGGTCAGGGTTTTGGCGGTTGGCGTGGATGAGAACGCAAAAGTAACTGCGGCGTCGCCATTCGCATTGTCGCGGCCCATGGTTTGTTATGGGTCGTCGGTCATGCAAGGGTCAGGCGCAACACATCCATCGAGGACGTATCCCGCCGGAGTGGCGAGGCGGTTAAATGTTGATTTTGTGAATCTGGGTTTTGGCGGGGCGGGCAAGGCGGAACCGGAGGTGGTCGGGTTGGTCAATGAGTTGGATGCGTCGTGTTTTGTTTTTGATTTGGGTAAATCATACGGGCTTCAGCCCGGGACGGCCTACGAGCAGATGCTGGATGCCGTCCGTGCCGCCCATCCGAAAGTCCCGATTTTTTGCATCACTCCAATTTATTCGACCAAAGAAGTCAACGAACCGGCTTATCGGAAAAGGTCGGAGGATTTGCGGGTGATGATGCGGGCGGCGGGCGAGGCGAGAAAGAAGGCCGGGGATGATCTGATGTTTGTGATTGATGGACTGGAATTGTTTGGGGAGAAGGACAAGGCTCTATTCCATGATCCGGCGCATCCGAACGATGAGGGGAATGAACGGATGGCGGAAAGGCTGGCGCCATTGGTGGAAAAGGTTTTGTTTAAGCGTTAAAAACGGGCAAAAGCGGCAAGGACAGCCAAGACACTTCGCGACTAACGAGTGTCATTCGTTGAAGATTGACCATCAGTTTGATCACACAATTGCAACCGTTTCATTGTAAAGAGCCGTCTGTTATGGCAGACTTTGTTTAGCCATGACCTTCAGATTTCCGTCTCTCCTTGCGCTCGGCGGCGCGGCCATTGCGGCGTTCAGCCCGATGGCTTTCGCCGGGGCGGCCAAGCCGATGTCTGGGGCGGAAGCCAAATCGTTCTTCGCGGAAAAAGTTTATCCGTTGCTGGAAGAGAAGTGCATCGGTTGCCATGGCGGGGACAAACAGATCGAAGCGGATCTGGACATGCGCACGCGAGAAGGGTTGTTGAAAGGCGGCGAGAGCGGCCAGCCCGCCATGATCCCGGGTGAGCCGGACAAAAGCAGATTGTTCAAAGCCGTCCAGCGCATGGGCAAGCTGAAGATGCCGCCGAAGGACCGCAACAAACTGGCGGATGATGAAATCGAAATTTTGCGCCAATGGATCCTGGCGGGAGCGCCCTGGGCTGAAATCCAAACCAACGCGCACCCAAAATGGTCCTACAAAGAAGAGGACATCTGGGCTTTTCGTCCGGCCAAAAAAATTTCCGGCCAGAACTCAATTGATAAATTCATCCGGGCGAAACTGAAGGAGAAGGGGCTGAAGCCCGCTCCGCCCGCAGACAAGATCACTTTGATTCGCCGCGCGACTTTCGACCTGACCGGTCTGCCGCCAACGCCACAGGAGATTGATAATTTTGTCAAAGACCATTCTTCGCGCGCGTTCGACAAAGTGATCGAGCGGCTGCTGGCCTCTCCGCGTTACGGTGAACAATGGGGCCGCCACTGGCTGGACGTCGTTCGTTACGCGGACACCGACGGTTTTTCCAACGATTACGAACGGCCCAATGCCTGGCGTTATCGCGATTATGTCATCCGCAGTTTTAACAATGACAAGCCGTACAACCAATTCGTCACCGAACAAATCGCGGGCGACGAAATTGCGCCGAACGATCCGGAGAATCTGGTCGCCGTGGGCATGTTGCGCATGGGGCCGTGGGAACAGACGGCGATGAGTGTGGGGGCGGTGACGCGCCAGCTTTTTCTGGATGATGTCACGGCCAATATCGGCGCGACCTATCTCGGCCTCACCACCGGTTGCGCGAAATGTCATGACCACAAATTCGATCCGATTCCGACCCGGGATTATTACCGGTTGCAAAGCATCTTCGCGCCGGTGCAATTCGAGGCGCGCAAAGTGCCGTTTCTACCGTGCGAAAACACCAGGGGTTTTGACCTTGAAATGAGCCGCACGGAAGAAGCGCTGAAAAATTTCAAAGGTCGCCTGCAGGAACTGATCCGCAAACATAACCAGGCAGTGAACGCCTTGATCAAAGAGAAAGGCTACAACTCTTTGAAGGACGTGCCGCTGGCCGAGCGTCCGGCCAAAGAAACGGGTTTGACCGCAACAGACTTGAGCGTGGAGAAAACCATTCGCAAACGCATTGAATATTGCGAACGCGAACTGCAACGTTTCCAACCGCAGGCCCTGAGCGTTTCCAGCGGCGGTCTTGATCCAAAAATCGAAACCGCCGTGCTGCATATTTTACCCGGCGGCGCGTTGGAATCGCCGGGGGAAGCGGTCACTCCAGGGTTGATCAGCGCGGTGTATAAATCGGACGCCACTCCGATTCCGGCCACGACCGAAGGCCGCCGCACGAAATTGGCCGAGTGGATTGCCAGCCCGGAAAATCCACTTACCGCCCGCGTGATGGTGAACCGCATCTGGCAATATCATTTCGGCAAAGGCCTCGTCGAAACCGCGAATAATTTCGGCAAAATGGGCAAGCGCCCGAGCCATCCGGAGCTGCTCGATTGGCTGGCCGATTATTTTATCCAACACGGTTGGAGCGTGAAAGCGATGCACCGGCTGATCATGCGCTCCGCCGCTTATCAACAAAGCGCCAACCCTCCGAACCTTGAGGCCGTAAAAAAAGCCGACCCGGAAGAAAAATTGCTCTCCCATTTCCTGCCGCGCCGACTGACCGCTGAGGAATTGCGCGACAGCCTCCTCCTCGTGTCCGGCGAATTGAACCCGGAAATGGGCGGCCCGGGTGTTTTCCCCGAGATCAACCTCGAAGCCGCCTTGCAACCACGCCACATCATGGGTGCGCTTGCGCCGGTCTATGTCCCCTCCCCCACTCGCGCCGAGCGCAATCGCCGTTCCGTCTATACTTTCCAAATCCGCACGCTGGTCCACCCGATGCTGGAAGTCTTCAACGGCGCCAATTCCGCGACCTCTTGCGACCGGCGCGAAGCGACCATTGTGACCCCTCAGGTCTTCGCCCTGTTCAACAGCCAAAACGCCTATGATTCTGCCTTGGCGATGGCGGCGCGGTTGTCGGCCGGCAGCCAGGATCGCGCCCGAAAAATTGAACAAGCCTGGTTGCTGGCTTACGGGCGCAAACCCACCGCCGCCGAAATAAAATTATGCCTGAAGCATCTTGAACAAATGACCGAACACCATCGCGCCACCAAACCGGTGGATTTTGAATTTCCCAAAAAAGTGGTGCAACCGATGGTGGAAGAGATGACCGGCGAACTGTTTCAATTTGAAGAGAATTGGAACATGGACCACTACGAGCACAACTTGCGCCCGAGCGAAGTTTCCCCGGAAACCCGCGCGCTGGCCGATCTTTGTTTGGTGATGATGAATTCGAATGAGTTCGTGTATATCTATTAAGCCATGAATCGCCACATACTTTCTTATTCCGAGGCCATGGCCATGAACCGTCGGCAATTCATGTACCGGCTCGGCTACGGGCTGGGCGGTCTGGCCTTCACCACCATGCTCGCGCAGGAACAGGCCCGGGCCGGAGTTCTCGCGGCGAAAAAGCAGCAGATCGAAGCCAAAGCCAAGTCCTGCATTTTTCTCCTGATGGAAGGCGGCCCCAGCCATATTGACACGTTCGATCCCAAGCCCAAGCTCGCCGAATTGCACATGAAAGAATTCGTGCGTGAGGACAAATTCGCCTCGGCCATGGCCAGCGGCAAACGTTACTACGTCCGCAGTCCTTTCAAATTTCGCAAGGCCGGGCAGTCGGGCCTCGATATTTGCGAGAATTTTGCCCATCTCGCTGAATGCGCCGACGACCTCTGCGTTTATCGCGGGGCCATGGCCCAAAGTGTCAATCATCCGACCGCGCTCTATCATCTGAATACCGGCAACCAATTCGGTGGCGACCCGGCCCTCGGCGCCTGGGTCACCTATGGACTTGGAACGGTGAACGAAAATCTTCCGGCCTTCGTGGTGTTGCCGGAAATCGCTTATCCGCAAGGCGGTTCGGCCAATTGGTCGAATGGTTTTTTACCGGCAAATTATCAAGGCACACCGCTGCGGCCCGCCGGTTCGCCGATTCTTGATCTGAATCCGCCGCCAGGCGTCACGCGCGAGGAGCAGCGTCAGAACCTTGATCTCATGGCCGAGTTGAATCGCCTGCATCAACAGCGTTACCCCGGCCACGAAGATTTGCCCGCGCGCCTGGAGTCCTACGAACTCGCCTTCCGCATGCAGAGCGAAATTCCCGACCTCATCGCGCTGGACAAGGAATCTGCCGAAACCAAATCCCTCTACGGACTCGACCAGCCCGAAACCGGCGATTTTGGCCGCCGCTGCCTCCTGGCTCGCCGCCTGGTCGAAAAAGGCGTCCGCTTCGTCCAATGCTATTCCGGTGGCTGGGATTCACATGACTTCATCGAAAAAGCCCACAGCGCCCGCATCCGTTCCGTGGACCAACCGATCGCCGGGCTGCTCAAAGATCTGAAGCGGCGCGGACTGCTTGACAGCACTCTGGTCATCTGGGGCGGCGAATTTGGCCGCTCGCCGGACAACGGCCTGCGCAACGGCGGCGTGCAATTCGGTCGCGATCACAACGCCAAAGGCATGGTCGTCTGGATGGCCGGCGGCGGAGTGAAAGCCGGGCACGTCATCGGTGCCACCGATGAAGTCGGCGAAAAAGCCATCGAAGTCGCGCATCCCTTGAAAGACCTGCACGTCACCATCCTGCGGTTGCTCGGTCTCGACGATAACAAACTGACTTATTTTCACGCGGGGAGATTCAAACAACTCAGCCAAACCGGCGGCCAAGTCATCAAGGAATTGCTCGCTTAACCGAACGGATTATCCTTTGGCTTTTCTCCCGTCACCCGCGGCGCGAAGAACGGAGCGCCGATCAAGTAAACCCAGCCCGTGACAAAATGGACGGCATAAAAAAATAAAAACCCGATCGGATCAATCGCGCGCAAGCCATAAAGCAAGATGGCCGGAACCATTAACGCCGCGCCGGGCAATAAAGCAGCAGCAGACAATTTCCAGGCACCGCTCCAATTCAGGTTGCGATCCAGGAACCAGGCCATCAATCGCGCCATCGGACAATAAAGCACGGCCAGCAATACCCAGCTTAACCCAATCAACAACATGGTTACAACGCCTGCTCCGGCCAAAATCACCGGTTGCCACGCGCCCCACCACGGCTCGGCCTTTGAGCGGTTCAGATTCAACGAACGATCTTTCGGATAATCAAACTCCAGGCAGCCCGCAGCCGAGCTAAACAGCGAACAAACGCGAAAAATATTTTTCCGAAATTCAATCTGGAGATCAGCGCTTTGATCAATCGGCCCTTCATCTTCGGTCTCAATGGCGATGGATAAAAATTTTGATTCGGAAACAATGCGGTCGGGAACGCCCTGGATTTCGCCATCCTTGAACACCGCCTCTTCTGTAAGCTTTTGTACGGCTTTGCTGACGATCGGCGCATAATCGTGCCCCAAAACCCAAACAACACTCGCAGCGATAATGGCGGCCATTACTATTTGCGCCAAAAATAATCTACCCAATTTCTCTCCGGCAAAAGCCGCCACACCGCCAAAAGTGAACGGTTGCCAGGCGAACCGCTTGACCGGCGTCACTGGTGGAACAGGCGGCGTTGGTGATGGAGATGAGGTCTCTTCGTTCATAGCCGCGCAAAGCTAAAGCTTACGATGATTCACCGCCCGCACCGCCCAGGCTTCCGGGCAAATCCCGGCGTAATTATCACTGGCGAAATGGCGGCGGATTTCCGGCGGATGGCTCATGAAAATATCGGCGTTATTTGATCGCCAATTGCTGCGTGATCTTAAATTTCTCGATGCGTTTGCGCAAGGTGGCGCGGGTGATGCCAAGAATCTTGGCGGATTGCACCTGGTTGCCGTTGGTTTCCACCAATGCTTGAATGATCAATTCCCGCTCGATCGCCGGCAGGACTTTTAGTTTGCTCTGGCCGCGCGCCCATTGGAACAAAGTCCGCCCGATCGTTTCCAAATCCGAAGCCGGCGCAGGACCCGCAGCCGAAGCGACGCCTGTTTCCTTGGGTGCGGCCGAGCCTCCTTCCAATTGAATATTGCCGGGGAGAATGACATCGCCCTTGGCCATGACGATGGCCCGCTGAATCACATTCTCCAATTCCCGCACATTCCCCGGCCAGTAAAACCGCACCAGCATTTCCACCGCCGCCGGTGAAATGGATTTCGGCGGACGCCCCTGGGTCTGCGCGAATTTTTTTAGAAAATAATTGATCAACAACGGAATATCGTCCGGCCGGTCGCGCAAGGTCGGGACTTTGATCCGCACGACGTTTAGGCGATAAAACAGATCTTCGCGGAACTGCTTGTCCGTCACCGCTTGTTCCAAGGGCTTGTGCGTCGCCGCGATCACCCGCACATCCACTTTCACCGGCTGATTGCCGCCGACACGCTCGAAGGTTCCCGATTGCAACACGCGCAGGATTTTCGCCTGCGTGGCCAGCGACATGTCGCCGATCTCATCCAGAAAAATTGTCCCGCGATCGCATTGCTCAAACTTGCCGATGCGTTGCGCCGCCGCGCCGGTGAAAGAACCCTTCTCATGCCCGAACAATTCGCTCTCCAAAAGATTTTCTGGAATGGCCGCGCAATTGATCGCCAGAAAGGGCTGATCGCTCCGTTTGCTGTGATGATAAATGGCGCGGGCCACCAGTTCCTTGCCGGTGCCGCTTTCGCCGGTGATCAGCGCCGTGGCATCGCTTCCGGCCAATTGGCCGATGACCTTGAAAACATTTTGCATCGGCACACTGCGCCCGACGACGCCCAAATCATAATCTTCCGATTCCAACAGCGGCTCGTAGGAAACGACCTGCTTCATGTCCCGCGCCGCCTTGAGCGCATCGAGGACCAACTGCTTGAGCCGCGGCACATCGAACGGCTTGAGCAAATAATCGTAGGCGCCGAGCTTCATCGCTTCGATCGCGGTTTGCGTCGTGCCGTAGGCCGTCATCATGATGACCATTTGTTTGGCATTGAGCTGCCGCAAACGGCGCAGCGCTTCCAACCCGTTCATCCCACCCATGCGCACATCCATGATGACGAGGTCAGGTTTCACCTTCGGCAACAGCTTGAGGCCTTCCTCGCCACTGTTGGCCGTGGTCAATTCAATGTCGGGCTGGTCGAAAATGCGGCGGAAGGAATATTGCACATCCGCCTCATCATCAATGAGCAGCAGTTTATCCATAGGTTCGATTTACGATATTATAACGATTACCAAAAACCATTTCCGAAAACCCCAACGGGGTTTCATAATTCAGCCCAAGGTTGCGATGCAGGAGCTACCCTGGGTTACTGAGACCCAAAGGCTTTAAACCCTGAAGGGGTTTCATCCTCCTTCTTTAAGCCGCTCCCAACCTGAATATACTTTTGGCAACCGATATAGATTTACGATTTACGAGCGCAAATGACATTCGTAACCGGTTAAAAATGGCAGGGGCGGGATGAATTGTCGAGCCGGGCTTAATGAGTGAAGATGGCGGTTATATACACTTAGGAGGTAAAAAAGCCGTCAACCCGTCAGGACCCGCGTAAACATTGATGTTTTTTGAAGTTGAACCCGTCCCACCGTTTTAGCCAAGGTAGCCCACCACGCGAAAATTTACCGGAGTCACGAAACTTATGCCGGAATCAGTTCCCATTGACCAATCCAGGGGCGGGCCAACGAACGGGACTCTATCTCGTCTTTTGCCGCAACTTATCCAATCCCACGGCCATGATGATGACGAGGCCGATGATGATTTGCTGGACGTAGGTCGGCCAGCCCATCTGGCTGGTGCCGTTGCGCAGGACGGCCATGATGAGCGCGCCGATCAATGCCCCGGGAATGCTGCCCACGCCGCCATTCAAACTCGCGCCGCCGATGACGACGGCGGCGATGATGTCGAGTTCTAAACCGTTCGCGCCGCTGGGGTCGCCCTGGGTGAGGCGGGAGAGTTGCATCATGCCAGCCAAACCAAAGAGGAGGCCGGCGAGGGCGTAGATGAAAATTTTGTGAAGTCCGACGCGGACGCCGGAGAGGCGGGTGGCGAGTTCATTGCCGCCCATGGCGAAGATGTAACGGCCAAAAGCGGTTTCGCGCATGAGGACGGCGACGGTGCCGGCCAACATCAGTGTCAACCAAACGCCGAGGGGCAACGGGAAGAAGTGGTCGGGGTTCTGTTGTTCCATGATTTTGTTGACCCAGGTTTCAGGCATGTTGACGGTCTGGCTGCCGGAAATCCACAGGGCCGCCCCGCGCGCGATGCCCATGGTGCCAAGGGTGACGATGAAGGGCATCATTTTGAAACCGGAAATGACCGCGCCATTGATCAATCCAACCAGTCCGCCCGCGAGCATGGTGAGCAGGATGGCGGTAATCGGAGAGAAATTGTGATTGAGCAAAATCGCGCCGATGACGCTGGTGAGGGCAATGGTTGCGCCGACGCTGAGATCAATCCCGCCGCTGATGATGATCATGGTCATGCCGAGGGCGGCGATGGAGACGATGACGGATTGGGTGAGGATGATTTTGAAATTGCCGCCCGAAAGGAAATAGGGACGGACTTCGGAACTAAGCGAGAACAGGCCGATGACGAAGATAAGGCCGAGAAGCGGGCCGAGGATGTTGATCAGGCGGCGCATTTTTTAAGTAGGAAAACCACAGATGGACATAGATGGACACAGATGGGGGAAAGCGATGGTAGGGCGCGTCTGTCCCAGCGCGCCAGGTTTGGTTGCAATATCAGCCCCGGCGCGCACGGAGTGACGCGCCCTACCTTGGCCCAATTGGAAAAATCTGTGTCTATCTGTGTCCATCTGTGGTTTCAATTATTTCAAATATTTTTCCAACGGCGGGTGGAGGAGGTCTTGCATGTCGGGTTGGGCCATGTTTTCGGGAGTGACCAGAACCACACCGGTGTCTATGCGTTTCGAAACCGTCTTCCCTTGCAAAACATCCACCACGGTCATCACTCCGAGATACCCCATCTTCACCGGACTTTGCACGACGAGCGCCTGGACATCGCCGTTCTTCAGATCAGTCACGGATTGGGTGCCGGAATCGAAGCCGATGAGTTTGACTTTGCCGCCCGCCTTGCCGATGTCGCGCAAGGCTTTGGCCATGGCGATGGTCGGGGGTTCGCACGGGACGAAGATGCCGTTGACTTCGCGACCGAAACGGTTGAGGAGATTTTGCGAGGCTTGATAGGCAAGTTCGCGGGTGGCGCCGGCATGTTGATCGGAGGAAAGGATTTTGATGCCGGGAAATTTTTTAAGGGCTTCAAGGAAACCAGCTTCGCGTTCTTCCGTGCTGTTGGAGCCGACGGCATAACGGAGCAGGATGACGTTGCCTTTGCCGTCAAGCAAACGGCCCATTTCTTCGCCGGCCAGGACGCCGCCTTTGAAGTTGTCGGTGGCGACGAAACTTTCGTATTTATCGGACTTAAGACCGGAATCAATGATCACCACCGGCACCTTGGCCGCGGCGGCGCTGGCGACGGGCCGGACGAGCGCTTGCGAATCAAGCGGTGCGAGGACGATGCCGTTAACGTGGCGGGAAATGAAATTTTCCACGACTTGGATCTGCTGATCGCGGTCATCTTCGCGAAGCGGACCTTTCCAGATGAGATCAATCTTGAAACCTTTGGTTTCGAGTTCCTGTTGGGCTTTGATGGCACCGGCGTGGATGGATTTCCAAAATTCGTGGGTGGTGCCCTTGGGGATGACGGCGATGGTGTAATGAGTATCAGCGGCCAGCGCAGAAAGGCTGGCGCAAAGCAAAGCACCGGTGACGATGCGACGAAAGGTGTTCATGGAGGTGAGGATACGGAGATGGGGGACGGATAAAAGATTAAAATTTAAAATCGAATCGCTTCTGAAAAGGATTTGGATATTTTTACCCCATGGAAAAGAACCGGTTGGAAGCATTCAGCGACGGGGTGATCGCGATCATCATCACCATCATGGTGCTGGAATGGAAGGTGCCGCGCGGCACGGACTGCGCCGCCCTGCAACCGGTGCTGCCGGTTTTCTTGAGCTACGTGCTGAGTTTTCTGTATGTGGGGATTTATTGGAACAATCATCATCACCTGTTTCAATCCACGAAAAAAGTGACCGGCGGGATTCTTTGGGCGAATTTGCATCTGTTGTTCTGGTTGTCGCTGTTTCCTTTTACGACCGCTTGGGCGGGGGAGAATCATCTGGCCCCGTTGCCGACGGCGATTTATGGCGCAGTGCTGTTTATGGCGGCGGGGTCCTACTATATTTTGCAACGGGCGATCATCAGCGAACAAGGCCCGGGGTCGTTGCTGGCGGCGGCGGTGGGTGGTGATTGGAAGGGGAAGATTTCGCCGGTGATTTATCTGGTGGCGATGTCGCTGGCCTTTGTCAGTCCGTGGATCGCGAGCGGGTTATATTTCGTGGTGGCGCTGATGTGGCTGGTGCCGGATCGGCGGATTGAAAAGGTGTTGGAGGGAAAAGGAAACTAAGCGCAACGCTCAATGACCATGGCGATTCCCTGCCCAACGCCAATACACATGGTGCAGAGGGCAAAGCGTTCCCGAGTCCGAAGCAGCTGGTAGGTTGCGGTGGCAGCGAGACGCGCGCCGCTCATACCCAACGGATGACCAAGGGCAATCGCGCCGCCGAGCGGGTTGATGCGCGGATCGTTGTCGGCCAACCCAAGTTGCCGGGCGCAGGCCAGGGATTGCGCGGCGAAGGCTTCGTTCAACTCGATCACATTCATTTGACTCAGCGACAAGCCAAGCCGGGCGAGAAGTTTTTGGGTGGCGGGCACCGGACCGATACCCATCAATCGCGGTGGCACGCCGGCGGCGGCAGTGCCAACGATGCGGGCGCGAGGAGTGAGTCCGTATTTGTTGGCGGCGGCTTCTGAGGCCAAGAGCAAGGCGGCGGCGCCGTCGTTGATGCCGGAAGCGTTGCCCGCCGTGACCGTGCCCTGCGGGCGCACGATGGGCTTGAGTTGCGCGAGTTTTTCAAGCTTCGAGAGGCGCGGATGTTCGTCGCGGGCGAAGATGAGCGGGTCGCCTTTTGGTTGGGGCAGGGAAACTTTCAGAATTTCCTCATCGAGCCGGCCATCAGCCTGGGCGGCGGCGGTTTTGGATTGGCTCCAGCAGGCAAATTGATCCTGGTCTGCGCGGGTGATGCCAAATTTTTCCGCGAGATTTTCCGCCGTTTCCGGCATGGAATCGGTGCCGTAGAGGTCGCGCAGGCGAGGGTTGATAAAGCGCCAGCCGAGAGTGGTGTCGTACATTTCCGGTTGGCGCGAAAAAGCTTCGGCCGGCTTGGCCATGACAAACGGGGCGCGCGACATGCTTTCCACGCCGCCGGCGATGATCAAATCCGCTTCGCCAGTCATGATGGCGCGAGCGGCGGAACCGAGAGCGTCCAACCCGGAGCCGCACAACCGGTTGACCGTGACGCCGGGAACGGTTTCGGGCAGGCCGGAAAGCAACACCGCCATGCGCGCGATGTCGCGATTATCTTCGCCCGCCTGGTTGGCGCAACCTAGGATGACGTCGTCCAGCGCGGCCCAGTCAACTGCACGACTGCGTTCGATCAGAGCTTTGAGCGGGAGCGCCGCCAGATCGTCCGTCCGCACCGCCGCCAACGCGCCGCCATAACGGCCGATGGGGGTGCGAATGGCATCGCAAATAAAAACGTTTCTCATCGGTTGCTCCCAACCGGCTCCATTTCCGAAGCCGCTATTTAGCCCTGCATTTCTTTGACTTTTCTAAAACCGCCCAGCAAACCGTCGCACAGGAGGTCGATTTCACGGCTGGTCATCGGAGTGGAAAGGGTGCCGGCGCCGGTGCCGATGAGCATGATGCCGTGCGCGAAAAGATGGTCCAGGAGCGCGCCCAGCCATCGTGATTCCTGCGGGCCGAGGTATGCTTCGCGATAATTCTCCGGGGGCCGGGACTTGAAGTGGATGCGAAACATGGAACCCGCACCAGTGACGCAAGCGGTGACACCGGCCTGATGAATGGTTTCGGCGATCTGTTGTCGCGCCCTTTCTCCCAGATCGTTGAGTTGTTTGACTGCGTCCCGGGCGAACAGTTCCATGGCGGTCAAGCCCGCTGTCATGGTGATGGGATTGGCCGAGAAAGTGCCGGAGTGCGGGAACAACACTTTGTCCGCGAGCGGATTAAAGACATCCATGACCTCGGCCCGGCCGGTGATGGCGCCGACGGGAAAACCGCCCCCGATGATTTTGCCGAGGGCCGTGAGATCGGGCCGGGCCTCGTGCCATTGTTGCGCGCCGCCAAACTCACTGCGGAAGGTGATGACTTCGTCAAAGACCAGCAAGGCGCGATTGGCCGAAGTCCAGCGGCGCAGCATGGTGATGAATTCATTTGACGCAGGAATGAGTCCGACACGGTGGGGCAGCGGGTCGATCAGGACGCAAGCCAATTCATCCGCATGTTCTTCGAGAATGGCGATGGCGGCGGCGACATCATTGAAGGGAAGGACGACGACATCTTCGAGCACGGAAGGCGGGGTGCCTTGGGCCACGGGAACGCTGTGCGGATGAGCGGCTTCGCCCCAGTTCGACGGTTGCGCGGTCTGGCTGACCTCGGCGTAGTCGTAAATGCCGTGATACGCGCCCTCGACTTTGGCGATTTTTCGGCGGCCCGTAAAGGCACGGGCCGCCTTCAAACAACACAGGACCGCCTCGGTGCCGGAATTGACGAACCGAATGGATTCAAAACCGGGTGAGCGAGCGCACAGATGTTCGGCAAAAAGCACTTCCGCTTCGGTGGCGAAGGTAAACGCCGTGCCGCGTGAAAGTTGTTTCGTCACCGTTTCGACGATGGTGGGATGAGCGTGACCGTGAATCAATGAGGCCATGTTATTGGCGAAATCAACTCGGCGCACGCCTTCGACATCCGTGACATGGCAACCTTCGCCTTTGGCCGCATAGAACGGATGCGGGCGGCGCAGCACGGCGTTGCGGCTGACGCCGCCGGGCAAAACGCGGAGGGCGCGCTGATAGAGCCGGTAGCTGAGGGAAGGTGTTTGTGTCATATATTTTCTCCAACACTGGCGAGCGACTGGCGGGCCGGCTTGTGTTGGGTATGGTCAAGGAGTGTTGCGCCGGTTTTTTCCTGAACATCATCGAAGCTCACACCGGGCGCGAGAGCGGTGACGGCCAGTCCGTCTGCGGTCACATCAATGATCGCGAGGTTGGTGTAGATCCGATCCACCACGGCTTTGCCGGTCAACGGATACGTGCAGGCAGTGACGATTTTTGGTTCGCCGGTTTTGGTGGTGTGTTCCGTGACGATACAAATTTGTTTGACTCCGGCCACCAGATCCATTGCGCCGCCCACCGCCGGGATGGCATCGCTCTCGCCGGTGGACCAATTCGCCAGATCACCTTGTGCGGAAACTTGCATCGCGCCGAGCACACAAATATCAATATGTCCGCCGCGAATCATGGCGAAGCTGTCGGCGTGATGGAAATAGGCCGCGCCCGGCAGGGCGGTGACGGCCTTTTTGCCCGCATTGATCAACTCCGGATCTTCCGCGCCGGGTGTGGGCGCGGGACCCATGCCGAGCAAACCGTTTTCGGTTTGGAAAATGACTTCGCGCCCGGCGGGAACGAATTGCGCCACCAACTCGGGAATGCCGATGCCCAGATTGACGTAAGCGCCGTCGGGAATGTCGGCAGCCACGCGCCGGGCCATTTCCTCCCGATTCCAGCCGGAATGATGTTTCGCCGCGCTCATGGGTAGCACCGTCCTTCCTTGACCAGTTGCGATTCCTGCGCCGGATGGGGGACGACCACGACCCGATTCACGAAGATTCCCGGGGTCACGATTTCCTCGGGATCAAGGCCGCCGGCTTCAACCAACTCTTTCACTTGCACAATGGTCGTGGCCGCAGCCATGCACATGATGGGGCCGAAATTTCGCGCCGTCTTGTTGTATATCAAATTGCCGTGGCGATCGGCTTTTTCCGCTTTGACCAGCGCGAAGTCGGCGCGCAAGCCGTATTCCATCACGTAGTCGCGATCGGCAAAACTGCGCTGTTCCTTGCCTTTGGCCAGAACGGTGCCGACGGAAGTGGCGGTGAAAAAGGCGGGGATGCCCGCGCCGCCAGCCCGGATGCGTTCGGCCAACGTTCCCTGCGGCACCAGCTCAAGCTGAATTTTCCCCTGACGATAAAGCTCGGGAAAAACGGTGGAATTGGCGCTGCGCGGATAGGAGCAAAGCATCTTTCCGACCTGGCCGTTGGCGATGAGCGCAGCCAACCCTACCTGTCCGCTGCCGGTGTTATTGGTGACGACGGTCAGGTTGCGCGCGCCGTGATCGATCAAGGCGTGGATCAATTCGATGGGGCTTCCGGCCTCGCCGAATCCGCCGATCATCACCGTCGCGCCATCGTGGACGGCCGCAACGGCCACAGCGGCGGAAGATGCGCGTTTGTCAATCACCGCTCTCCTTCCACGGCCGGTTCGCCAAAATGTTTCTGATGGACGGCGGCCAATTCATTTTCGATCCCCTTCAGATCATCCTCGAAAAAGTATTGGTCAGTGTCGAAAGGAACGAGCTGATCAATGCGGTTTTCTTTTTCGTCGTATTGGGCAAGGAACACTTTATCCATCCAGGCCATGTTGCGGCTTTCGTTGAATTTCAGGGCAAAAGCTTTTTTGCCGCCGACCTCGCAGGTGCCGAGCAGGGAAAGTTTGCCGGCGGAAGTGGTCATGGTGATGTAACGCGAGGGCCGATGAAGCGAAGCGAGCGAGCGATAGACGAGATTGGCGACCTTTTCGATGTCGGCCAAAGGCGCGGTAAAATAATGATGCTCGCCAGTGTTGCGGGCGCAATACATCGAGTGGAAACGCACGGACAAGGTCGCGAGGATGTGCGCGAGATCAATCCAGTTTTGCGCCGAGCGCTGCACATCCACCTTGCCGTTTTTGTCGGTGAACAGGCTGACATGGTTCATGATCGGACTTTGGCTGCGCACGACCACGCCGTGGTTTTGCAACCGGCGGATGGCGGCGATGGTGCTGGGATTGAGCAATTCGCGCGGGGTGGAAAAATGCGCCATCCAGGACAATTGCACGCCGTTATCGCGCATGGTGTCAAACAGGTGGAGCATTTTATCGTATTTGCGGGAGAGGATCAGTTCGGGTTGAAAGGTGAGCATGCGGGAGCCGATCCGGACCGCGCGGATATGCAACAAGGCCGGATCTTCCAGGATGGGCGTCACGTATTGGCGCAGGCGATCGACGGGCAGATAGCCCGCGTCGCCTCCGGTGATGAGCATGTCGGTGACTTCCTTGTGCTCGCGGAGATAGCGGTGAATCTGGGCAACATCTTCCTGGATAAACATGTCGTGATCGCCCCGCACCTGCGCGTGGCGGAAACAATAGGTGCAAAAGGCGAAGCAATTCTGCGTGGTATGATCGAAGACCAACTGGCATTGCGGATATTTATGCTGGCTGCCTTCCAGGATTTCGATGCCCCCATCCTCTTTTTCCAGCCACGGTTTGTTGAGCAACTGCTTGCCGTCGTGCGGATTGGTTTCTTCCATGTAATCCTGCACGACGCGCTCGCGTTCCACGTCGGATTGGGCCGCGACATAGGCGGCGGCGACTTTTTTTCGCATCATGCCGGGTTGCGGGAACACAAGCTGAAACATTTGATCGTGCTCATAATCGTTCCAGTTGATGCTGTTGAGAATGTGACGGGACGCCTTGAAACGGTACACTTCCACGAACAATTCACGTTCCGGGATCTGGCCAAGTTTGATTCCGTTATTGGCGAGGATCGCGAGGACCTGCCGGAATCCATCCAGCCCCGAATACTGTTCGCGGTCGTGAAATAAAAAGGGCCGGGTTTCCTGTAATCCCGAGTGTTGGGGGTAAGTGGCCTGCAGCCGGCTCAACAGGCCCGAGGGCAAAAGATTTTCCGAGGCGATGATTTCCCGTGTTTCCGGCGAGTAGCCATAACGGGTCATCATGTTGCCCAAGCCGGTCAACGTCAGGGTCGAAGCAATGGTTCGAGTCGGGCCGTTATCTTGGCCGACTGCAGCAGGGGCGTTTGTCATCGTATTCATTTTGATTGTTTGATACCTCGTAGAGCTTCGAGCCAGACGGTGTTTTCAGCTAACCATCTCTTGTGATTGCCTTCGCATAAATTGCGGAAAATTCCATGTGGCCCACAGGGATTAAGGCTGGTGGATATGAAGAAGCCGGTCATGCAACCAGTTTGGGTGGCCCCGCCAAAATTCAATTTCCCAAGCAATGACGCGGTTTCAGAGTCTTCAGTGTTAGCGGTTTCCTGCCCGCAGCACATTACGAACGAGGCGAATCGTTGCTTGTCTGCTTAAAAGACCTCGGCTTTCAAGCCGGTCACTTCGCGCACGACCTGGGCGATATTTGACAATGTTTTCAATGGCAGATGCCCGCATTCCGAATGCACCGTCGGCCGGGTGGCTGAATAAATCTGCACCAAGGGAATTTTTGCCCCTTGCTCCTTTAACTCCTTGAGCCTTTGCGCAAATTGCTGGATCTCTTCCGCCTCCGGTTCCTCGCCGTTGATCATGGGAAACAAGCTTTGGATCACCACCGGGAATTCCCGGCTGATGAGCAGGATGTTGGCCATCACCTTTTCCAGCGGGACATCGGAACGGTTCAGCCGGTTCATATACTCTTGCGTGCCGGCTTCCAGCTTGACCCAAATTTCGTCCCGGCGGGTGAAAGCTTTCAACCCCGCCTGGACTTCCGGCAGATCCAGGCCGGTGCCGTTGGTGATGAGCACGACCTTAAAAAATTCATTGCCACGCCGCGCCCGCACGTGCAGGACGGTCTCCGTCACCTTTTGGAACGTCTGGCACAAGGTCGGTTCGCCATCTCCGCTCATGGCCACATGTTGCAGCTTCAGCAAGGCGGACGGCATGTTTTGGAAAGAGGGATGGTGAATAATCGCTCCGGATCGCACCAAATCCAGGGTTCGCTGCAGTTCCTGTCCCAAAACCTCGAAATCCAGTTCCTGCGCCGCCAGCGGCTGGGTCCGATCCACCTCGCAATAGATGCAATCAAAGTTGCAATAACGATCCGGGTTGAGATTGATGCCGATGGACAACCCGCGCGCGCGCGGGGACACCACCACATACACAAAGCGGTTGCCCAGGAAATTTCGAGAACAACCGAAGGCTGTTCCCCGGCGCGCAGGAAGAGGGGGTGAAATAGTCATAAGGGTTCTTTCGGAAGAAATTGAAAGGCATAAGAACTGGTGGCGGGTTCGACGATGATCATTTGGGCCAATTGGGCGCTCAGCGCCAGCCGGGCATTACAAACCTGACAGATCAAGTTGGTCTGGTACATCAGAAGTTTAATCACCTGATTTTCGACAAAACCGATTTCACGCAGGCGCAGGCTGACATCATCGGGCGCAGTCAGATGTTTGATGCGGACGGACATGCCGGCGCGGATATGGCTCAGCGGGCAGGAGGCGGGGCTGGAGCAATGAGCCGGGGCGTCGGAGGGAGATTCGCTGACTGGCTCGGTGGCGTGCGGAAAAGTGTTCATATCTTGTTTAATTTCTCTCCCACTCTAGAAACCCCGGCGCTTTCTGGCTCCGCATCTTTTGTCCTTTATCCCTCATTTTTTGTTCAGGCCAAAAACCATCAGAGCAAAAAATGTCCAGTGGTTGGCAAGGGGGGTGTAGTGGCGTTTTTGCATCCGCGTCATGCTGACCCCGTAATGAATAGCGCAAATAGTCGCAATAACATGAGAACGATAACCAAAACAACTTTCGTGTCCCCGGGGGAAGCCCGGGTGATGTTCGCCGCAGGCGTCAGTTACAAGACGGCCCCGGTGGAAGTGCGGGAAAAGCTGGCCGTTCAGCCCTGGCGCATGCCTTGCACCGCCTGCCAGTTGAAAGTTAAAGGCGGCCTTTCCGAAGTGGTGGTGCTTTCGACCTGCAACCGGGTGGAACTTTACGGTGTCGCCTCGGATCGCCAAGCGGTTGACACCCTGCTGAATTCTCTGGCCCGGACCAAGACCGACGTCAGCGCCTATGCTTATGTCCATACCGACGAAGCCGCCGCCCGCCATCTTTTCTCCGTGACCAGCGGGCTGGATTCAATGGTCCTGGGTGAAACGGAAATCACCGGCCAGGTCAAAAACGCCTATGAAGCCGCGCATCGCGCCAAGACCACGGGCCAGGTGACCAATCGCCTGTTTCAACGGGCTCTATCGGTGGCTAAAACTGTCCGCACCAAAACCCTCATCGGTCGCGGGGCCACTTCCGTCGGCAGCGCCGCCGTGCAATTGGCGGAAAAGATCTTTGGCTCCAATTTTCAAGACAAGACGGTCATGATCATCGGCGCGGGCAAGATGGGCGAAGCCTGCGTCCGGCATCTGGCCAAGCGCGGCGTCAAGCTGATCATCGTGGCGAATCGGTCGCTCGAAAGCGCCCAGGCGCTGGCCACGGAGTTTGGCGGCAAAGCCGTCAATTACATGGATGACGGCCTGGCGGCGATGTGCGAAGCGGACATCGTGGTCAGTTCCACCGGTTGCCCGGAGACCATCCTGGATCGGGAAGACGTAGCCACGGTGATGAAACAAAGACCGCATCGCCCGCTTTTCCTCATTGATATCGCCGTCCCCCGGGACATCGCCCAGGACGTGCAACAAGTGGAGAACGTCTTCCTTTACGACATTGATGACCTGGAACAAATCGTCGGTCAAAATGTCTCCCTGCGCGAGCAGGAACTGGAACTCTGCGGGGAGATCGTGGAACAGCACATCGTGGAGCTGATGACCAAGCTCGCCCAGCCCCGGGAAAAGATTTTTAAACCGATGGCCCGGCCGCAAGCCGGTTTCAGCCTGAGTGAAGCCATGCCCTGTTGTGCCTGATGTTATGAACACTGAATCAAGCCATAAGAATTTTGGAGCGATCCGCGCTCTAGCGCTAGAACTCGAATCGAACCCAGAAGTGGACGGGTCTGTGACCCGTCTCCAAACTAAAAAATGAAAAAATAAACTAGCTAGAAGAAAGATAGATTATGAAAACAATGAAAACAATCCTCGCAGGCATCGCCCTGGGAGCAGTGGCAGCCATCACGGCCACCACGGGTCGAGCTACCATCATTGGCAGCACCCACGACTTCAGTTCGTCGAGTGGATCGGGCAGTTACAGCCAGGTGCAAGCCGCCAAATTTGCATGGGGTGGAGCGACCAAAACCAACTCGGATGGCAGCGTCAACGCCTCAGCCTTCTATGAGAACCCTTGTCAAGTTTGCCATATCCCGCATAAAGCCCCCGCTTACAGCGCGGTCAATGCGCCGTTGTGGAACCACAATGCGGCGACCAATGCGACCACCCGCTACACCACCTACGATCAAGGCGGCAGCGCCACGTTCAACGCCCTCGGTCTGCCTGCCATCACCGGACTCGGTTCGTCGGCCGCCTGCTTGAGCTGTCATGACGGCTCGATCGGCATCAATCAAGCCTATGGCAAAACAACCTTCAACGGTGACGGCACGGTGACCACGAATGTGTTCGCGCCTAGTTTTGCCGTGGAAACGGTTGGTGGCAGCACCGACCTGACACACATGCACCCGTTAGGTGTTAACTATGACTCGGCGGTGGCAAAAGATCCCCAACTCAAACCGGTTGTTGCTGGAACCATCATTGCCAAAATGGTGAAGGGCTCGGCCGGCACCCGGACGATGGAATGTGCCTCGTGCCATGACATTCATGAAACCATTGGGACGGCGGGCACTATCGCCAACGACCATGCCTTAATGGTTCCGCTTCAAGGCGGCCAACTGTGCCTGACCTGTCATGACAAGTGAGGAACCCCACGGCAGCCTGTGACCGGCTGCCAATGCCCCGGGGCCGCATGACAACGTGCGGCCTCGGTTTGCTGTACGCCCGGAGAAGCGCCGGGCCGCCGGAAAAAGGGTTTAACAATAAATGCCATAAACATAACAAAATACGGTGAGTAAGGCTGTAGGGCCCCTTTTACAGTCATGGCCAGAGAAAGCTTTCAATTATGAACAGATTCAATCAAACAGTGAAAAAGACAATTCTTGCGCTGGTTTGCGCCGGAACCATCGCCGCTCTCCTGGCTGGCTGCGTCACAACAAACAAAACGGTCAAAACGGATGTTTTTTTCCCCCCGCCGCCGGATGAACCGCGGCTCCAATTTCTGACCGGTTTCAGTTCGGAAAGAAGCTTCCGGCAGCGTGAAGACAAGAGCTTGATGACGTTTTTAACCGGCGAGAAAGCCGCCGCCAAGGAATTGAACAAGCCTTATGGCGCGGTGGCCTACGACAAGAAGATCTTTGTTTGCGACACTGCCATGGGTTCCGTGCTGGTGATTGATTTGCAAACGGAGCGAATGGGGATGCTGGAGGCGAAGGGGGAGGGCCGCCTGGTAACGCCTTTGAACATCGCTATTGACCGCGCGGATGGCACGGCCTACGTGGCCGACAGCACCCGTGAGCAAGTGGTGATTTTCGACAAGCAGGGGAATTATCTCGCCGCGATGGGCAAGAAGGACGAAATGCGGCCACGGGACGTGGCGGTGGGCGCTGACCGGATTTACATTGCGGATCTGAAAGGTCACAATGTCCGGGTATTCAACAAAACAACCCGGGAATTTCTTTTTGCCTTTCCCCAGGGACCAGGCGCGACCAATGAGCAGACCGGGCTCTACATGCCTTTGAACCTCGCCCTGGACACGAAGGGTCGGCTGTATGTCAGCGACACCGGCGGGTACCGGGTGCAGGTCTATGATGGCGATGGCAAATATTTGCGGTCCGTGGGTGAGCAAGGCGACGGGTTGGGAATGTTTGCTCGGCTGAAAGGAATCGCGGTGGATTACGAAAACCGGCTTTACGCGGCGGATGCGATGTCCCAAGTGGTGCAGATTTTTGACGAGCAGGGCAAATTGCTCTGCTTTTTTGGGGACCCGGGAGAAGGCCCGCGCATCCAGATTCTTCCGACCAAGGTGTTGGTGGATTACGAGGACGTCGGTTATTTTCAAAAATACGCCGCGCCTAATTTCGAAGTGGAACATCTGGTCCTGGTCATCAATCAACTGGGGCCGCACAAGGTCGCTGTTTATGGATTCGGCCATAAAAGAAAGTGAGTAACGCGTGAAACGCCAAACTGCCAATCGCAAACCTAAAAAAAAATCCAGGTTCCAAAATCCAGCTTGCGCGCCGGAGAGCCTTGGGAAATTTGAGACCCGGAGCTGCCCTGAAGGTTGTCCTGCAATGTGAAAACCCCACGCCTCATTGCCATCTTGAGCGCTTTGCTGGTCGGGGTCTTGTTTTTGGCGGCCGGCTGTGCCACGAACAAACAGAAGTGGCTGAGCATTTTCTTTGACGGGGTCCCCCCCGAGGGGGTGACGAACCAGCTGGCCGTGGTGTCCAGAAAACGGCCGCCCCGCAAAAACTCCGCCGTGGCGGCGGCGATTGCGCGCTTGGCCGCGACCAAGTCAACCAATTCGACGATGACCGTTCATCCACCCTTTGGGGAGAATAAATGCGAACAATGTCATGAGACCGCGACGGTCTCGCTGATTGCCAGGGTTTCGCAACGACCGCTTTGTTTCTCCTGTCACAAGGATTTTTTGTCTCCCATGACAGTCAAACACAAGCCGGTGGATGACGGCCAGTGCTCCCGCTGCCACTCGCCGCATGAATAGCCCAATAAGAAGCTTTTGCTTAAAAAAGGAAACGCCCTTTGCCTGACTTGCCACAATCCCCTGGCGAAGGGACCGGTCAAACATCTGCCCGTTGAATCCGGCGATTGTCTCGACTGCCACGTGCCGCACGGCGGTCCCAACCCGTTTCTGACCAAGCTGCCAGGCAAGGCTCTGTGTTTCGATTGTCATGACGATTTTGCGGCCAAGGCCAAATTCACCCATGCGCCGGCCGAATCAGGCGCCTGCACGGCCTGTCATGAGCCACATTCCTCCCTGGTCAAGAAGTTGCTTAAACGCGACGGCGGAAACCTTTGTTACGAGTGCCACGATGACCTGCAAAACAAAACCAAACTGGCCAAATCGGTGCACGCTCCGGTGGAAAACGGCGAATGTCTTTCCTGTCACAACCCGCACGCCGCCAATGAGAAGTTCATGTTGATCAAGCCGCTGGCGACCCTCTGTCTTGATTGCCACGAGGAAAAAGACCTCAAAGCGGTCAAAGGTCATGCGGGTTCCGAAGGCAAGTCCTGTCTGCAATGCCATGATCCGCACGCCAGCCTGGATTTGAAACTGTTGAAGGCCGTGCCGAAGAAAGGGCCCAACCCTCCCTGACCCGATGAATGTCCAATCAAACATAACGAAATGCTTGATAGTATTGTCGTTGCTTTGGGCGGGTACTTCCGCCCGGTCGCAGTACCGCGACTGGGCGGGGTCGGACGAAACCCCGGAGACTTCCCGGTGGGTGCCGAAGTTGAAGTATTTCGAAATAGACATGGACGCGGAGCGAGACACTTATCAAACTACCGTGGGTGGGAAGCAGGAAACCACCCACCTGTATATGGCGCCGCGTCTGGGGGTGGGCTGGGACAACTACATTTACCATCCTTCTCTCTTCAACTATTCGGCGCTCCTGGAGCCTGGCTATATGTGGCGGCAAACGACTGAATCCGGCCAAAAATATCAAACGGACCAAACGATGTTGGACGGCCGGTTGACTGCTGAATTACTTTCGGTCAAACCTTATGCCACCACGTTTACCTTCAATCGTTCCCATCAGGACGTCCGCTACGGTTTCTACAACACCACCACGGTGGATGCGCAAAACTGGGGGGTGTCCACCGGCTATCGGGAGGGGCCGGTGCCATTCAAAGTTTCCTTTTATCAAACCCGCGAGGACGGCCAGGAATTGACCCAGCGCACGATCAACGAACAAAGCATCCTGGATTTCCAGGCGCGGAACGAGCGGAAAAATGATGCCTTCACGGATCTCGCCTACCAATATGCGCAATATGACCGGCGAACCGAGAGTTTGCACTCCAGCTTCGCCAATCAAAATTTTTCCCACCATGTGACCGTGCAGGACATCGAGCACTTCGAGCAGAGCGTTTTGAAGTCATCTTTTCGGTTTACCACCCGGGAGGCAAAGGGTGCGACCGAGTCGGATTTAACGGCGGCGGCCAATTACGATCTGGAACTGACCCCGCGTCTGCATAATTACGATCAGGGAACGTTCTCGCAGTTTTCCGGCGACGGTTACGATTCCCGGCAACTTTACGCCGGGGCCGGCTTGCGCCACGAATTGTATGAAAGTCTGACTTCCACTCTGGGTTTGAACGGTAACCGGTCTGATAGCAGTTCAGCAGGTTCGTCCACCGATTCCACCTCCGGTGGAATTACTGTTTCCGAGGACTACACCAAACGCCTCGGCTCCTGGGGCCGGCTGTCGCTGGGCGGCGCTATGGGTTACAATTTAAACAGCCAGAATTCGGGCGGGGGGGGGTTGCTCGTGCCCAATGAATCCCATGCCGTGCCTATCAACAACCTGGTGAAATTGACCCATACGCGCACTGTTGCGGTCATCAGCGTGACCGATTCCAATGCCATCCCATTGGATCCGGCGGATTTCCTGGTTATCTCGGCCACCGATCCATGGCAGATTCAAATCAACCCTTTCGGGCCCAGTCATATCCAGCCCGGGGCCATCATCCAGGTCACCTACACGATTCAAAACAATCCGTCCGCCACTTCTTCGACCTTCAGTGATTCCTTTCAAATCCGGCTGAGCTTTTGGGATGAAATGGCGGCCTTGTACGCGCGCTATAGTGCCACCAAAAATCAGGCTTCATCGGCTGATTTTGTGGTGGAAAACGACGAGGTCATGCAGGCGGGGGCGAGTTTCACCTGGCGGCATCTGTCGCTCAATGCGGATTATACCGACCAGCGCTCGACCTTCTTCACCCTGAAGAGTTTTAATCTCGGGGAAAACTACTCCATGGCGATAACCGATGGCTCCACCCTGGGAATTAATCTCAGCCAGCAATGGGCCGTCAATACCAGCGGCAGCGGATTGTCCACCAATCAGACGCAACGCTCAACGTTTTACAATTTCATGCTGAACTATGACCTGCGCCCCCTGCCGCAGTTGACCTGGCGGAACGAGGTGGGCTATCAACGGCAAACCGGTTTTAATACGAGCCAGAACTTGCTGGCCGCGCGGACATATTTGAATTGGTTGTACGGTAAAATACAGGTAAACTTGGGCTACGAACATCAAGACTTGGATTTTCGCAACGAAAAGAGGCAGAAAGATTACGTCTTTCTTAAATTCAGGAGGAACTTTTGAAATGCTGAAAAAAATCCATCGCGGAATCGTTGCTCTGGCGGCTTTGGCCCTGCTCGCCGTTTCCTGCGTTTCCCAGAAAACGGAGAAACCGGCCCAACCAACCGCCCCCCATGTCTGGCCTTCACCGCCGGATGAAGCCAGGATCACTTGGCTCCGCGATCTCAAAGACCCCCGCGACATTGGCCAGAGCCTTTCGGTCTTTACCCGGATTGGCCGCTGGATTACCGGCGGTCAGGGTGAAGATCTGGCCTTGCAGAAACCCTTCGGCCTCGCGCTCGACGAATTGGGCAACCTCTGCATCACCGATACCGGCGCAAACCGGATTTGTTACTGCGACTTCACCAAACACCAATGGCGTCATTATGCGGCGGTGGGCAAAACCCGTTTTGCCTCACCTGTCGCCGTGGCCCGACGGAAGGGGATCTTTTACGTGGCGGATTCCGAATTGGGCCGGGTTTTTGCCTTTGGCGACAATGGCAAGCCGGTCTGGGAGATTTCCACCCCGCTGCTCCGACCTTCCGGCGTGGCGCTGGCTGGCGATGAACTGGCAGTGGTGGATTCCCAGGCCCATGCCGTTTTTGTCTTTGATCTGCAAGGAAAGTTGCGATTCCAGTTTGGCCGGCGGGGGGCCGCTCCGGGTGAATTTAATTTCCCGACCCATATCGCCGCCGACACCCAGGGCCGTTGGCTGGTGACCGATTCGTTGAACAGCCGCGTGCAGGTTTTTGATTTGACAGGGAAATTTCTCTCGGAATTTGGCGGCAACGGCGACACTTCGGGAAATTTCAGCCGGCCCAAAGGCGTGGCCGCCGACAGCTTCGGGCACATCTATGTGGCCGATGCCGTCTTTGCCAATCTCCAGGTTTTTGATCAGGGCGGCCACTTGCTGCTCAATTTTGGCCAGCGCGGCGACGGCCCCGGTGAATTTAGCATGCCCGGCGGCATCGCCATTGGCCCCGGAAATGAAATTTATGTGGCCGACGGTTACAACCGCCGCGTGCAGGTTTTTAAATATATAGGACCGCCATGAAAACTGAATTCAAACCAATCCATTGTCCGCGCCGCGTTTGGCCGGGAGTATTGATCCTGGTGATCCTACTGGCTTGTGCCACTTCCCGGGCCGAGTCGGTCGTTTTTTCCGTGCATAATCTTTCCGTCTCCGGCCCGGGAACCAACCGGGCCACCGCGGAAATGGATGTTTGTATTTTCTGCCACACCTCCCATCGGTCCGCCGGAGCCACGCCTTTGTGGAACCACAACTCTTCGAGCGTCAGCAATTATACTGTCTATAGCAGTCCGACGCTGGATGCCATTGGTTTGACCATCCCCCAGCCCAACGGCGCGTCCCGGCTTTGTTTGAGTTGTCATGATGGCACCGTGGCTCTGGGCAGCGTTAGCAGCCGGGCCACGCCGATCACCCTGCGCAATGGCGTGACGACCATGCCGGCGGGCCCGAGCAACCTGGGCACCGATTTGTCCGGCGACCATCCCATTTCCTTTGTCTTTGATCACGACTTGATGAACAAAGATTCGCAGCTTAAGGACCCGGCCAGTTTGACCGGCAAAGTCCGGCTGGACGGCAGTGGACGCATGCAATGCACCGCTTGTCACAATGCGCATGACAATCAGTTCGGAAATTTTCTGGTCATGGACAACACCGGTTCAGCGATCTGTCTTAGCTGTCACTCGCCCGAAACGTGGCCTACTTCGGTCCACGCGCTTTCCAGCGCGCCATCGCCCAAGATTGTCGCCACCAAGGGAGGGGTTAATTCGCTCGCGAAAACCCAGCCGAAAACGACCACCGTGTCGGCCATGGGCTGCGCCAGCTGTCATTCCAACCACAAAGCCGGGGCCAGGCAGCATTTGATGAAATTTGAATCACCGGAAGACAATTGTCTCAGTTGCCATGATGGAACCGTGACCAAAAAGAACCTGTCCGCCGATTTAAAAAAGAACAGCGCCCATTCGACTGCGTTCAGCGGCCGGGAACATGATTCGACGGAAGACCCGGTCAATCCCAAGAGCCGCCATGCCGTTTGCGCTGATTGCCATAATTCCCATGCGGCCAACTCGACCCCAGCCGCCGCCCCGCATGCCTCCGGCGCTCTGGCCGGAGTGTCCGGTGTTACCGCTTTGGGCGGTTTGATCAAAAATATTGAAATGGAATACGAACTTTGCTTCCGGTGTCACGGGGATAGTGTGCAGCGCGGACCGGCGGTCGTTACGCGTCAGTTTGACCAGACCAACAAACGGCTGGCATTTTCCACGGCCAATCAGAGTTTCCATCCGGTGGTCGCTCCGGGCCGGAACCACAACGTGCCCAGCCTGATCGCTCCGTGGAAAACGACCAGCCTGACCTATTGCACCGATTGTCACAACAGCGACACGGGGCCAAATGCGGGTGGCCAGGGCCCCAACGGTCCGCATGGTTCCCGGTTCGCGCCCATGCTCGAACGCCAACTGCTGACTACGGATTCCACGCCCGAAAGCCCGGCCAATTACGCCCTGTGCTATAAGTGCCACAGCCGGGCCAGCATCTTGGGAGATCAGAGTTGGAAGGGGCATTCCAGGCATATATTACGGCCCGGCAAACAAGCCGCCTGCACCACTTGCCATGATTCACATGGCGTTTCCGGCAATCCGAACCTGATTAATTTCAACACCCTGTATGTCTCCGCCCCGCCGGGCCAAATCATCAGTTATTCCAACACCGGCCCAGGCCGTGACAACTGCACGCTGACGTGCCATGACAAAAATCACGATTCCAACTTGAAATACTAAAAGGCGCCATGACGCTAAAAATATGAAACCTATGAAAATGAAAAACCTGTTACTCGTCTGTTGCCTCGGATTGGCCGCGACTGCTGCCAGGGGCGATGGAAAAACTGCCCAACCGTCTGTCAACCAGGCTGACACCATTTCCGGCAAGGTGGTTGAAGCCACCAACGCCTCCACCTACACTTACATCCTGCTGGACACGGGCAAGGCGAAGCTTTGGGCCGCTGCGCCGCAGTTCAAGGTAAAGCCCGGGGATGCGGTCACCATTTTTGGGGCTTTGCAGATGGCGGGATACCACAGCCCAACTTTGAACCGCGATTTCGATTCGGTCTATTTTACCGGCAAGGTCTTGGTCAACGGGGCCAAACCGGAGGAACCGGGCGATCATTTGCCGCCGGGTCATCCCAAGCTGACGAAGGAACACGCCAAAACGCCGAAGGTGGATTTGACCGGCATTAAAAAAGCCGAAGGCGGTAAAACCGTCGAAGAAATTTTTGCCGGCAAATCCAAACTCAAAGGCCAGTCAGTCAAAGTGCGCGGCAAAGTAGTCAAATATAATGAAAAAATTCTCGGCCAAAACTGGATTCATCTGAAGGATGGAACCGGCCACGTTGGGGAGGACGATCTGATGATCACCTCGGAGACCAAGGTTAAGGTCGGCGACACTGTCTTGGTGACTGGCAAAGTTTCGACCGACAGGGACTTTGGCGCGGGCTACAAGTACAGTGTCATTATCGAGCAGGCCAAAGTCGCGGTGGAGTAATTTTCCCACCCGCCAAATGACTTACTAAAATGAAACCTGTCGTTCTCATCCTGGCCCTTCTGGCGGTGACCGCAGCCAGTCGCGCGGATACTCCGAAAAACCCGCTTTCGGTCGCGACCATGGTCGAGCCCGACAAAAAACTGCTCCTGCCGATGCGTGAAAAAGCCCTGTCTTCCCACTCGGCCTACGACATGGACAAAACCGACTGCAGCACCTGCCATAAAAACAAGGACCCCAAAGACCCCGGTCCCCTGCTCAAAGCCGATATCAACGCCGGGTGCCTGGAATGTCACGATGACATAAAAAAGGTGATGACCGGGAAATTCAAACACCAACCCGCCGAACTGCGCTGCACCCTCTGCCACACCCCCCATGACTCGGCCAAACCCAAACTGCTGTTGAACGATGTGGATGCGCTTTGCCTGAATTGCCATGATCCG
The DNA here is from genome assembly GCA_903927905.1 of uncultured Verrucomicrobiales bacterium. GTDB lineage: Bacteria > Verrucomicrobiota > Verrucomicrobiia > Limisphaerales > Palsa-1400 > CAIYOY01. Next base: position 16,526 of record CAIYOY010000102.1, on the reverse strand, counting down.
ATAAAAAATGCGGCCTCCAATTCCAAATGCAAACATGACGCTTTGACCACGGACAAGAAATGCCTCAACTGTCACAATCCCCACGCCTCGGAGGTCGAGCACCTCTTGAGCAAGCAACCCTTTGACCTTTGTTTGAACTGCCACGGTCAGGACGGCCTGACCAATCATACCGGACTCCGCCTGACCAACATGAAGACCCTCCTCAGCCAGAACCCGGAACAACACGGGCCGATCGCCACCAAAGATTGCACCTCCTGCCATAACCCTCACGGCAGTGAAAACTTCCGCCTGTTGGCCAAAGAATATCCGCAGACATTTTATTCCCCTTACGATGCAAAGCTCTATGCCCTCTGCTTCGACTGTCACGAGGAATCCCTGGTCGCCACTGCCACCACCACCAGCCTGACCCAATTTCGAAACGGCGACAAAAATCTCCATTTTGTCCATGTCAACAAAGACGAGCGCGGACGCACCTGTCGCGCCTGCCACGAAGTCCATGCCTCAAAACAAAAGCACCAAATCCGCGATTCGGTCCCCTATGGTGTCAAAGGCTGGCCCCTCAGAATTAATTACACTCCCACCCCTTTCGGCGGCACTTGCACCGAAACCTGCCATTCCACCCGCAGCTACACCAACGTCGTCGTCAAAATCCTCCCGCCAGCAAAGTGAAACATTAATTCGCGGTTTATCGCCCTTTGTCGCGGTTTGTTGGGGTTTGTTGCGGATTGCTGCGCTTTGTTGCAGTTGGATTCAACGCCCTTGCCGCTCTCACCAAAATACGCCCAGCAAATCACAATTTATGGGAAGCGGCTTTGGCCCGGGTCGGACATCGTATGAGCAATGAAACAGGGCCGGGTTGGCAGGTGAAGTAGCCGGCGGCCAGGCCAAGCAAAAATACAATACGTATGAAAACATCCAAATTAATCCTCATTCCCCTGGCCCTGGCCGCGACCGCCCTCGCGCTGCGAGCGGACCCGGCAGAAGTTTGGGAAAAGACCTGCATCAAATGCCACGGCGCCGACGGCGTGGGCAATACCAAGATGGGGGCCAAGATGGGCGTCAAAGACATGACGGACCCAAAGTTCCAGGCCGGGTTCACCGATGAACAGGCCGCCAAAGCGATCAAAGAAGGACTGAAAGACGGAGACAAGGTGAAGATGAAACCCGCCGAAGGCGTGACCGACGCGGACATCAAAGGCCTCGTGGCCAAAGTGCGGTCCTTCAAAAAATAAGGAGGACGGTTCCGGGCGGGTGAGCGACTCTCTCACTCCGCCCGGCGAATTTCCCAAACTCAATCGCGCCCAACATGAATAAAAAAACCAATACCACCCTCTGGCTGTTGACTGCCGGTTTTGCCGCGATGGCGCTGATGTTTTTTTTCGATGGGTTTGGCGCGCCGCCCCATCGCCCCCAGATCCCGCTGGTGGCGACGAATTTTCTTGATACCGCGACTTGGCGGCGGTCGTACGCCGACCTGGTGGCAGCGAAGGAAGATCTGTCTGATTTCGATTGCTATGCCTGTCACGATCATAAAACCCCGCCGCCGTTGCACTTTGACGAGCATCAGAACGTGATCGTGGCCAAGGAACATCCCGACATCGTCATGGGCCACGGCAGCCACGGACGGAACAATAATTGTTTCAACTGCCACAATGACGCGAACCTGGAAGTGTTGCAGACGCGGGACGGGAAGGAATTGAAATTTACCGAAAGCACGCAGTTATGCGGAAGCTGCCACGGCCCCACGTATCGCGATTGGGACGCCGGGGTGCATGGGAAGACCCTGGGTTACTGGGACCGGAGCCTGGGGCCGATCGTGCGCAAGGATTGCGTGAATTGTCATAACCCGCACTCCCCGCATTTTCCCGGGCGGGCACCGGCTCCTGGCCCGCATCCCATGCGGGAGATAGCCGCGCCAGCCGTGGAGCATCACCCAGAAACTTAACTTTTATGGATATACCAAACCAATCGGGCGCCAACGGCGGAATGTCGCGGCGAAATTTTTTGCGGAACTCGGCGGTGCTGACCACCGGCCTGGCCGCGCTGGCGGCCAGCTTGAAACCGTTGATGGAGATGGAGGACTTCCCCACCGCCGAACGGTTCATGCAGAAGTATTACAAGGAAATGACGCCAGCCGACATGGCGTTGGTCCTCAAGCGCATCGAGAATGAAGTGGAAAAACAATATGGCGTCCGGCCACACGTGCGCGATCTCAAACCGATGGACGGCGTGGAATTTGTTTATTGCCTGAACCTGACCCGCTGCATCGGCTGCCGCAAATGCGTCCATGCCTGCGTCGCGGAAAACAATCAGTCACGCAGCCCGGAGATCCAATACATCCGCGTGCTCAGGCTGCCGCACGGTTCCATGGACATTGACAAGGCCGAGCATAATTACAACCCGCCCCAGGTGCCGGAGAAGGGTTTCTTCTACATGCCGGTGCAGTGTCAACAATGCCAGAACCCGCCCTGCGTAAAAGTTTGCCCGGTCCATGCCACCTGGCAGGAAAAGGACGGCATCACGGTCATTGATTACGATTGGTGCATCGGCTGCCGCTATTGCGAAGCCGCCTGCCCCTATTTTGCGCGCCGTTTTAATTTCACCAAACCGTCCATTCCCAAGGAACGGCTGAATCCGGAAATGTCCTACCTCGGCAATCGTCCGCGCCGCCAGGGGGTGATGGAAAAATGCCACTTCTGCATCCAGCGCACCCGCGCCGGACGTTATCCCGCGTGCCTGGAAGTCTGCCCGGCCGGCGCGCGGAAATTCGGCAACATTCTCGATCCCAACAGCGAAGTTTCGCAAATCCTGCGGACCAAGCGTGTCTTCATCCAATTGAAAGAGGAATTGGGAACCTCACCACGGTTCTTTTACTACTTTGACGTATGACCATCAGCATCCAACGTTCGGCGCGGAATTATATCATGTTTCTGTGGCGCTGTGCCAGGCTCACGGTTAAAGGCGACTGGCGCTATTTCACCTGGATGGGCGCGCTCTTCGGAGTTTGCCTGATCGGGCTGAACGCTTATTGCCGGCAATTCGCGCACGGACTGATCGTCACCGGCATGACGGACGAAGTGTCGTGGGGTGTTTACATCGCCAACTTCACTTTTCTGGTCGGCGTGGCGGCGGCGGCCGTGATGATGGTGATCCCGGTTTATATCTATAAGAACGAGGAATTGCACGACCTCGTCATCTTTGGCGAATTACTGGCGGTGGCGGCAATCATCATGTGTCTGGCTTTCGTGACCGTGGACCTCGGCCGACCGGACCGTTTCTGGCATCTGATTCCCGGCATCGGTCAATTCAATTTCCCGGCTTCGATGCTTAGTTGGGACGTGATCGTGTTGAACGGCTATCTGGTGCTCAACGTCTATATTTGCGGCTATCTGCTTTACTGCCGTTATCGCGGGCGGACGCCATCCAAATGGTTTTATATTCCGTTTGTTTTTATCGCCATCGTCTGGGCTGTTTCCATCCATACCGTGACGGCGTTTCTCTACGTTGGGCTTGGGGGCCGTGCCTTTTGGAATTCAGCCATCGTTGGCCCGCGCTTTTTGGCTTCAGCCTTCACCGCCGGTCCGGCGTTGATCATCCTCGCCATGCAAGTCGTCCGGCGCGTCACCGGCTCGTCTGTTTCCGGCAGCGAAGGGACCACTCACAACCCGGAAAGTCATCCCGCCACCATGGCCGACTTTGAGACGCTTGGGAAACATCTGCCGCAACTGGGCAAATTGTCCAGAGACACGATCACGTCCATCCTCGCCGGTGCCAAAATTTGGGAGGCCGCGCCCGGCGAAATTTTGCTCAAGCAAGGCGAGATAGATACCAAGGCCTATTTTGTCCTCGAAGGCAGCATCGTCGTGAAGCGCGAGGAAGGCGGTCGCTTTCGTATCACCCGCAGTCTCAGTCCGGGCGAACAATTTGGCGAAATCTCCGCGCTGGCTGGAACTCCGCGCACCGCCACTGCCATCGCCGAGGAACCCTCACGTGTCTTGAGCCTGCCGGTGGAATCCCTGCGCCTGCTCATGAAAGTTCCGGGCATGAATAAAATCATCCACGCGCGCATGTCGGAGCGGTTGTTGATCACCGATCGCGCGCTGATGACGCTGCGGAACATCGTGCAGGTTTCCATGTTGATCAACGTCTTTCTCCTGGCCAACGAAGTGTTCAAGGAATTTTATTCCGGCACCCATCATGTGGCTTCGTCGAAATATCTGTTCACCGGTTTGCACGGGTATCACGCGTTGGTGCCGTGGATCTGGACGGCGGTCGGGTTCAATCTCATAGCCATGGTTCTGCTCGTGCTGCCGGTCAGCCGCAGTTTGAAATGGCTCAATGTCACCTGTGTGCTTTGTATCACCGGGATTTGGATCGAAAAGGGGATGGGGTTGGTCATTCCCGGATTCATCCCCTCGCCGCTGGGTGCGATTGTCGAGTATATGCCATCGTTGAATGAAACCCTGGTTTGCCTCGGCATCTGGGCCTTTGGTCTTTTTTGCTACACCCTCATGCTGCGGATGGCGGTGCCAATCCTGCAAGGCCGCCTGACTCAGGCCAATGAAGGTCACGACCGTTTTTAGGAAAATATTATGGCCAAACAATTAACCGCCGACGATGCCAGGCAGTCCTTAAGCGCCCACGTGGCTTCGAAGGGCACCGATATTTTTGAAAAATACGGGCCGCATATCGGCTGGAAGGAATTGCAGAAGATTTTGGAAGATCGCACTTGTGTCCGTTATCCCTGCACCGTCGAGTTCAATGCCGGCATGTTGCAACCAGGCGAGTTCGCCTGCCCGCTGGCCAAGGGAGCCAAACCGGAAGACGGTTATATGCTGCATGTTCATCCCATGTTTATGACCCGCCTGGACAAGGTGCCACACCTTGTTTTCTACCATCTGGTGGTGGTGAATTACGGCGAGTTTGCTTCGCCGGATGATGCGGAGATCTTCGGGGCGGCAGCCCTGGGCTTGGAGCGCGAGGATTATTATCAAATTCTCTGTGAGATGAGTGATCTGCTGGGCTCAGCCTCTCCGGCCTGCGCCTGTTAATCGAAGCGCGGCTTAAACATAATATGCCCCTCCCGCAGCAAAAAAGGGCGCGCAAATAACAATTTCCGTGAAGCCGAAGAATCGCTTTTCCCCCATTGTTTCAATGATGAGTTAAATATTAAAAGACTATGAAAACAAAACTAATGATCGCAGGACTGATCGTCTCGGTGTGCGCTTTGACCAGCGTGCGCGCTGATGACGCCAAGGATCTGTTTGAGAAAAATTGCACGAAATGCCACGGCGCTGACGGCAAAGGCCAAACCAAAATGGGTCAGAAACTTGGCGTCAAAGATTACACCGATGCCAAGGTTCAGGCAGAATTGAAAGACGCCGACGCCATCAAGACCATCAAGGAAGGTTTGAAAAAAGATGACAAGACCTTGATGAAGCCGGCCGAAGGCTTGTCCGATGAGCAGATCAAGTCATTGGTCGCGCTGATCCGGTCGTTCAAGAAGTAAGCGGGATTGGGGCGCTGATAAAAGACAAGATCCGAGGCCGGAGGAGGAACGGCTTGCGGGATCATCGCGCCCCAAATCCGTTTTCCTCCAGAAATCAGGCAACTTTCGCGATTTTGATTTATGAATACAGCACCAGCAGACAGTTTGAAACGGAATCCTTCCATCTTCCGCAACTGGGTCAGCATGGCCGGGGCGGTGCTCATGGCCGCCAGCGCCTTTGCCTTCGTGTTGCTGTTTTTCATGGATGCGTTCGCCCACGTCTCCAATCCGTATGTGGGAATTTTGACTTATCTGGTGTCGCCAGCGTTTTTTTTGGGCGGGCTGGTGCTGTTTTTGCTGGGAGCTTGGTGGCGGCGGCGGAAACTGGCCAAAGGTAATGGCACCAACGGATCGCTCCACATTGACATTGATTTGTCCAGGTTACGGGACCGGCGCATTTTATCGGTTTTTATTCCCGCTAGCGCCGGTTTTTTTCTGATCACCGCGATGGGAACGTACCACACGTATCAGTTCACCGAGTCGGTGCAGTTTTGCGGAGAGTCGTGCCACAAAGTGATGGGGCCGGAGTTGACCACTTACCTGCATTCGCCGCACGCGCGGGTGGCCTGCGCGGAATGTCATGTCGGCCATGGCGCGGAATGGTATTTGAAATCGAAGGTTTCCGGGACGCACCAACTGTTCGCCGTGATCCGCAATAATTATCCGCGCCCGATTCCGCCGCCGAACAAAGGCCTGCGTCCGGCGCAGGACACCTGTGAACAATGTCATTGGCCGAACAAATACGTCGGAAATCTGGATCGGACGTATAACTACTTTTTGCCGGATGAAACCAATTCGCTTTATTCCATTCGTCTGTCCTTGAAAGTCGGCGGTGGCGACCCCACCCACGGGCCGGTCGGCGGGATTCATTGGCACATGAACGTAGGCAACAAGATCGAATACATTGCGACTGACGAGGCCCGGCAGAAAATTCCCTGGGTGCGGATGACGGACAAAAACGGGAAAGTGACCGAATTCAAGACCGCGAGTTTTACCAACGATGGGCCCAAGCTGGCCGTGCGGCGGATGGATTGCATGGATTGCCATAATCGGCCCGCGCATAAATTCATCACCCCGGAAACTTCGGTGAATCTGGCCATGGCTGATGGCCGCATTGACACCGGGTTGGCCTTCATCAAAACGAACGCCGTCGGGGCGCTGTGCAAGGTTTACAAGGACAATGACGAGGCGATGCAACAGATCGCAGCCACCTTGTAAAATCGTTACACGAATGACAGCCGGATCAAACCGGCGATCGCTGCGGTGCAGGATATCTATAAAGAGAATTTTTTCCCGGAAATGAAATCGAGCTGGAAAGCCTATCCTGATAATATCGGCCACAAGGATTGGCCCGGCTGCTTCCGTTGCCACGACGGCCAGCACAAGACGGGCGACGGAAAGAAGATGATTCAGTTCAACGATTGCAATTCGTGCCACACCATTCTGGCCCAGGGCAAGCCGGAGCAGATGAAAGTGTTGTCGCCCCAGGGCCAGAAATTTGCCCATCCGATTGACGAATACGATCCGGCCTTTCAATGTACTGACTGCCACAACGGCGGATTGTGAGCCAATCCTGGTTTTCGGCTTTGCAAAATATGTACAGTGTTTGGCAATAGAGGTTAAGCCAGCAAAGGGGGCCTGTCCTAGAGTGGGTTCATGCAAGATATAAGCATGAAGCTGAGTGAAGATGAAATCGCCTTTCTGGATGAAGACCGTCCGAACTCGTTTTTAAGCCAGCCGCAGCCTTTCCCGGATAATGATCGGGGCCGGATGTTGAGCGCCATCTCCTGTCTGCCAGTGGACCGTCCCCCCATTTGGATGATGCGCCAAGCCGGCCGGTGCCTGCCGGAATACCGCGGTTTGCGTCAGAAATATTCCTTTCGGGAATTGATCCAATCGCCCGAACTGGCCATGGAAGTCACCCTGCAACCGATCCGGCGCTTCGGTTTTGACGCGGCGATCCTGTTCAGCGACATCCTCGTTATTCCCGAAGCGCTGGGCCAGGGATTTCAATTCCGCGACGGCGGCGGGGTGCAGATGGACTTTATTTTGCGCGATGAGAACGATGTTGCCCGCCTGGATACCGTTGGAATCACCGATCGCCTCCAATACGTCGCCCAAGCGATCAAATTAATAAAACACAAACTGCACAACCGCACCGCGCTGCTGGGTTTCTCCGGTTCGCCGTGGACCCTGGCCAATTTTATGATTGATGGCGGCACGGCGGGGCATCAGGGCAAGACCCTGGAGATGTATCATCGGCAAGGCGGGACTTACGAGCATTTGGCGAAAAAATTGACCGCCGCAGTGACGGAATATTTGCAGATGCAAATTGATAGCGGGGTGGACGCCATTCAGATCTTCGACAGTCTGGGCGGGCTGCTGCCGTTCAATGATTTTCAAGGGGCCTCGGGCCGTTGGATGCAGGAGATCATTGCCAATCTGCACGGGCAGGTGCCGATCATTGTTTATTCCAAAGGGACGCGGAACTGGAATGGGTTGGTCAAGACCGGGGCGCAAGCGATCGGCGTGGACCAGGACATCGCGTTGACGGAAGCGGATGAAAACTTGCCGTCGGAAATTGCCATCCAGGGCAATCTGAACCCCGCGCTGCTGGTCAGCGCCACGCCGCGCGAGGTGGCGAAGGAAACGGCGGCTTTGCTCAACGCGATGCGGGAACGGGAGGGTTACATTTTCAATCTCGGCCATGGCGTTCCCCCCGATGCCAAGCTGGAAAACATTCAAGCGGTCGTTGAAGCCGTGCAAAATTTTGTATGAGCGCGCTTAAAGTAAATCTCGAACTGGTCAAAAAATACAACGTGCCCGGGCCGCGTTATACGTCCTATCCACCGGTGCCACAATTCACCGACAAGGTGTTGTGGCCGGAAGTGGCGGCGCGGATTGCCAAGGCGCAGGGAGCGGAGCGGGGGTTGTCGCTTTATTTTCATCTGCCGTTCTGTGAATCGCTCTGCTGGTATTGCGGTTGCACGACGGTCATCACCACCCAGCACAACAAGGCGACGGCTTATCTGAAACACTTGGAACGCGAGATGGACCAGATCGCGCCGTTGATCAACCCGAAGCGCCAAGTGGTCCAGCTTCATTTCGGCGGCGGCACGCCGACCTTTCTTTCACCTTCAGAAATCCGCCAATTGGGCAAGATGATTCACGACCGGTTCACCTTTGCGCCGGAGGCGGAAGCCGGGGTGGAAATTGATCCGCGCCGGTTGACCCGGGACCATTTGACTGCGTTGCGTGAAATCGGTTTTAACCGTGTGTCGCTCGGGGTGCAGGATTTTAATCCGAAAGTCCAGGAAGCGGTGCATCGCATCCAACCGTTGGAACAAGTGACACAGGTGGTGAAATGGATCCGGGAAGAGGGCTTCAAATCACTGAATATTGATCTGATTTACGGGTTGCCCTATCAGACGGTGGAGACGTTCACCAAAACCCTGGATCAGGTGCTGGAACTGGCTCCGGACCGGCTGGCGATTTTCAGTTATGCCCATGTCCCCTGGGTCAAGCCGGCGCAGAAAATTTTGGAGAAAGAATCGGCCTTGCCTTCAGCGGAAACCAAGTTGGATATTCTCAAGCTGATCATCGAGAAGCTCACCGACAAGGAACGCTACGTTTACATCGGCATGGACCATTTTGCCAGGCCCGACGATGAGCTGGCTGTGGCCCAACGGAACAAGACTTTGCAACGGAATTTCCAGGGTTACAGCACACGCGGTGGGGCGGATATTTATGCGTTCGGGATGTCGTCCATTTCCCAGGCGGACGGGGTTTATTGGCAAAACCAAAAAGAGTTGCCGGCCTATTATGCGGCCCTGGACGCAGATCGCGTGCCGCTGGCACGGGCTTATGTTCTGAGCAAGGATGATGAAATCCGGCGGACCACCATCATGCGGTTGATGTGCGATATGGAATTGAATTACCCAAAAATGTCGGCGGCGCTGGGGATTGATTTCCGGGCCTATTTCGCCAACGAATTGACCTCGATGGCGGACTTGGAGGCGGATGGATTAGTCAAACATCACGCGCATAGTTTAGAAGTGACCGAGGCCGGACGATTATTCATCCGCAATATTGCGATGCGGTTTGACCAGTATCTCACCGCCGAGGGGCAAAAGCGTTTTTCCAGGACCATATGAAAACAGTAGCTATCATCGGGGGTGGCATCACGGGATTGACGGCGGCTTTCGGGCTGAAACAGCAAGGAGTGCCGGTGAAACTTTTCGAGGCGGGTAATCGAGTGGGCGGGGTGATTCAATCCATGCGACGCGAGGGGCATCTGGCGGAATTCGGGCCGAACAGCATCCTGGAAACTTCACCGGTCATTTCGGGATTGGTCCAGGATCTGGGCTTGGAGCAACGCAAAGTTTATTCCGACCCGGGCGCGGAAAAGCGTTTTATTGTGCGCGGGGGAGAGGCGATTGAGATGCCAACGACGCCGGGAGCATTTTTGCGGACTAAGTTGTTTTCTGCCGCCGCCAAGTTCCGCTTGTTTGCCGAGCCTTTGCTCCCGCGCGGACCGGCCGGCGACAAGGAATCCATCGGCCAATTTGTGCAGCGCCGCTTGGGCCAGGAATTTCTCGATTACGCCATCAATCCATTGGTCGCCGGAATCTATGCGGGGGATACGGCCAAACTTTCAGTCAAGTGCGCCTTTCCAAAATTGCACGCGTTGGAACAGAAATATGGCTCTTTGTTGCTGGGTCAGGTCTTGGGCGCGCGCGCCCGGAAAAAGAGCGGGGAGGTTTCCAAGCAGGACGCGAAGAAGTTTTCCTTTGATGCCGGCTTGCAGGTGTTGATTGACAGATTGCAGGAGAAGTTAAGCGGCGAGATCGTGTTAAATTCGCCCGTGCGCTCGTTGGAGCAAACGGCCGACGGATGGCGGGTCCATTTGGATGATCAGGCGGACAGCGAGGCGGAGACCTTTGACTCCGTAGTTCTGGCCCTGCCAGCTTACAAGCTGGCCTGGCTGAAAATGAAGACCGATGTGCCGGTGGATTTTTCCAGTCTGGCGGACATTCATTATCCATCGGTCGCCAGCGTGGTGCTTGGCTTCAAGCGGTCGGATGTGGCGCATCCGTTGGATGGTTTTGGCATGTTGATTCCGGAGAAGGAAAAACTCAACATTCTCGGCGCGCTGTTTTCTTCGTCGCTGTTTCCGAATCGCGCGCCCCAGGGGGAAGTCACGATCACCTGTTATCTTGGCGGGTGTCGGAATCCGATGCTGGCCTCAAATTCCCTGGAGGAATTGGCTCGGTTGACCGAGATTGACCTGGGCAAAATTCTGGGCATCACCGGCCGGCCGACTTTTCAACAAGTGACCGTCTTCAAACGCGCCATCCCGCAATATAACGTCGGCTTCGGGCGTTACCTCGAAGTGATGCAGGCCGCCGAACGCAATGCTCCGGGCTTGTTCATCGCCGGCCATGCCCGCGATGGCATTTCCTTGAGCGATTCGATCACTTCCGGCCACAACATCGCCGGTCGCATCCAAACTTTTTTGGCCGCTGATAAAAAACAACCCGCCACCCTTGAACTGCAAAACGCCGCATGAAAAAACAAGCTGTCCTATTGGTTAACCTTGGTTCGCCCGACTCGACTTCCGTCCAAGACGTGCGGACGTATCTAAAAGAATTTTTGATGGACGGGCGCGTGCTGGACGCGCCCTATCCGGTCCGTTGGTGCATTGTGCATCTGGCCATTTTACCATCGCGTCCGGCGCAATCAGCCGAGGCTTACGAAAAAGTTTGGACGCCGGAGGGATCGCCCCTGGTCGCCACCAGCCGGAAGGTGCAGGCGGCTTTGCGTCAAAAGTTGCCCGTGGAAGTGGAATTGGCCATGCGCTATCAGAATCCTTCCATCGAAAACGCGGTGCGAAAATTGCACGAGGAAGGCATTGAGGAGTTGCTGCTGATTCCGCTCTTTCCGCATTATGCGATGTCGAGCTTCGAGACGGCGGTGGTGCGCGTTCAGGAATTGATCAAAAAGATTTCTCCGGAAATGGCGCTGACAGTCATGCCGCCATATTATGATCATCCCGATTATATCAAAGCGCTGGCCGGGAGCGCCGAGCCGTATTTGCAGGAGGATTACGACCATCTCTTGTTCAGTTTTCACGGCATCCCCGAACGGCATCTGCGCAAATCAGACCCGACCGGCTGCCATTGTTTGAAGGCGAAAGATTGTTGCAACACCCCCAGTCCGGCGCACGCGACCTGTTACCGGGCGCAATGTTTCGCGACGGTGAAGGCTTTCGTCAAGGCGGCGGGGATTCCGGAAGGAAAATATTCCGTCGCCTTTCAATCGCGACTGGGCCGCGACCCATGGCTGTCACCTTACACCGATCATGTGCTGGAAACGATGGGCCGGAGCGGAATGAAGAAACTGTTGGTCATCTGTCCGGCTTTTGTTTCGGATTGTTTGGAAACGCTTGAGGAAATCGGCATGCGCGGCGCGGAGAGCTTCCAACACGCCGGTGGCGGAACGCTGACCCGCATCCCGTGCCTGAACGAACATCCGTTGTGGATCGCGGCGCTGGAAGGAATGGTGCGCGAGTGGCTGGACAAAACCCCGCGCCCCTGCTGCGCCAAACGGGCGGCGGAACTGGAGACAAATCTGGCATAATATTATGAAATCAATTCACCGCCGACCGCTCTGATTTCAATCAGGACACCACTGATGATTTAACAAACTTGCATTTCTGCCCAAGTTAGGGTGTGCTAACTACTTATGTTACTTGAGTTTCGCGTTATTGAATTGAAGATGAAGCATGAGTGGACGATTGCCACCGGGGTCAATAATCCCAGCGGCGGTTCCACGGCGGTCAAAACCGTGGTCATCCAGCTAAAGGATGGCGGACTGGTCGGTTTGGGGGAAGCTGCGCGGTCAGGGCGTTATGAACAGCCCACCGATGTCATCGTAGATTTTTTGAAGAAGATAGACCCCTCAAAGTTGTCCTTTGACAATATTCCCGGCAGCATGGCGTATTTGGATACTTTGACCGACAAGCATCCGTATCATGATTCTTCGGCTAAATGCGGCATCAATATCGCTTTGCTGGATGGGGCCACGAAAAAGGCCAAAGTGCCGATTTATGATTTTTTCAAGCTTGGTTTCAAGGAAAACAAGCACATCAGTTCTTACACCATTGGCATTGATAAGGCCGAAGTCATCACCAAAAAAGTCCTGGAAGCCGCTCCGTTCCCGATCCTGAAAGTAAAGCTCGGCGCGCCGAATGACCGTGAAATCATGGCGGCCTTGCGTGCCGCTGCGCCGACAAAGACCGTTCGCGTGGACGCCAACGAAGGCTGGAAAACGAAGGAAGAAGCCTTGCGCAATATTGAATGGCTGGCGACGGATCCGAACGTTGAATTTATCGAGCAACCGCTGCCGGCCATTACTCCGGCCAAGGAAATGGCGTGGTTGAAGAGTCGTTCGCCGCTGCCGTTGCTGGCCGACGAATCGTATCACACGGCCAAGGACATAGATTTTTGCGTGGAATGTTTTCACGGTGTGAACGTGAAATTGCTCAAGACCGGCGGTATCAGCAACGCGTACGAAGCGCTGCAAGTGGCCCGCAAACATAAGATGAAAACGATGATCGGCTGCATGGTCGAGACGAGCATTCTCATCGGCGCGGCCGCGCATTTGGCGGAATTGACGGATTTTCTGGATATTGACGGGAACATCCTTTGCAACAATGACCCGTACATCGGCCCGACGGCGGAAAACAAAGGGATGGTCACTTTTGCCGGAGCGACGGAGCAGTATGGGTTGCGAGTAAAAGCTCGCGCGGCGGATCCGTTTGCTTCATAATTCAAGCGCACCTGCGCCATGAAAAAGACATTTTTGCTGCTGTTCTGGATGACCGGGGCAGCGTGTGTTCACGCCGCTCCAACTCCGGTGGCGCCCGATTTCACTCATCTGCCTCCCGCCGTCCAAAAAACCATCATGGAAGCCAAAGGGGATGGGAAATTGTTGGGCATCGCCAAGAAAACCGAAGATGGGGGCTTGGTATTTGATGTGAAGGTGACCAAGAATGGGAAACCGGGGACTTTTACGGTCAGCACGGATGGTTCGGTCAGCCGCCAGAAAATAGCGCTCCCGGAAACGCCCGCGCCGGTGCAAAAAGCGATCCAGGGCAAAACGATTGATGCGAAATTGGGTGACATCACCAAGGTGACCGATGACGGAGACGTGACTTACGAGGTGGAAATCACCCAGGGAAAACGCGACCGCGATTTCACGCTGGATGAGGATGGCGAAGTGGTCAGCGAATTGGTTTTCATGGATGAATTAACCGTGGCCGTGCAAAAGACCATCAACGAAAAAGCGGCGGGCGCGGAATTGGGCGACATCACCAGAACCTTCCAAGATGGCGAACCGGTCTATGAAGTGGATATCACCCGGGCCGGCAGGAACCGTTATTTTGCGGTGGACTTGGACGGCACGCTGCTGGGTGAGCAGGTTTTTTTGTCTGAGCTTTCCCCGGCCATTCAAGCCACGATCAAGACGCAAATCACCGGGGCCAAACTGGGGGACATCAATAAAGTCTTCGGCGATACCGTGGTCTATGAAGCGGCCATGGAAAAAAACGGGGCCGTGCGGACTTTTACCGTGGATGAAGACGGTGATCTGCTGGACATCCAGTTGCCGCTCGGAGAAACCCCGCCGCCGGTGCAAAAGACCATTCAGGAACAAGCGCAAGGCTCATCCCTAGATCAAATCACGAAGATCATTGCCGGTGACGAAATCACTTATCAGGTGGACCTGACCACGAACGATCAGGCCCGCACTTTTTATGTTACGGCCAAAGGTGATTTGCTTGGAATGGAAATTGCGATCACCGATGCCCCGATGGCCGTGCAACAGGCTTTGCAGGCGCAGATCGGCACCGCTGATTTGGAAAAGGTCATCAAGAACGTGGACGAAGGCAAAGTGTCTTACCAGGCGGACATGAGCGTGGATGGGAGACCTCGGACGGTGATAATGGATGAGGAAGGTAAATTGATTTATGAGCAGGAAGGAGTGGCCCTGGTGGAAACTCCCCAGCCGGTGCAAAAGACCGTGCAATTGAAGTTGGGCGCGACTCAACCTTCCAGCATCACCAAGACGTTGGAGGACGGAGCCGTGTCATATGAAGTGGAATGGACCAAGGATGGCAAGGCGCAATCGGTCACGCTTGATGACAAGGGCGAGGATGTGGCGTTGGAGAACAAGTAACCAGCGATAAAGGAAGAATGGTCGGGGCGGTGAGAATTGAACTCACGACCTCTTGTACCCGAAACAAGCGCGCTACCAGGCTACGCTACGCCCCGAACCAATTGAACCAACACTATGCGCAAGGTGGGGCGGAAATGCAAACTTTTAAAGGGGGCCATTTATTGCGACGTAGGGGAAGCCCCAGAGGGGGCGGTCTGTTTATAGAAATCCTGAAGCACCACAAATCAAAGCTCCGTAGGAGCGGACTTTTTTGCGAAATGACAGGTCGCTCCTACGGAGCTTTTTATTTTGAAGATGGGTCTATTATAAACAGACCGCCCCTCTGGGGCTGGGAATTAGGCCACGGCTTCGTTGATCGCTTCAGCGAGAACCACCAAACCTTCCCGCAACGCTTCTTCAGTAATCGTCAGCGGCGGGGCGATCTTCACGGTTTGGCCCCAGGCACCGACGGGGGCGAAGAATAACAAGCCTTTGTGGAAGCAACGTTCGATGATGGCGTGGGCCAGGTCGTGGTTCGGTTCCTTTTTATCGGGGTGGATGATTTGCAGGCCGCCGACCAATCCGGCGGCGGAATAGTGGCCGATGATTTTTGGATGTATCTTTTTCAGATCGGCGAGGCCGGCATCGAGAATTTTTCCGAGACGGGCGGCATTGCCGGTGAGGTCTTCGTCCACGATTTTTTTCAGGCTGGCCATGGCGGCGGCGGCGCAGACCGGGTTGCCGGTGTGGGTGCTGGTCATGGAGCCGGGCGGAAATTGATCCATGATTTCGGTGCGACCCAACACGGCGGACAGCGGCAGGGAACTGCTGATGCCTTTGCCGCAGCAAATCAGATCCGGCGTCACGCCGTAATGCTCGAAGGCCCAAAATTTTCCGGTGCGACCGAAACCGGCCTGGACTTCGTCGAAGATCAAGACGGCGCCATTCTTTTTGCAAAATTCCGCGAGATCTTGGATATATTTGACTGGAGCGAAGTCGGGGCCGACGCCTTGATAGGTCTCGAAGATGACGCCGGCGACGTTTTCCGGGGCCATGTTTTTCTTTTTCAAGGTCTCGAGGAAAAGATCGAAGCTGGTGTTTTCGGTCCAATAGCCGTCGGGGAACGGCACTTGGACGATGGCGGGGTCTTCGTTGACGATCCAGCCTTTTTGGCCGGGAATGCCGCCCGCCTGCTGCGAGCCGAGGGTGCGGCCGTGGAAACCGCGTTCCGCGCCGATGATGCCGATTTTTTTGTTCCCGCCCTTTTTGATGCCGTAGGAGCGGGCGAGTTTGATGGCGTTCTCGGTGGCTTCGGAACCGGTGGTGAGGAGGAAAACTTTTTCGAGCCCCTTGGGCGCGAGGCTGATTAAAAGTTCGGCGAGGGCGGCGCGTTCTTCGCTGGGGAAAACGTAATTGTGCAGGAGGTTGCTGTTGACTTGATCGAGGATGGCTTGCTTGACCTCGGGCGCGCAATGGCCGGCGTTGGTGACGAGGACGCCGGAACTCCAGTCGAGCCATTTATTGCCGTATTTGTCATAGACATAGACGTCTTCGGCACGATCCCAAACGACGGGCGGTTGGCCGCGCATGGAGATCGGTTCGTATTTGCGGAGCTTTTCGAGGGTGGGAAGGGAGTCGGGATGCGGCAACTGCGTGACGATGCGGCGGTGCTTGGTCTCGACGTGCGGGACGGTTTTCGGTGTGATGCTGAATTCTTTGCCCATAAAATTTAAAATGTTTGGTAACGGAGCGCGGGTCTGTG
>CAIYOY010000101.1 GCA_903927905.1 uncultured Verrucomicrobiales bacterium | reverse complement strand
CCCGCAGCAGCTTTGCTAGCCAGAAGGTTGTAGAGTTCCAAAGCGTCTTTTCCATTTCACGCTGCTGCGGGTCACAGACCCGCGCTCCGGCCCAAAAAAAATTTCCCCTTGACCCCTTTTTACCAAACAGCTACCTTTATTAAACAAGGTAGCTTGCCTTGTCTTTAACGATGAACGTCAATGAAAAGTTTTCCGCCATCCGCAAGGGACTCCTCGAGTTCCTCGTGTTGCAGATCATCTCGGCGGACAAAGTCTATGTCGCCGATATTTTGAAGCAGCTCAGTGTCACCGAATTCGCCACGCAAGAAGGCACGCTCTATCCCCTGCTCAGCAAGATGCGGCGAGAAGGGCTGCTGGATTATGACTGGAAGGAATCGGAGGCCGGGCCACCGCGCAAATATTACAAGCTGACGGCCAAAGGCCGCGAACAATTGCGCGAAACGCTGGAATATTGGGCCAAAATCAATTCGACAGTGAAGGATCTCGGCCAAAAATAAAAACCATTCTTTATAATATGAATAAAGTAATCACGATCAACCTGGGCGGCATCGCTTATCAGCTCGAAGAACAAGGGTATGACACCTTGCGCGCCTATCTGGAAACGGCCACGACCCGACTCGGCGGCAACCCGGACCGGGACGAGATCCTCTCCGACATCGAACGGGCCATCGGCGAAAAATTCCGCACGCTCCTGACCAGTTTCAAAACGGTGATCGAAACCAAAGAGGTCACGAATGTCCTGGCCGAGATGGGGCCGATCGAGGCGGAGTCAAGCGAAAGCACCAAGCCGGACGCGAACGCACCCGGCACGCAGAGCGGGCCGACCGCAGGCGAACCACCCTTGGGACACGGTTTGCCCAAGCGGCTCTATCGCATCCAGGAAGGAAAGATGATCGCTGGCGTGTGCAACGGCATCGCCGCTTATTTGAACATTGATCCGACCTTCGTGCGGTTGGCCTTTGTGCTGGTCGGGTTTCTCTGGGGTGCTGGGGTGCTGGCATATATTGTGATGGCCATCGTGATTCCCGAGGCGGTTTCGGCCGAACAAAAAGCGGCCGCGACCGGATTTCCCTCCACGGCGCAGGAATATATCCGACGGGCGAAGGAAGGTTACTATGAAGCGATGAAAAATTTTCCCGACCTTAAGACGCGTCGCAAAATTTACAAAGACTGGGCGCGTCCATGGCAACGTCGTTTCCGGCAAGAGATGCGCGCGAATAGGGAACACTGGCGATGCAATTGGCGCAGTTATTGGGGGGGCCGTCACAACCGATGGCTCCGGCGATGGGTTTCGCGGTGCCGTTGCTTTCCATTTTGCATGGGGTGATAACGCTCCTGGGGGTTTGCGCGATGGTCTCGCTCCTGGCCACTGGAACGATCGGCGGACTGACACTCCCGGCGAATGTGCCGGTGTGGGTGGCCGCGGTGCTTCTGTTGATGGTCTATGGCATTCTCGTGGGGCCGCTAAAATTGGCCCGGCGCGCCTGTTACCGGGGAGCGGGCCGACCGGGCTGGTCCTGGTCCGTCGTGTTTTTGCTTGATTCAGTGGTTTCGATCGCGTTGGTCGTCGCGCTGGTTTGGCTGGCGATCCATTTTTCTCCCGAACTGCGCAAAGCGGTACACAGCATCCCGTCGCTGGCCCATCAGGCCAAGGACGACGTGCGGACGTGGTGGCAGGAGCAGCGGTAGAAGCGAACGTCAGAGTGCGGTGCAAGAAGCGCCTCTGTTGAATGTCATTTTTTCAGGACCTCCTCCTTTCATAGATTTACGGCAGGGTGGCACTTCCTGATTCAAGCAACTGTGCGGCATCGGCTAGACGAATTTGTAAAATCTGTTCGTCCGTTGTGTTATACATAGCGTTAAGGCCATTGTAAAAAAAAGCGGCTGGATTTCCTCTTGCGCTTGCAGCGGCAAAGCGACCACACAAGCTCTGTTTTTCTTCATCTGTTGCTATTCTCCAGGAAACTCCGTTTGCCAATGAAAAACCCAGGATATTATTTCCACTGGTCACGTTTTTTGACCGATGCTTTTCGGATTCCGCCAGCCGCTTTTGCTCTGATTCATCATACACGGCTTTCGTTTTCTGTTTTCTTTCGTTGGTATCCCGAATCATATAAATGACTCCAGCAACAGTCGCATAAAAAAGATAAGCACAGACAAATATAATTATGGCGTGGCCTTTTTTAATTTTTCTATGCAACGGATGCGTTTGCACTGGTTTTTCGGGTTTCATAAATTTCAGTTTTTGGATATTGGCAACGACAAGATGGGAACTTTTATTTCCCCAAATCCAACAACACACCCTCCCCCGCTGACAACCATAAACCCGCTTTGGCATCGAACGGTTTTTTCACATTATCCGCTGAGGAAATGATTTTGACGGTCTGGCCGGGCGCAACGGTTTTCAAGTTGAACAGCGCGGAATGTTCCAGGCTCAAGTTGACGATCATGGCGTAGCGCTGGCCGTTTTGATGCTGGAATTCGCCGACCATTACCGGCGTGGAACAGGTTACCGATTCGATCAGTTTGCCGGGCAACATCGGCAGACCATCCACCGGAGCGGGCGCGCTGAAAAAAACACCCGTGGAAGTCAAACGGCTCATGACCGGCGCGAGGGCCAGGACTTGGCGATTGGCTTCCTGCAACCAGGCCCAGATCGGCGTTTTATTTCCCGCCGAATCAATCGGCGCATAGTCATAGCTGCCGAAGTATGTGTACCACGTCACCCCTCGATACCCCGCCGCCAGTGTGGTGTAAGTCTGGAAAAGGAGATTGGCCGGGGACGGGACTCCCTTTTCCTTTCGGAGCTGGCAACTGGCCACGATATTCAAGTACGGCAAATGATGTTCCAAGGCCACGCGCCGCACCGCCAGCAAGTTACGATAATAACTGGCCGCCTGACCGCGATCGCTCAGGTCCATCGAATATTGCACCATGTAGTTGTCATAGCTGATTAGTTGCGGTTTGACCTCGGCCACGAAACGTTCGAGGTATTCGTCGTAGCTGGGCGTGCCGAGTTGTGACGTGTCCGGCGCGCCGAGCGTGGCGTAATCGGGAAAGAGATTGATGTAAGCCAGTTTGCCCGGCGCATATTTTTTCACGGCGGCGACGGCTTTGCCTAACGCCGGAAAATCAGTGATGCCCGGTTCGTCATTGATAAAATAACCGACGGTGGACGGATTATGGCCCGATCCCTCCACGAGCAATTTCACCCGGCGATCAATCTCGGTATCGGAACATTTTTTCCAATCGTAGATATAAGTCACGTTGGTAAAAAGCGGATCGGTTGTGAGCATAATCGCACCCAGACCGAACTTGCGGCACTCGGGCAAATCCCTCGGCAAAACAAACCCAGCCATGTTGAAATTGCAGGCGGCGATGCTGTCCAAGCCATTATTCGTTCTCTCAACCGGCGGCTTGCCCCACCAGTGGTAAGGATCCCACGGCAGAACGGGAAAGAAATCCGGCTGAGTGACATCCGCAGCGGCAAAGCGATTGCTTTTGGCCGTGACGCACCCGCTGGCAAGAACGAGCAAGCCGCCATAAAGAGTCAGCCAGCCAAATAATTTCCGGGAAAAAGGCATAGGTAAGAATGTTCTGGCGACCAGATAGATTCAAGCCGCGAGTGTGTGCGACGGTACGATCAAAAGTGATGGTCAATTCCGAACGGAGCGCGGGTCTGTGGCACAGTGCCAAGACATCGCTTACAGCCAGCGCCAAGACATGGCTTACAGTTTAAAAATTTTTACTGGGGCAGACTGGGGTCATGTCATGGCATACCGGTT
>CAIYOY010000100.1 GCA_903927905.1 uncultured Verrucomicrobiales bacterium | reverse complement strand
TTTTTACATGAATTTCACCCAATTGTAACGCTCCCCCGGCCCCCCCCGTGGCTGCGTTCGTGAGAACGCGGCTCCCAAGTCCGTAGGACTGGCCTGTCTATAACACTCCATGCCATATGTGTTTTAAGCGCTATAGGCGCGGCCTGTTCCGGGCGTTCAAGCGTAAAAAATATCGTGGCGGTTCTCGCTACCAGCCAAAACCACTTGACGCTTGGATGGATTAGGTTTTGACTGGCTCCATGAGCTTGGATGAAAAGCAATTCTCCGCTACCGCGCCAGCGTCAAAAAAACATATTCCGGTCATTTGTTTGGCATTAGGCTGCGCCATTTTAATCGCTGGTTGCTTTTCTTCAAAACCATCTGTTTCCACCCCAAATAATAAGGCTGCGGAGGCGTGCAAGGTCTGCATTGCTAATTTGCGTTTAATTGATGTGGCCAAGCAAAGCTGGGCATTTGGAAACCAAGGGACTTCCGTCGCCACCCCAACAGCAGAACAGGTGCAATTCTATATGGGGCGTGCGTTACCCGTTTGCCCAAATGATCCGGCCCACACCTTTGCCACCAGCTACAAAATAAACCAAGATGATACTTATCCTGAGTGCAGGATTGGTTCGTCGTTTAATCCTCCGCATCGTTTGCGTGATTAGAAGTGGCCAGTTCGTTCGCGTGGTTCGTCTGGTTCGCGGTTTAAAACAACTTCCCCGCCTCATCCTTCGCCGAAAACTCCGCCAATAAAACCTGCAACTGTTCCCGACTGAAATTTTTCTTAATTTTGGCCATCTCGAGATTCGCCAATTCATCGCAACGCTCATTCCCCGCATGGCCCGCGTGGCCCTTGAGCCAATGCCATTTCACTTCGTGTTTGACTGCCAGCGCATCCAACTCCCGCCAAAGATCCGCATTCTTCACCGGCTTTTTCTCCTTCGTTTTCCAACCGTTGCGCTTCCAATTCTTCACCCACGCCGTCACCCCGTTTTTGACATAAGCCGAGTCCGTGTAAAAATCCACCGCGCAAGCTTCCTTCAAAACCTTCAACGCTTCGATCGCCCCCTGCAATTCCATCCGATTATTCGTCGTCGCCGGAACTCCGCCACAGATCTCCAGATAGTGCGGCCCTGACGACAAAGTCGCCGCCCAACCGCCCGGCCCCGGATTCCCCTGACACCCGCCATCCGAATGAATGATCACTTGCTGCATCAGTGAAGTTCACCAGATTAAATCATTTTGCCAATAATCATTTTGCCTCTTCCCCTCGCCTTTATGAGTTTGCCGCTATGATTTTGTCATTCCAACCCCACTTTCCCGCCTTGTCACTCCACCCCTTTCCACCCTAAATTCCTACCGACATGAAAAAGACAAATTCCAAGACTGACAAATTGCGGCCTCATTCCAGCGTCATGCTCGACGGCCCCGAACGCGCCGCCAGCCGCGCCATGCTTTATGCCGTCGGCTTCAAAAAAGAAGATTTCAAAAAACCCGTCATCGGTATCGCCTCCACCTGGAGCAATGTCACCCCTTGCAATTCGCACATTGATAAACTCGCGCTCGAATCCGAAGCCGGCGCCAACGCCGCCGGTGGCAAAGCGATCATCTTCAACACCATCACCATCTCCGACGGTATTTCCATGGGCAGCGAAGGCATGAAATATTCTCTCGTCTCCCGCGAAGTCATCGCCGATTCCATCGAAACCGTCGTCGGTTGCGAAGGCATGGACGGCTTCGTCGCCATCGGTGGCTGCGATAAAAACATGCCCGGCTGCCTCATGGCCATCGCGCGGATGAATCGTCCCGCCGTGTTCGTCTATGGCGGCACCATTTTGCCTGGCTGCATCACTGGCGACATGCGCAAGCTCGATGTCGTTTCCGTTTTCGAAGCCGTCGGTGCTCATGCCAATAAAAAGATCAACGACAAACAGTTGGACCAAATCGAATCGTGCGCCATTCCCGGCCCCGGTTCCTGCGGCGGCATGTACACCGCCAACACCATGGCCAGCGCCATCGAAGCCCTCGGCATGAGTCTCCCGAACAGCTCCGCGCAGAACGCCATTTCCAAAGCGAAAAAAGAAGATGCCCAACGCGCTGGCGCCGCCGTGGTCAATCTGTTGAAACAAGGCATCAAACCGCTCGACATCATCACGCGCAAAGCCTTCGAGAACGCCATCACCGTGATCATCGCCCTCGGCGGCTCTACCAATGCCGTCCTGCACTTGCTCGCCATGGCCAACGCCGCCGGTGTCAAATTAACGATTGATGATTTCACCAAGATCGGCAAAAACGTCCCCGTCCTCGCCGATCTCAAGCCCAGCGGCAAATATCTCATGTCCGAACTCGTCGCCGTCGGCGGCATCCAGCCGTTGATGAAAATGCTCCTCGATGGCGGACTGCTCCACGGCGACTGCATGACGGTCACCGGCAAAACCATGGCCCAAAACCTGGCCAGCGTGAAACCGTATCCCGCCTTCCAAAAAATCATCCAACCACTGGACAAGCCGATCAAGAAAGACAGTCACCTCGTGATCATGTACGGCAATCTCGCTCCCGAAGGCGGCGTGGCCAAGATCACCGGCAAGGAAGGTTTGCGCTTTGAAGGCACCGCCCGCGTTTTCAATTCCGAAGAACAGGCGCTGGAAAAAATTCTCGACGGCTCCATCAAG
Source organism: uncultured Verrucomicrobiales bacterium (assembly GCA_903927905.1). Lineage (GTDB taxonomy): Bacteria > Verrucomicrobiota > Verrucomicrobiia > Limisphaerales > Palsa-1400 > CAIYOY01. The sequence continues at coordinate 4,436 of CAIYOY010000100.1, read as the reverse complement.
AGCGGCGACGTCGTCGTCATCCGCTTTGAAGGTCCCAAAGGCGGCCCCGGCATGCGCGAAATGCTCGCGCCGACCAGTGCCATCATGGGCAAAGGACTCGGCAAAGAAGTCGCGCTCATCACCGATGGCCGTTTCTCCGGCGGCACGCATGGCTTCGTCGTCGGCCACATCACGCCGGAAGCGTACGTGGGCGGCCCGCTCGCCTTGGTCAAAAACGGCGACGCCATTGTGATTGACGCCGAAAAACGCGTCCTGAACCTCGGCATCACCGCGCAGGAAATGAAAAAGCGCAAGGCTGCGTGGAAACCGATGAAACCGCGTTACACCCGCGGCGTCCTCGCGAAATACGCACATCTGGTCACCAGCGCCTCCGAAGGTGCCGTGACCGATCAAAATCTGAAATTAGATTAATGATTTGGAAGCTGATTCTAGGTAAGCCGTTATTAAACCAAGAGCTTAAAACAGTCAAATACGCTGGATCAGCCCTCTCCCCTCTCCTCGGAGGAGAGAGCACCGCGAGCGGTGCATTAACCAACCGTACTGACTGGTTGGGGGTGAGGACGAACTTCCGATCTCCGCGCCAGCGCTAATTTTCCCTTCGTTTCCAACGGTCTCGTATAATCCGGGAGCGGATGCGGTGCCCTCGCCTGCAATTCACGAAAAATCGTGTCTCTCACACTCTGCGCATTCCGCCGCAAATAAGAATTCCAAAACCGCAAAACCTTGATGCCGCGCGTCGTCAGAAAAGCCTCCCGCTCCGCATCATGCTTTTGTTGGTCAGGATGACCGTGGCCGAACCCATCCAACTCAATAGCCAGCCGCGCTTCTTCACAGAAAAAATCCAGATAATAAATACCGATTGGATGCTCGCGGCGGAATTTGTAATCACAAAACTTGCGGTCACGAAGCCACTTCCACATGAGCTTCTCCGCCCAAGTTGGGTCTTTGCGCAATTGCCTGGCGCGTTCAGTGGTGGCCATGAGTGAAAAAATACAAAAACCTGGAAGAAAGAAAAGCGAGGAAACAAAGTTAGATAGAGTTCGTCCTCACCCCGACCCTCTCCTCCGAGGAGAGGGAGTCAACATTCACCGCTGGTTTGCAAATTTGGGCGCTCGGTTGTGCGAAGCGCAGGGCGGAACTGGCCAGAAACCCTGAAAACCACCAAGGACGGCGCGCCGCTTTCTCCCCTCTCCTCGGAGGAGAGAGCACCGCGAGCGGTGCATTAACTAACCGTACTGACTGGCCGGGGGTGAGGACGAGCTTTCTCCGCGCCAGCGCTAATTTTTCTCTTCCAAACCATCGTTTCTATAAAGCAACCTGTGCCTCCAAAGGCACAGTGGCTGACCAGAATCATGCGTTGACAGCATGAGACAAGATGTGCGAAGGTTGCCTCCAATAAAGGAAGCGTCGGAATCTATGAAAGCGGAAAATTGGATAGTAGATAGACCGGATGGAAAAACCAGAATTGCACCCAAAGGCGCCCATTGCCTTTGCCGCCTCCTTTTTTGCCTGATGCTGCTGGCATCAACCATCGCCCGCGCCCAAGTGGTCGCTGACGGCCAGACCTTTGTGCTGGATGGTGGTTCAAACTACTTTCAGAATGGAATCATCATTGGGACCAACGCTGCAAACACCTTATTTGTTCTGACCAATGGCGCAATTCTGACCAATGTAATATTCCGTAATGATAGCAACGTGGTCATGGGTGCCAGTGCAACGGCTACAAACACCCGTGTGATTGTGACTGGAGCCGGTTCGTACTGGGAGGACTCTGGTAATTTTTTCATTGGCAGTGGCGGAGCGCAATGCGAGTTGGATATTCTTGATGGGGCCTGGGTCGGTTGTGTCAGTGGTAGTACTGTCGCCCTCGGTCAAACGGTTACCAGCAGCAACAATTTGGCAGTGATTTCCGGCACTAATTCCAAATTGGCTAATTACATTGGGTCCTTCTCTTTGATCGTAGGCTCAAACAGCTCCGGCAACGCTATGATTGTAACAAACGGCGGGAGAGTGTCTTGTTCATATTGTGAACTCGGTTATACTGGCATCGACAACAATCGAATGGTCGTGACCGGTCCCGGTTCCTCGTTGCACAATTCTTATTTTACTATCGGAAATTCCGGTGTCGGCAATCAGTGCATTATCAGTAACGGAGCTTTGCTTGCAATGCAAACGGTTCTGATTAGCGGCACTTCGACAGTTTTCACCGTCACCGGAGTTGGATCAATTTGTACAAACGACCATTTGATGTTAATCCAATCTTCCAACAGCCTGTTTATCACGGCTGGTGGAAAAATGGTGGATCTAGTTGACTATATTGGTTCGGATTTGGGAAGCCCCAATACCATCGTCGTGGCTGGTAACGGCTCACAGTGGATGAATACTCAAACCCTGCTGATGGGCGGCATACAATTGCTTATTACGAATGGCGGAACGGTGATTGATAATTTGTGTCATGTTGGGGATAATCACAGCTTCAACAACAGCGGCAGCAACACGTTTGTATTGATTTCTGATGAGGGCTCGCTATGGACCAATTCCACTCTTTATTTGGGCTACTATAACCTCAACAATCAAATCGTTATCAGCAATAATGCGACCGTTTACGTGAACGCGTTTTACCTGGGCTATGGGAAAACGGATACGAATAATTTCCTAACCGTTGATGGTGGCACTTTCACCGAGCGTTCGGGAACTGCTTATGGAGGGACAATCATCTTAAAGGCGGGTTTGATTAATTGCGGCAATCTAAATTTTAACAATTCTGTAGGGCAAATAATTTTCAATGGCGGAACCATGCGAGTTGACACCTTGAATTATTCCAACAGTTCGCCTTTCGTAGTGGGTGACGGAGTCAGGTCTGCAAATTTATGTCTGAATCCCGGCAGCAGCCTCACCGCCAGCAACGGACTGATCATTTCCAGCAATGCCTTATTGAACGGCAATGGAACCGTGTCGGCGAATGTCACGGTTCAAAGCGGCGGGACATTTACGCCGTTGGCGTCACCCTTTGCCATCAACGGCAAACTGAATTTGAACACTGGTTCCACCACTATTTTCAACATCAACTCGACCAACCCTTCTGCTCTGGTCACAGGACTGACCAATCTAGTCTATGGCGGAACCCTGCAATTGACCAACACCGGCGCCGATTACGCTGATGGACAGACCTTCAAACTTTTCACCTCCACTCGATATTCCGGCTCGTTCGATAATATCAATCCTCCAACGCCGGGACCTCAACTCCGCTGGGACACAGACCGGCTGACCTACGATGGAACGTTGCGTGTTTTTAACACCAATACGGTAACGCCTTCATTTCGGCTGATCAATACCACCATGACCAACCAGATCACCCAGATCCTCTCCGGCGTGCCCTATGATCTCAGTTATCTTTTGGCCACCACGAATATCGGCGATCCCATGACCAATTGGACCTGTATTTTGACCAATCGTTTCGATGGGAATGGCGCGGTGTTCATCACCAATCCGGTGGACCCTAATTTTCGCGCGCGTTTTTTTCGGATGAAGTTTAAATGAAGCCCCGGGCGCACAGGTTTCAGGCGCAACGGGTCAAAGCACGTCATCAGCTTAAGTATCGAAGGAAGGGTTAAAGCTTGCGCAAGTGCTGGTGAATGGCGGGGTTTGTCGCAGTGTGGCGCTGGTAGGCGCAAAAGGAAATATGGAGCGAGCGAAGGGATTCGAACCCTCGACACTCACGTTGGCAACGTGATGCTCTACCAGGCTGAGCTACGCTCGCGTCCGTTTAAGGATTATGAAAATAGGGCAATCCGGCTGAATTGCAAGCCGTAATTATCGCTTATTTCCCCAGCCGCCCCCCTCACCATCCACTGTGTAGTGCCTGCGTGAACTTCACACCCACCTCAAACCTGACGCCTTCCTAACGGCCACCTTACGGGTCCGACCTCAATAAAACCCAATGTTTACAGGGTACCTTACGACCTGACGGCTATTTTCACCCCCAATTACCTATCCCGACGATCTTCCAATCATTTAACCCACTCAAAGAACCCGATTTCCCGCAAATCCTTCTCCAGCCGCGCCGTTTGCTCCGCCGTCAAATTCTTGTTCGGCAACCTCGTCCCGCCGACGGGTGTGCCGAGCATTTGCATGAGCGCTTTGGCCGCCGGGAAAAATCCGTGGTTGATCAACACTTGAATCGTCTGGATGGAACGCATCTGTTCCTGACGAGCAGTCGCGAGGTCGCCCTTCTCGAAGGCCGCCTGCAACCGATGGTAGATCGGCGCGGCAAAATTATAGGTGCTGCCGATCGCCGCCTTCGCGCCGATGGCCAAACCGCAAAGAAAAAGTTCGTCGCGCCCAAAGATCATGTCGTATCGGCCGCCTTCAAAATCCTGGCATTGCTGATAATCCATCAGATTCTCGAACGTGAATTTCACGCCGGCGAGATTCGG
>CAIYOY010000099.1 GCA_903927905.1 uncultured Verrucomicrobiales bacterium | reverse complement strand
GGTGGCGGTGACCGAACAGGTCGCGTTTGAACCGGAGGTGTTGGTCTGGCTCTGCGGCTGGTTCTGAATCGCCGGCGGAAAAAAGATCACAGCAGAAAACGCGCTGATGCCATTGTTGCCATCAATGGCGTAAAGGTTGCCATTGCCAAAGACCAGGTCGCCGATGAAGTTGCCATTCGGCTGTTGATTGGTCGGGAAGTTTTGTTTGTCTTGAAGCACCGGATTGTTCAGGTCGGTGATGTTGTAAAGGTCAATCATGTCAGGATTGTTGGTGATGGCCGAAAAATTCATCAGCGCGAGAAGGTTTCGCTGAAAATCAATTGCACTAACGCAGGTGCTGGAAGTCGGGAACGGATACGTGGCGGAAGTGGTCCGGGTCATGGTCGGCGGCGATGAACTGTAATCCAGAGTGTAGGTGGATTGTTGCAGGCGGTCGGCCTTGCGCTTTTGCCAGAACGTGTTCGTCGGGCCGAATTGCACGCTGTGGCCGATGCTGCCGGGATAATAATCCTGCGTCGTGAAACTGGAGGTCCACCCGGTCAGGGCGGCATTGGTCGGAGTCAAAATCGCGCAGAGGTTGGTATTCTGCGCGTCAATCAGCACCATGGTATTTGTCCCTGAACCGCGCACGTCAAAGGCGTCGCCCCAGCGAACGGAATCGGTGCGATTGGCCGGTTCGCCGGAATAAACCAACGCCGGCACCGTGCTGCTGTCGGAATTGGCCCAGCGATACAATTTAAAATTGGCGACGCCACCGGTGTTGTTGCTCATGTCGGCGGCGTACAGCGCGCCATCATCCGCCGTCCTCATTCCCACCAGGATGATGCTGCCGCCGCTGATCCCGGTGGTGTTTAGTTGATAAAGATCGGCGCCGGTGGTGCCATCCAGCACGTTGATGGTCAATCCGCTGGTCGCTCCGGTTCGGCTGATGACATAGACCTGATTGGACAGGGCGTTGTAGGCGATGCTGCGCTGATTGGGGGTTGAGCCATTGGCCACGGTGACATAAGAGCGCGCGCCCGGCGCAACGTTCCACAGCGGTTGCAGATGATAAGGGGTGAATGGTTTCGTCACTTGAATGGTGAAATTCGTCGTGGACCACGATACCGGTGTCAAATCATTTTCTCCGACGCGAATCCAGCAATTCGTGCTGGCTGTCGGCGGCACCAGCACCGATTTTGACCCCGTGTTGGCCAGATTATATGCGAGACAACTCCACGTATTTCCTCCGTCAGTGGAGAGATCAATCCGCACGCCGTTAATCGTTCCCGTGCTGGTCCATGACACGGTTGCCTGATTGCCCGCCGTCCACGTTCCGCCGCCAAGCGGGGCGGTTAGGGTGATCGTATTGGTCGGTGAAATCGGCAGCGGTTCGTTCAGCGGGACGTCATGGCGCAGCGCGACCGTGATTTGCCGGGCCACTTGCAGATACCAGTCATTGGGAATGGATTCACCGTCAATATCCAGCGAGAACGTGTTGCCCTGCACCGGCACCGTGCTTATTGTTGGTGCGAGCTTGTAGGTCGCGGTGCCTTCGTCAATCTCATCGAACATCGCGCCAAAGAGCATATTGCAACCCGCGCTGATTGTGTCAAAACCTTGCCGCCAATAGAATCGTCCGCCGATGCGCGGGATGCCGTTCTTCGCGCCACCATTCAAATTCGCCGCCGAATAACCCGGATAAATCACCGGCAAATAATCAATCCCGTTTGCCTGGCAATCCGCCAGATCCGGCGCCACCACGCTCGATTTAAAACTGTCGAATTGATTCGTGTTCTGATACCGGCCGACCGACCACGGATTAATGATGTCAAATGAATGATACACCGCCGTCCAGGCGGCGTTGGTCTGCGAGTCGTTATTCAGCGTCCGCCAATTGTACGGCACCCCGCCCATCACCGTGCAACCGGCCGCGTGAAAATAATTGATGATCGTCTGCGCCATTTCCGGCGAATACGGCGCGCCGGCGGACGGAATGCCGGTGAATCCCAGACCCCAGATCCCCACCACCGGTTTGCCCTTGTGCTTGAGATAGCGCGAACTGTTGGTCATGCCCAGGCCAATCAAAGTCGCCCAATCACTTTGCAAATGCCCGACGACTAGATTGGTGTCGTCGTTCGAAATGTCATATTCGAGGCAGAACACCCGGCCATACGCTTCGGCTCCCGCCTTCACATTGAGCATGTTGGTATTTCTCAGCACGGCCCAGCTTGAACTGTTAAAAATGTCCTTGATGAACCGTTGCAGCATCACCCCATCAATCCCGTAATCCTGCATCCACTTGAAATGCCGCAGCACCGTGGCCGATTTGTAAGCTGAATAAACCTGGGCCGGCTGCCCATTGCCCAACAACAAGCCGCTGGTGGCAAAAAGTTCATTGGTGGGAAACTCCGAGAGATCCGGCCAAATATCATCCACCATATCGCTGGACGAAGGCGCGGTGCCAGCGTGGTTCCAATGGATGTAACTGTTCAACGCCGAGCCATCCCCGGTGCAGGCATGCCAGCCTTGATAACCAAGCATTAATTTCCCGGTCAAATTAGTGGCCCCGACGGTAGATTGCGCCCCCGCCGAAACCGCGAGAAAAATCAACGCAGCCAAAGCGATAAAAGTCCCGGATCGGAAAAAGGACTTGAGCAACATGTTCACTTTTTAAAATCTCATTTTTCAGGTGAAATGACAAGGTGATAACGGGTGTGATCAAAAGCGATGGTCAACGGGCGATAGGAGCGCGGCTTTTAAGCCGCTTCAGGGTGAAATGGAAGAGATCATCACTCTAAGAAAACGCCACTTGGCTGGCCACGTTGAAGCGGGATAAATCCCGCGCTCCTGTCCATCACCATGGCGGTAAGCGGGGTCGTTCGGCAGACGTATCCAGGCAGGTTTGAAATAAACGCCGTCAATGCTTGCATGATGGCGCAGTTGTGCAATCATGCTGTCCCTTGAGTCGGAGCGTAGCTCAGCCTGGCTAGAGCGCTTGGTTTGGGACCAAGAAGTCGCAGGTTCGAATCCTGTCGCTCCGACCATCTTTTCCCCCACATTGATTTTCATCCCTTAACTGGATTGCACTCTGGCCAAAAAACGGTTCAAACCCGGCAAAATCGGTGGAGCCGAATATTAGATCACCCCTCATGATGCCACGGTCACAAACAAAACAATTAACCGAAAGAAAATTATGGTGCGTTATATCGCCTTGCTTAAGTTCACTCCCCAGGGAGCGAAAACCCTGAATAAATCGACCACTCGTGCCATCGCTTTTCGCAAAGTCGCGGCCAAAGCCGGGGTGAAAGTGGAAGGACAGTTTTGGACCACCGGCTCGCGTGACGGCGTTTTGCTTTTCAGCGCCGAAAAGGAAACGAATATTCTCCGCTGCCTGGCCGCTCTGGCCGCTGCGGGCAATGTCCGGACGGAAACGTTGCGCGCTTTTGATGCCACGGAATTTGCGGCCATCAGCCGGAAATAAACCGGACCGAACTTGGTGATTAGGAAAAGCCAGGTTTGCCTGGAGAGCAATCATGTGGGATTATCCTCCCATGACAACGAGACTCGATACCAAGCATCGTGCGGTCATAAAACTCTTTCATCCCGGTGATGTGTTGAAAGTTGAATCGCAGGGAGAGGATGTGGTGGTTCTTCGCCGGATGAAGCCGGCGGCCAATCCAAAACCGAAATTGGTGCGCAAGAAAAGCGGCGATTTGGTTTTTGCGGGCGGGCGACGAATCACCAGTAAAGACGTCCGGCGCATGTTGGAAGGTGAATAGTG
>CAIYOY010000098.1 GCA_903927905.1 uncultured Verrucomicrobiales bacterium | reverse complement strand
CACGATTGTTTTGGCAATCGTGGGTGTAAAATTGATTTTCTATCGTTTTAGAAACTTACCTCCACGGTGCCGGCCGCCAGACAGGCGGGCCACATCGGAATGACTCCAAAGGAGCCTCGATGCAGGCACGGACTGGATTGAACTGTCATATTGATATTCATTTTCTAATACGTGCGCGTATTAAAACACGGGTGGGCGAGGATGTCAAGTTGCCGCGCCAAATTTATTAACTAATCAATCGTAAGTAGCTTGAAATGAACGGTTCAGCGCCCTTATTTCAACACCCCAACAATGCTGCTGCGTTGATCGGTCCATTGGACGACTCGCCCCGTGCGAGGCTGCCCGTTCGGGTGTAAAATGGCCCAATCGGTGGCTTTATAACGGAACATTGCGGCGTTCATGCCGAGACTTTGCGCGATTCGGCGCGCGATATTTTGCTCTTCCTCATGCGAAATTGGCGGGGCGGTGGTGTGGGAAAATTCCACGCCCATCCCCAAGTTTTGCGCCAAACCGCGACAGACCGGCTCGAGATCGGCATGGGCATTGGTGATGTGCAACGCGATCAGGCCGTTCGTTTTCATGTGCTGCCGATACATGATCCCAGCTTCGCGGGTCAGAAGGTGCATGGGGATGGCGTCACCGTTGAAGGCGTCGAGGATGAGGAGATCGAGGTCTTTCAATCTTGAACGCTCCAGCGATTTGCGGCCGTCGCCGATGATGACCGGGCTCATGTGATTTTGGAGAAAGGTAAAATATTGCCGGGCCATGTCTTCGATTTTTGGATCGAGTTCAAAATAGGTGATGGTGTCGGTGGGACGAAGATAGCGATTGATCGAGCCGACGCCGAGGCCGATGACGGCGACTTTGATCGAGGGCGAACGGCTTTGTAATTCGCGCATGGCCAGACCGAGGCCGGCGCTTTGTCCGTAATATTCCGTGGCGAGATTTGGATTGTTGCGGTCTTCTTCGCCGTGGATGGTGGTGTTGTGCACGAGAGAATAATATTCGCGCTCCGAATCTTTGATCACGCGCAGGCAGCCGTAGAGCGTACGGGCGCGGGCCACTTCTTTGTCGCGTCCGCTTATTTCGGCGGCGAGGTTTGCGCCGATGGCGACCACTGCGGTCATGGTCAACAACGGCCGCACCCAGCGTCCGCTCATTTTGAATCCGGCCACAGTCAACGTGGCGATGGTCAAAATCGGAAATTCCACCGGACCAGTCGTGATATGCGGAATGACCAGCACCATTAACGCACTGCCAATGGCGCCGCTGATGGCAATGGCGCGATAAAAGCCGTGGGTGTTTTCATTGCGCGTGGCGGCCAACCAGACATGACAGCAAAGCATGGTCGCACCGCCGCTCAACAGCAGCAGGGACAACAGTTTGAGACTGCGGGCATCAGCCATCGGCATCATGCGGCTGACGACCAGCGCGGCCAGACCGCAGACAGCGATCAACCCGACGGAACTGCGCCGGTTTCCGCTGAACGCCCAGATATAGGTGCCGAGAAACAAGACCAGCGGCAATGCCCAGGCCAAAGGGCCGGCGTTGGCTTCGTAGGTGACTTCGTTCGTCGTGGCCAGGAGAGCCGCGCTGCTGATGGCGGGAAGAATCCACCAGGAGAGCCGTGTTTTGTAGGAGACGACGTGAGGAGGCTCTAACATTGCCAGCGTGGGATCGGAAGAAGTTAGAGTCTCCTCACGTCGTCTCCTACAAGAAATATTTTCACGAAGGCCCAAAGAACAAATTGCCAGACCACCCAAAGCCCAGACCAATGATTGAATTTTCAGATCAACCAATGGTTCCACCAGCAACGGATAAGTGATCAATCCCACCAAGGCCCCGGCATTCGACCATGCGTAAATGTTGTAATTCGTCCGGTCGATTTGTCTTTGATGAAGGAGCGGCGTGGTGCAAAACAGCGCCAGACTCAACCCGGCGAATGGCAGCAGCGCAATGACCGGTTGAAGTTCCAGCGGCAGCTTGTCAAACACCCAAAGTTGCGAGGGCAAGGCCAGCAAGCCGGTGAGACCGAGCAAGGTCAGGGTCAGGGTTCTTTTTTTCTCCGGCAATTCCCCGAGCCAGCGGCTGCCATAATAACCGGCGATGAGAACGATTTGAAAAAAGAGGATGGCACTGCACCAGACATAAGCCGACCCGCCAAATTCCGGGAGCAAGCGTTTGCCCGCCAAAAACTCACCCTGAAAAACCAGGGCAGCCGCAAGAGCGGAGATCAATCCGGGACGCCAATTTTTTACTGCACAGTTGCTGGTCATTTTGATTTCTTAGATTTCGCCGAAAAATTCAACGAACTATTTAAGGATGCCTTTTTCTAATGACATGGCCAGCCGCTCCGCAAATTTCGTTATACCCTCCTCTGACAATTCCCCAGAGAGCAGCATCGGCTGAGTGAACGCATCATGCCACTCCATAAGGACAGTCTGGTTGCGGTAAATATGAAAATGAATGGCAAGTTCAGGATATGCGCTCGAATGCATCAATTCGGCCAATGATTTCATCGTGTCCGGCGTCGCGAGAAGATGAAAAACTGTCGGTTTTGGCCAAATGGTTCCATAGGCAACATGAGCACGCCCCGGAATTTGATGCTTTTGCAGGAAATCCAGCAACTTTCCACTGGGCGACCCT
>CAIYOY010000097.1 GCA_903927905.1 uncultured Verrucomicrobiales bacterium | reverse complement strand
CAATTCAAGGAAGGCACCACCGCCCAAACCTTGAAACTCGACGGCACCGAAACCTACGACATCGTGGGCCTGGGCGAAAACCTCAAGCCGCAACAAGACCTCACCCTGCGCATCACGCGCCAGGACGGGAAAGCCGAAGAAATCCCCGTCCGCTGCCGCATAGACACGCCGATTGAGATAGATTACTACCAACATGGCGGGATTTTGCCGTTTGTGCTCAGGCAATTGGTGGGGGCGAAGACTTAAACGCAAAGACGCAGAGGACGCGGAGAAAAACGCAGAGGTGTTTCCTTTCCCACCTCTGCGTTAAAGTTTTGGGCCGGGCCGGGCCAGTGTCAGGTCTAACTATTGGCACAAGTTTGACAGGCTCACAGGCAAGTGTGATGGGCTGAAAGCAAATCAACCCCGGCGGGCGGCCTTGATTTTGGCGATGTCGATCTTGTCCATCTCCATCATCGCGGCAAAGGCGCGTTGGGCTTCGGCACCGCCAGCCGTCATCGCGTCCAGCAACACGCGCGGGGTGATCTGCCAGGAGATCCCCCAGCGGTCTTTGCACCAGCCACACCAACTTGCCTTGCCGCCGTTGCTGATGATCGCCTTCCAGTAGCGATCCGTTTCTTCCTGTGTATCCGTCGCGATCTGGAAGGAGAAGGCTTCGGTGTGTTTGAACATGGTTCCGCCGTTGAGGCCCACGCACGGAATGCCGCAGACGGTGAATTCGACCGTGAGTATCTGCCCCTTCTTGCCGCCGAGAAAATCGCTGGGGGCTTTGTGAATTGCGGTTACTTTGCTATTGGGGAAAGTGGCCGCGTAGAAACGCGCCGCTTTCAGGGCATCTTTATTATACCAAATGCAGATCGTATTTTTGCTTTCTTTTTGCTCATAGAATTTCTGGTCTTGGAGAATAGCATAAATTGGGAGGTCGGCAATGGCTTGGTCCTGGGCTATTTTGGATTTTAATATTTTGACGGGGCCGGAGCGCGGGTCTGTGACCCGCAGCGCGTTGAAAATGGAGTTGATGTGATAGATTTAAAAATTTCGGATCAAGGTTGTCTTAGATTTTGAATTTTCTCGCTGGCCACATGCTGCGGGTCACAGACCCGCGCTCCGCCAAATTCCGCCCAGCCGATTAAAAATCGGCGATACGGCAGGTTGAAAACTTGCGCTACGTCAAAGGGGCCAACGGCCTTTGGGGCCGAAGATTTTTTTTAGACTGACTTCCATCAGGCTGGTGCGGAAGGCGAGGTCGAGGATGGTGAAACGGCGGCGGATGTAGAAGGCTTCGATGTAGGATTTTTTCAGGCGCTCGCGGGTGATGCCGATCTGTTCCGGCTCATAGGGCGCGCCGATGGTTTTCAGCATGGATTGGAGTTCGTCGAAGGGGATGAGTTGTTGAGCGAGTTTCTTTTTGAGGTCGGGCCAGATTATTTTGAATTGCTCGAGTTGTTTCGCGAGGTCTTCGCGGGTGACGTATTTGGCTTTGCTTTCTTCGATGGTTTTTTCTTCGAAACCGGAACCGGCGAAGATTTCCAGGATCTGTTTTTCGATGGCACTCCACTCGGGCCATTGGGCGCAACATTCTTTGACAGACAGTTGTTCGATGGGCTGGGTGAGGAGTTGTTCGTAGAGGGCGGAAACGGCCAGGGTGCCGATGCCGACTTTGAAGCCGTGCGAGGGGGCTTTTCCATCGTGAATGTGATGTTGCATGTCCCAGAGGTGGCTGAATTGGTGTTCGGCCCCGGAGGCGGGCCGGCTGGATTTGGCCCATTGCATGGCGAAACCGCCGAGCATGAGGCCTTCGGTCAGTCCGGCGACGGCGGGCGGTGCCCCTGCCCTGATGGCTTGGGGTTCGCTCAGGGAATCGCGCAGGCCGCCCTGGACAATGTTCCAGGCTTGTTGATCAATCGGCTCGGCACCGAAGGCGTCGGCCAGGAGCCAGTCGGCGCCGGCGGTGATTTTGGCGAGGAGATCGGCGTAGCCGGAGGCGGTCATGGCTTCGGGCGCGTGGCCAATGACTTCGAGGTCGGCGACAACCGCGACGGGCGCGGGACAGTTGAAGGTTTGTTTGGAACCTTTGTAGGTGATGGATGCGCCGAACGCGGTGTAGCCATCCATGGAAGCAGCGGTGGCGACGCACATGTAGGGACGGGAAACTTTGTGGGCAGCAAGTTTGGCGAGGTCGTTGATGCTGCCGGAACCGACGGCGACCGGGATAGCGTTGTGTTTTTTGAGGGAGGCTTCGAGTTGTTCGACGTATTTGTATTCGGCGTAAACGGCAGGGTCTTCGTAGATGAATGGAGGCAAGGTTTTCAGTCCGGCGCGTTCGAAGGCTTCGGTGACTTTGCGACCGGCGACGCGGAAGGTGTTGGTGTCGGCGATGATGACGGGGGTGGCACCGGGGAATTGGCGGGCGAAAACTTCGGGGGTTTTTGGGAGGATGTGGGTGCCGATTTCGAGGACGCGGGTTTCGCGGGCGCAGGAGAGGGCTTCGGTTAGGGTCAGTTTTTTGTTTTCCATGGGATTTATGTAAAATTATTTTAGCGCTTCGCGGAGTAAGCTCGACCTCGCCCCGGCCCTCTCCTCCGAGGAGAGGGAGAAGGGTGATTCAGGTTTCTTTAAATTTTAAAATCTTTTCGCTAACCCAGTTTTCTACAGTTTCCATAAGGGAAAAGGAAAAAGCGGCAGAGGACTGGCCGCAGTCCAAGACGCTTCGCGAATTTTGAAGGTTATGTTTCATGGGCGACGCGAATGCCTTTTTTCCAATTGCAACAGGGCTTCGGCGGCGGCGATGTCGGTGACGATGGATTTGATCAGGCCACCACGGATGGCGGCGGCGATGGCGGGCGCACGGTCCGCGCCGACGACCAGGGCGACGACTTCGGGGATGCGGCGCAGTTGGTCAAATTCAATGCTGACCACGCGGTCACGCCAACCGGTGTTGCATTCGTTGCCGTCGCGGTCGAAGAATCGTCCGCAGATCTCACCGACAGCTCCAGCTTTTTCCAATTGTTTGACCATGGGGGCCAGCACACCAAGGGCGGCGAAGGAGGAGTTCGATAAAGTTCCAACGCCAATCAAAGCAAGCGTCGCCTGGGACATTTTTTTGAGCACGGTTTGAATCTGAGCGAGAGCCGCGAGAGCATCGCGGGTTTTCTTGTCCGGAACAAGCGCCGGGGAATTAAGGGTGGTGAAGGAACCGCCGGAACGCAGGGCGATGATGCGGCCCACTTCGAGAGCATCCACCGGGCTGATTGTAGCGTCAATGCTGCCCATGGTCTGGATGACGGTCACGCCGGGAGTCTTTCGATCAGGCAAGACTTGGGCGACCTCGCGAATCATGCGGCCACCGGAAACGGCGATAACACTGAGGGGTTTGATCAAGTTTGCGATGGTCGGCGCGGCCAATCTGGCCACCACGCGCCGCAAATCAGTCTCGTCCGCTCCGGGCGGAGTTTTGATGACCACCGGAGCGACCAGGCCCCATTTTTCCATCAGTCGTTTTTCCAGGTCGTGACTGCGCGGATCGTAATCGGAAACGGAGATGCGCACGATGCCGCGTTCGCGCGCTTCGTT
>CAIYOY010000096.1 GCA_903927905.1 uncultured Verrucomicrobiales bacterium | reverse complement strand
CAATTCAAGGAAGGCACCACCGCCCAAACCTTGAAACTCGACGGCACCGAAACCTACGACATCGTGGGCCTGGGCGAAAACCTCAAGCCGCAACAAGACCTCACCCTGCGCATCACGCGCCAGGACGGGAAAGCCGAAGAAGTCCCCGTCCGCTGCCGCATAGACACGCCGATTGAGATAGACTACTACCAACACGGCGGCATCCTGCCGTTTGTGCTCCGGCAATTGGTTGGGGCGAAGGGGTAAAAGCTGCGTCAAGGTGGGGAACGACTGTGTCGTGCCCTTAAATTGCTTTCGCGTGCGATGAATTTAATGACTGCTGATTGGCGGTGGATTCGTTGGCACGATTAATTTCTGTGGACACCAAGCTGCTGGATGCAATGCATCCTTAACCGTGGGCTTAATTCTTAAAGCACTCTTAACAGCCTGCTCAATAAAATCGAACTTACCTTTATTCGGCCAACCATCGAACCAATATACCACCCCAATCTCCAGTGGGACATCGGGTATAAATACAACATCATTCGGGTGGCTGTTCAGCCCCAGTTTCCGGTCGAGGTCTTCAAACTGATCATTTAAAGTAAACGGGGCCATCATTTTGACGCGTTGCCCCGGCTCCACTGGCAGAGCATGTATATCGTTTGTCCCCGTAAGCAATAAGCCTGTTCTCACATCATTGGTCAGGTAAAACCGATAAACAAACGGCGCAACGGCATTATCATCTTCATAACATTCGAATCGCTGGCGAGTATTATTGATGAGCCAGAATACAGCAGACCAAGTGCGATTAGTTTGATTCCACTTATATCCAACAAACTCCAGAGAAACGTCACCCTTGGGCCAAAATAACGAAAGCACCATCACAATGACGGCAAAAACCACGATCAGAATGACGCGCTGCTTCTTCATTTGGACATCATCGCTGACATGGACTTAGCCTTCAATTAAAAGAATTGTCCGCACCCGCCTCCTGCCGCCGCCGACCCGCCGCCGGGCGCGAACCACCCGTGGATTCTTCCCGCCAAGCCGTCTCCGGACGCCGCCAGTCCGTGGTTTCTTCCCGCCAACCCACGGAGCCGCGCCACCGCTCCGCAGAGCCGTGGGAAAAACCCGTGGAGCGGCGAGACCATCCCCGGCAAATTATTCTCGACACCCCAGTAAAAGAGCCTATATTCACCACAAGTCCCGGAAATCCGTGACGGCCTTCGCAAGGAGGCTATCATAAACGCGCTGTAAGCGCGTCGGTTCCGGGCATTTTCTTGATGAAGGTCTATTTGGACGAAAGCGGCGATACTGGCTGGACTTTTTCCCATCCGTTCCGACATGGAGGATCAAGCCGATTCCTGTGCATTGCTTTTCTTTTCCTCCCGAAAATTCACAAAAAACTCCCGCAAAAAATCATTTCCGACCTGTATGCCGAATATGGCTGGGTCAACGAAAAGAAGTGTTCCCAGGCCGCTCCAAGCCAAAAACTGCAATTTTGCCAGACCGCCAATGCTCTCTTGCAACAGCATGGTGATATAAAAATTGAGTGCATCGTCGTAAAGAAAGAAAACGTCCAGGAACACATCCGCGATGATGCCAACAAACTCTATAATTACATGTGCCGTCTGGTCGTGCCGGAGCAGGTCAAGTCTTTCGCTGAAATCGAATTCATTCCCGATAAAAGAACGATCAAAGTGGAAAGCGGAAACTCCCTGTCTGATTATCTGCAAACCGTTTTGTGGTTTGAATTGAACGCCAAAACTAAATTGGTCAATCACCCGAAAGAGAGCCACCATGAATATAATCTGCAATTTGTGGATTGGGTCGCGAACATTGTCTGGTCGCATTTTGAGGACAATGAATCCACGGTGTTCAACGAAATCAATCGGTGCGTCAAAATTCGGAAGCTGTTTTTTTGAGGATTTTTTAACATGAGGGGATTAACCCT
>CAIYOY010000095.1 GCA_903927905.1 uncultured Verrucomicrobiales bacterium | reverse complement strand
GCTATTTCGGCCATAACCTTCCAATTATGGGACAAAACGGCGGAATCTGTCCTGATTTAGCGTCGATTTTGGGGTTCGCACTCGAAGTGGGATTCTCATTTGTTATACAAAATCAGGACACCGCAAATTGTTTCTGATTGTGCTGTTTTTGGTTTTAAACCTATTCTGAGATGAAACATGACATCTGATAACACTAAATCCGCCCTGCCGTTCTGGCCCTTTTTGTTGGTGGACCTCGTTTTTCTTGGCTTGGCGGGATGGGTTTTCCAAACCGCTCATCGGCCGTTGCTGCCGTGGGAAGCGTGGTTTCTGATCCTTTGTGTGACGGGTGGAGCCATCAGTTTTTTGACCCCGTTTCTTCGCCGGAATGCCGATAGTCAAGCCGAGGCCCAGGCCCGGACGCTGGCCGATGCCGTTTCGCAAATCCAAAAGCTGGAGCAATTGGCCGGGCAAATCAGCATGGCCACGGGACAGTGGCAGGGCGTTCATGAACACGCCACCGCCACCGCCAACACCGCCAAAGAATTGGCCGACAGCATGGCGGCCGAAGCGAGATCGTTCACGAAATTTTTACAAAAGGCGGATCAGACGGAAAAAGCCCATTTGCGGCTGGAGGTGGAAAAGTCGCGCCGGGCCGAAGGGGAATGGCTGCAAGTGGTCACGCGGATGTTGGATCATGTTTTTGCCGTGGCCCAGGCGGCCAGTCATTCCGACCAGCCGGGTCTCGCCCAACAAATGGCCCAGTTCCAGGATGCCTGTCGCGATGCGGCGCGGCGGGTCGGCCTGGTGCCCATCGAGTCGCAACCCGGCGAAGTGTTTGACGCAAAGATCCATCAATTGGACAACGACGCCGTTGCGCCGGAAAACGCGGTGATCGCCGACACTCTGGCCACGGGTTATCTGTATCAAGGCCAGTTGATCCGGCGCTCGCTGGTTACGCTGCCGCAATAATTACTGGACTGGGTCAAAGCGCGGGCTTTGCCCCGCCGGCACCAACCGCATTTCGCGCAAATCCAAAATCGCGCCTTCCAACGGCGGTACTCCGCTGAACGTCAGCCGTTGCGGCCCGGCTTTCAACTGCAACCGGCCCAGTTTTGCCAGGCGATAATCATCGAACGTTCCTGTGCCGGGAATCTCGACGACAAACATCACGCCGTCGCCCTGAACTTGAAATTTGTTGCGCGGTTTCTCACCGAGTTCAGCCCAATCCAGCCAAAGGTCATAAGCGCCGCCCTTGGGCAGATCAAGGTTCCAAACCGCATGATCGTTGTCGCTCTGCCAGTATCCGAGGTTCCCGTATTTTTCCTCCAATACCAGCGTGTCGCCGTATATCTCGCAGTCTTTCGGGAGCAGCCGGATCGCGCCGCTGGATTCCGGTTTGATGGTGACGGGTTTGTTGCCGGGAAAATTTTTCGCGGGCGCTCCGCCGCCATTAAGAAACGCCAGCAAATCGGCCATGCCCTGATGGCTCAACATTTTTTCCAACCCCTCCGGCATGAGCGAAAGTCCGCCGCTGGTCAGTTCTTTCAGGTCGTTGCGCAAAATGATTTCCTCCACTCCGCCTGGTCCGCGCAAGGTTATGCTGGTGGGAGTTTCCGCCGCGATGATGCCGCTCAGTTCCCGGTCGTTTTTGGTCACGGCATTGTAGGCGATGTAACGCGACTCGATCGCCTGGTTCGGATCCAGAATCGCCGTGAGCAACGTCTCAACCGATTTATTCGCCAGCGCACCGAGATCCGGCCCGACGCTGTTGCCCTCGGCGTTCAAGCGGTGACACGGAGTGCAATTCTGCCGGAAGAGCGCGGCCCCGGCGCGGGCATCGCCTTTTAATCCGGCCACGACTTTGTAGTCTGCCACCAGTTTCTTTTTGTCCGGGTTGGCCGAGGTGAAAATCTTTTTGGCGCGCGCGCTGATCTCGGCCTGCGGGTGAGTCAATAATTTTTGTTGAAAGGAGGCGGCGATTTGGCCCGGTGGAATCCCGCCATTTTCCAAAGCCGATACCAGCCTTTCGGTCCACTGCTTCCGGCTGAGCAGGATGCTCATCACTTCGAGACGCGTCTCCGGCAAATATCCTTTCCAACCGTCCACGAGAACTAAAGCCGTCATCGGCCCGCGATTTCGTTCCAATGCGGACAACGCAGCTTGCTGTAGATCCGGCGGCGTCAACGGTCCAAGTAATTGTCCTAAATTTTTTAAATCCCCCACCTCCTCGGCAGGGTTTCGCCCCAACAATCGCATCGCCGTCTTTCGGGACTCGATGGGCGCGGCAGGATCAAGGGCCGTGGCGCGCGCCTGGGCGAACAATCTGTGTAAATTTATTTCAGCGTCTGGGTTCGACCTGCGCAATGGCGTGTTCCGGCGATCCAGCGCGTCCAGAATCCCAGCCAACGCCGACATCTGCCATGACGCGAATTGTCCATTCTGTGGCTGGATGATTTTTCTGAAAACGCTTTGGTAAGTGGTTTCGTCGTTTAGAGTGACAGCCAGGCCGATCAATTGCTCCGCCAACGCCGCCGGAGGGTGGCCGCCAGCAAATGCTTCCGCCAACATTTCATCGACATGATGCGTGGCCGAACTCATCACCGCGACTTGCAACGGCTTTGCGCCAGCATCTTTCATCGCAATCCGGGCCAGGGCCTGTCCGGCGCGCGGATCGTTCCATTCGCCCAGACTGAACGCCGCCTGATAACGCACGCGAATCTCCGGATCATCCGCCAATTTGAGCAGCGCGACGCCCAATTTTTCCGAGCCGTTCAAAAACTTTTCACTCAATCGCGCGGCTTGCTCGCGGACGCCGGGATGTGAATCGGCCAAACCCCGCAGCAATGTTTCCGGTGTCAAACCATTCAACCCATCCAACGTGCAAAGCGCCTGTAACCGGGTTTTGGGTCGCGAACTGTTTTTGGCCAATTCAGTCAGCGGCTTGATCGCCGTTGAATCCTGAGCGTGAACCAGCAGTCGTTGCGCGGTGTCGCGCTGCCAGCCGTTGGGACTGTCAAGCGCAGCGGTCAGTTCGCTGGTATTCAGCGTGTCCAACCGTGGGATTTTCCGCAGCGTGACGTTCTCTGGATAGACCCGGTAGATGCGCCCTTTGTCTTCGCCAGCCCGCAAGTTGTATTGCTTCTGAATCTCCGCCGGAATCCATTGCGGATGCTCGATCACCAGCCGATACATGTCGGCCACATACAAGGCGCCGTCGGGGCCGACTTTGGTTTGAGTCGGTCGAAACCAATTATCACTGGATGAAAGAAATTCCGTTCCCTGCTCATCCGCCGCGCGATGACTGGTGAAGGTTACGCCGTCCGGTTCCAGCACTTCGCGATGAATCAGATTATGCACCGGTTCGCTGATAAAAATGGAATTGGCAAATTCCGGCCCGAACAATTCATCGCGATACGGCATGGCGCTGTTGCCCGACGTCAAATGGTTTGCCCCGCTGGGATCGTTGAAACGTTGCAACGTGCGGCTGATGGGAAAAACCCGGGTGGCGTCGGCATATTGGGCCAACGTCCGAGAACTCGCGCCTGCCGCCAGGTGTGGATTGCGCGCCAAATATTGCGACGGCAGAAAATAATGCCACAGCCAAACTGCGTTGTTGTTGCCGAACCAATTCCCCCAATCATCCCGATGCCGCCCGAATTGCGCCTCGCCCGCTTGGGTTTCAAAAGCGCCGTCATCGGGTCGCAAACGAAAATCCCGGCCGCTGATGCTTGTCTTCTTGCCGGTCAGGACCGACAGAATATCCCCGCCGCTGTCACCATTTGCTCCGTACAGCCAGTTGTCCAAACCATAATCGAAACCGTTTGCGCGATGTTGCTGGTTTCCTTCCCTGAATCCTGTAAACAAAACTTTCCTCAAGTCCGCCTTGCCGTCGCCGTCCGTGTCCTCGGCGTAAAATATTTCCGGGGCGGCGCTGACGATCACGCCCTTGTGCCAGGGAATGATGCCATTGGGGAAATTCACGCCTTCGAGAAAAACCGTGGACTTGTCATAGATGCCGTCGCCATTCGTGTCTTCGAGAAAACGCACGATGCCACCCGGCTTGCCTTTGCCATCCACACCCAGCGGATAATCGCCCATTTCCACCACCCACAGTTTTCCATCCGCGCCCCAATCGAAGGCTACTGGACTTTTCGTCAACGGTTCGCTTGCGACCAATTCCACTTTGAATCCTGGCCGCACCTTCATGCAGGCCAGCGATTCCTGTGGAGATTTCGCTTTGGGTTGACCACCGGTCAACAATTCCTCGTAAGAACGGCGATCCACCACGGCTGGTAGCTTTGCTGTGTCTTCGTTCTGCACCCAAAGATGGCCGTGCTTGAACCACGCTCCATTGTTCGGATGCGCCCCGCTGCGCGAGATCATCGGTATTGCATCTGGATCATCTCGTTTCCCAGCGGTCACTTCCCGCGTCCAGCCAGCCTCGAAGCCGAGCGGGTTTTTTTTCGGTAAAAAAGTGTAAACACCAAATCCTTTTTCATCGGAGAAAACAATATCGTCAAACCCATCTCCATCCACATCCGCAAATCGCAATCCGGGGTTGTCAAAATCTACGCCTTCGGGGACGGCGAATTTGCTTTTCTTCCAGAGCCTTTCTTCCGGCGACCACGCAAATACTTTGTTTCCCTTCAACCATTCACACCGCCCGTCCTTGTCCACGTCACGCAACCTCCCGCCTTCTGCAACCAGGCCTTCCATTTTCACCCATTCCTCCCCGTCAAAATTCCAACCGCCCGCTTTCGTGATGACTGAGGCCATCCCATTCGTTTGTAAAATTCCAAACTGCGCGGATTTAGTCGCCGCAGGAAACGGCGTCTCCGTCCATTGCCCTTTTTTCCAAATGCGTGTTTGATTCCCCACGACCACGTCCATCACCCCGTCGTTATCTACATCGAGCAATCGCACGCCATTGTCCTGCCCATTGGCCGCACGCAAAGGTTGCCCAGCCAAAAGATTTTTGTTCAATCGCTCCAACACTTCGCGAAAATTCAAAAATTTCACCCGCTTGCCGTAATTGGCCTCCGCGTAATCAATGAACTCCACCATTTGCGAATTTTTGATCCAGCCGTATGGATGAAAAATAAAATTGAACACGCCCTGTTTCAAAACGATCGCATCCAACTCCGCCTCCCAATCCGCCACGGTTTTCGGATTATTGGTTCCCTGGACATGTTGCGCCTCCCAATCGCTCGGTACCGCTGCGGGAAATTCCCAGCACAGATTCCCGATCACGTAAGGATACGGATAATCTTCAATCGTCGTGGCGAACGACGGAAACGGCACATATCTCCGCAAATCCGGCTCCTTCGTCATGATGTTCATCACTGAGGAATCAATCGCCAAAAAATTTCCCGCTTGGCTTGTGCCTTTGAAAATCTCCGCAAAAAATCGCGGGCTTAAACTGTTCATCGAATCACAGCACGGCATCCGATACGCCACTGGTTTGTTCCCCGGAATTTTGTTCATCAGATCAATGCAGCCGTTGACCGTGTCCGCCGCTTTCGCAAAATTTCCCTCGGCCAACAACGGGCAAGGATGCGCCAGCGTATGCACTTCGAGCGAGACCCCTTCCTGCAACCACGCCTGCAACTGCGGGTCCAGCGGTTCCGCTTGACAGGTCATGATGCTGAGCGCCGCGCGGCCGTCTATCTTTTTCAGACGATCGAGAATCGGCCGGAGAAAAATTTCATAGCGTTTGATCTCGCGCATGTCATCCACCGCCAAGATCACCACCGCGTCCACGCCGGGTTCACCGACCCACTGCGGCGTGGTCAACTTTGGGAAATGGCCATCGGGATAAAACGGATTGGTGCCATCCAGATAAGTGAGACGGTTGGCCTCGCCGCCCCGCGCAGAGCCAGCCAGCAGGACGACGAAAATAAACGTGGAAATGATGCGCGCTGTTTTCATGATGACGATTGAATTCTTTACCGGTCAGAGAACTATCGCCAGCGAAAAAACATCAGGCGGAGCGCGCCGCTGTGAGGCGCAGCACATCGTTACGGAAGAGACAGGTTAATTTTGAGACCTTTCTCGCTGGTCACGTGCTGCGCCTTACAGAGGCGCGCTCCGCGGAATTGACCATCGCTTTTTTATCCCGTTTGACACAGAAACGTCACTCGCCTTTAACATCCTCCTTCGCTAAACTCCCGCCTTTGATGCCGTCGAACCCAACAGCCTTTGCGTCTGCCAGCTTTCTCAATCGTGAATTGAGCTGGCTGGAATTTAATCAGCGCGTGCTGAACGAGGCGCAGAATCCAAAAAATCCGCTGCTCGAACGGGTCAAATTTTTCTGCATCACCAGTTCCAATCTCGACGAATTTTTTGAAGTCCGCGTCGCCGGCCTCAAGCAACAAGTGGAAAGCGGGGTCATCGCCACCAGCGCCGATGGTTTGGCGCCCGTGGAAACGTTTCAAGCCGTCGTCCGTCGCATCCGTCAGATGGCCGATGACCAGTCCGCCTGCTGGCGCGAACAGTTGCTGCCCGAACTCGAGAAGAACGGCATTCGTTTCCTTGAGCCGGAAAAGCTCGATTCCGCCGATCTGCTTTGGCTCGAACAATTTTATCGCGATGAAGTCCGGCCCGTGCTGACCCCGCTGGCCATTGACCCGGCCCATCCGTTTCCGCAACTGCTCAACAAATCGCTCAACATCATCGTGCAATTGCAGATGCGCAGTGGCGTCGAGATGTTGCGCCATCTCGCGGTCGTGCAAGTGCCGCGCGTCCTGCCGCGCTTGATCAAACTGCCGCGTTTCGGCGGCGAGCGGGATTACGTTTTTCTCGGGCGGGTCATCGGCCGGTTGCTGGAGGACATTTTTCCGGGAACAAAAATTCTCGGTTACTGGCATTTCCGCGTCACGCGCAACAGCGAGCTGTACATTGACGAGGAGGAGATGGCCAATCTGCTCAAAGCGGTCGAGAACGAACTGCACAATCGCCGACGCGGCGATGCCGTGCGCCTGGAGATTGATCAGGATTGTCCGTCGGACATCTACACCGCGCTGCTGCGCACGTTGCGCTTGACTGAAGACGATCTTTACCTGGTGGACGGCCCGGTCAATCCAACCCGCTTGATGGCCATTTACGAGGGGGATCATTCCCCGGAGTTGCGTGATCCGCCGTTCGCCGCGCCAGTGGCCGCAGCTTTGGCCGGAGAAACCGATATTTTTGCCGCCATCCGCGAGCGCGATATTCTGCTGCATCATCCCTACGAAAATTTTGGCAGCGTGGTAGATTTCCTCGAGCAATCGGCCCGTGATCCCAAGGTCCTGGCCATCAAACAGACGCTCTATCGCACCGGTGGCGACACGCGGATCATCGGCGCGTTGATGGAGGCTGTCAACAATGGCAAGCAGGTGACGGTGGTGGTGGAACTGCGCGCGCGCTTCGACGAGGCCAACAACATCCAGTGGGCGCGGCAATTGGAAGAGGCTGGCGTGCATGTGGTCTATGGTTTGGTCGGCTACAAAATCCATGCGAAGATGTGTCTGGTCGTGCGCGCTGATGAAGGCGGCATCCGGCATTACGTGCACGTGGGCACCGGCAATTACAATCCGACCACCTCCAAGATCTACACCGACCTTGGACTGCTGACTTGCCACCGCGAATTCGGCGAGGACGCCACCAACCTTTTCAATCTCCTCACCGGCATCTGTCAGTTTCAAGAGACCAAAAAATTCCTCGTCGCGCCGTTCCAACTGCATTCCAAAATGCTCGCGTTCATCGAGCGCGAAACCAAAAACGCTAGAGAAGGACAGCCCGCCCGCATCATCGCCAAGATGAACGCGCTGGTGGATCGCGAAATCATCGAAGCTCTCTACCGCGCCTCCCAGGCTGGCGTTAAAATAGATCTCATCGTGCGCGGTATCTGCTGCCTGCGCCCACAAAAGCCGGGTTTGAGCGAAAACATCACCGTCCGCAGCATCGTAGGCCGCTTCCTCGAACACAGCCGGATATTTTATTTTGAAAACGCGGGCCAGCCGGAAATTTTCATCGGCAGCGCCGACTGGCTTCCCCGCAATTTCTTCCGCCGCATCGAAGTGGTTTTCCCCGTGGAGGACGCCAACCTCCGCGAACGCATCAAAACCGATCTCCTCGACGTCTGCCTCGCCGACAACACCAACGCGAGCTTCCTGCAAGCGGATGGTTCCTATTTGCGTCCGGATTTGGAATCAGCCGGGCCGCGTCATCAGAGTCAGGAAGAATTTATGGAGATGGCGCTGGAAGGTGAAAGCCGACAATCTTTGCAGAAGCCGAAATATCAAAAAGTTAAAGCGGCCTACAAACCAAACAAAAAGCTAAAAGTGTAATTTTCGGGCAATTACATGCACGATATATTCCTTCGCCCTGCTTGTAGCTTCAATCAAATCATCCGCTCCGGCCAGCCTTGCAGTGATTGCTGCGGAGTAGGTGCAACCGGTGCCGTGAAGCGGCCCGGTTTTGATAAATGGCGTAGAAAACATCCATTCATCACGGCCATCGTAAAGAAAATCAATGGCCTCACTTGATCCGCTCAGATGTCCACCTTTCACCAAAGTGGGGCAGCCGTATTGTTCGCAAATTTCTTTCGCGGCCTGCCGCATTTGTTCTGGAGAAGTGATTTTTCTGCCCAATAGAATTTCCGCTTCTGACAAATTGGGCGTAGCCAAAACAGCCAACGGAAGCAGTTCGCGGGTGAGCGTTTTACCAGCATCCGCATGCAGTAATCTCCGACCGCTGGTGGCGACCATCACCGGATCAACCACCAATGGGATATGGCGATGCTGTTTAAAAAATTGGACGACCTCACGGATGATTGCGGGAGAATAAAGCATCCCGGTTTTGGCCGCGCCCACTTTGAAACCATCAACCGCCGATTCGAGTTGTGCGCGCACCATTTTGGGCGAGCAGGGTTCGATGCGGGAAACGCGTTTTGGATTTTGCGCGGTGAGGCAGGTGATGGCGCAGGTTCCATGGACGCCGAGCGCGGCAAAAGTTTTCAGATCGGCCTGGATTCCCGCGCCACCGCCGCTGTCGGAGCCGGCGATGGTCAGAGCGACGGGTATGTTGGAAGAAGATTTTTTTGAAGACATTCGGATAATTAGTTAGCACTACGCGAGAGGGAAGAAGTTCGTCCTCACCCCGGCCCTAACCTCTGTTGGTTTATACATGCTTCCTCAGAAGAAGGTAAATATGAGAAGGTTATGTCGATTTCTTTGTCGCCGATGGTGATCTTTTCAACGAGGCTTTCGGCGATTTTCCGCCTGTCCTCAAGCGGGAGTTTGGGCCACCGGGCATACAAGGTATTGGCTTCATGGAGGACATCATCGGCTGAAAGCTGGTTCACCGTCAAGAAATCAACCTCGGCTTGGAGCTTGGGCAGTCCTGCGGTCAATTGGTTCAACCGTTCCTCGGCGGGTTTGTAGAACTGGCCGAAGCCCTGGGTGGTGATGCCGCCGTCCAGATATAGCTGGTGGGTGCGGGTCATTTGGTCGCGGACTTTCTGGATTTCCTTTTGGTGTGCCGCGAGCAAAATTTGCTTTTCGGAAAGGTTTTTGGTGGCGTTTTGCAAATGGCTCGCGATGCGTTTTGGTTCGCCAAAGAAGTCTTTCAATTCGTCATAAAAAATTGCTTCCAAGTCCACAATGGGAATTTTGTTGTGGCACTTGCGGCACACATATTTGGGCGATTTGGCTTCGACATACATTTTATGGCCACACTTGCAATGAGCCAAGCTGCCAAACAACTGCACCGGTGCTTTGCCGGGACGTTTCCAGCTTTTCAACTGTTCCTCAATGATTTGGTTGGCCTGATTCCAGAGGGTTTCGGAAATGATCGGTTCGCACTCAACCTTGCCCCATTGATCTTCGGGTTTGGCTTCGGTTTTCCACGTCCCCACCAGCTTCATGCGGTTGAAATAGTAGATGCCTTTGGCGCTGGGGTCTATGAGGGTGCGTAGAACCTGGGTATCGCGCCATATCACCCCGCCGCGCGTCCGGTATCCAGCGGCGTTTAGAAGCTTGGCCACCACCCCTTTCCTGCGGTGATGGAGGAACAATTCATACACCTTGCGGCGGATGGAAGGATCCACCGAAGGCACAATAAAAATTGGAGGCATGGATACGTCCGAATGGATTAGACTGCCAAAATGGATGAAGTATGTGTGTTATTGTTCCACCAATTCTTCACTGTATATTGATGGAAGGGCTGTAGTGACAAATGGGGCAGGCATTTCCAATTGGCCAAGACAGTCCGTCCGGTCACAGGGAATGTCAATCGGCAACGATTTAACCGGAACTCAGCCTGCTAAAGGGCTGTTGGACGAATTCCAGACTTTTAATTATCCATTAAGCTCGAATTATATCGCTACTAATTATCAGTATTGGGCTACGCTGGATTCAGATGGTGACCGCCTTACCGATATTCAAGAATCAGAACTTGGCACTAGTCCATATCTTTACGATACCTACAGTGTCGGCGTCAGCGATGGAGACCAGGATTTTGATGGTGATGGCTTGTGTAATTGGGCCGAGTTCAACAAATATGGCACAGACCCGCAGAATGCGAATACAGTTTCGTCGCTACACAATGATGGCGAAGCCATGTTGCTTGCTTTTACCAACGATCCAAACACAGTGATTCAGCTTTCGATTACCAATGGGGCTGATACCAATCAGGTGGTTTTAACATTGTTGGGAGCGGTTGCCGGCACAAATTATCTAATTTTTAGTAAGGATCTTTCCACGACGAATTCACGTTGGCGGGTCGAACAAAATTTGATGGGCACGAATATAGCCATTGTGCAATTAAATGGAAGGCAATTGGCGTTCATTGGGGGGTATGGCGAAGATAGCGACCAAGACGGCCTTCCTGATGCATACGAAATCCTCATGACACACACAGACCCCGATCTGCCAGATACAGGAAACACTGGAGTTGGAGACGGTTACAAAGACCCAGACGGAGATGGCTATTCGAATCTACAGGAATTCTACAATGGAACCGATCCATTAGTCGCTGATTCTTCCGATGGCCCGCAAAATGTATCTCTTAATTATACAAGCGGGAATTCCGGAGATGTTACCCTTCAATGGCAACGACCCAGCGGAGATGTCATTAATTATTTGATTTTTAAGTTGGAGTTAATAGATTCTTTCTACTATTGGATTCCTATCGCAACAAATACGTCTTCGCAATTAACTTACCAAGATACGTCCTTGAGTGCCGCATCTGATTCTATCGGCGTTCAGGCGGTCTACGCCAATAGTGCATCTGGAATTAATACTCCATCCGCGGGGGTGACGATGGTATCGGGGTATACAACACCGTGCGCAATCGTCAATGGCCCTGGAGGCCATCGGTATATGGTTATATCTTCCACTTTGACAAATTTGGCGGCTATTCATCTAACGAATTACGCATACACCGCGCCATATCCGATAGATCATTATCGCTATCTTCAACCCCAAACAAATTTCCCAAACGTATTAACAAATGGTGTATTCGACATCTCAATCGGACGCTTCACTAATGGGATAGCACAGTTAACGGACGTTGAGGTGCCCCCATTTTTATTTTATGAGTTTTACGCTAACGCAGTTTCACCAACTGGCAAGAACGGAGATGCCGACAATGGTTATTATTATGCAACCCCGTTTCTTGATGCAACAGCACAATTGAAACAAAATCTTAATTTTCTGCTAAGAGCAGCTTCCTATCATCCCTTAAAGTATGAATTATATATAGGGCCAAGTGACTACGACTCTGAGTTTCTATACCCAACAAATTATGTGTATGCCGATTATTTTACATATGAATTATACTATTCTTACGTGGTGCAAATAAATCCTTTGGCGCCCTTCGAAGATAATTATTTTTTCCGCAATTTTATTCTCGACACCGCCCATATCGATGGAGTCGGCAACCTTACCACGGGTTTTGATCCGTCTTGGTATTACAACGCAGCTTTTTACTCGTTCTCGCCATTGACCTTTGCTTTTCCAGCCTACAATTATGTCGCGCATAGTAATCAAGCTGCGGTAAACTTAGTGCTTTCAAATGATGGAAATGAATGGGTTGGTTCTCATTACAATGATTTTTCTCAATTTGGCACTTATTCTGGAGGAATGTGGTTGAATTATAGCAACATTTATGGCTTGCCATATTCTTCTTTAAAATTGGTATCAGCCACTAATCCAGTGCAATTCATTACCCTTTCTCCAGGAGGAACGGCCCCGGGAACCAACCCCTTTTACCACAAAACCACACAGCCGATTTTGCATACAGTTGACTATTATTTTGGGACGGTGACCGTTGATCCAACACCTGGATACTTAGATGGCAGCTTTTGCCCCACAAATATCACCCCATTGATAATCGCTGCCGTCGGCCAACAAAATTTTTCTGTCGCTGGTTATGCCAAGCAATCTATCACAAATGGTAGTGCGAGTGCATTCGCTTATTTGGGGCAATATTTCGATAAGGCTGTGACTACCACCAATGGCGTCGCCACCACCAATTCAGCCGGAATCCTTTCTGAATATGGTGATTTTTTTCCGATTGTGCCTGGCCATATTATTTTGAAAACCAAGCCGGATTCAGACCAAGGTAACATGCAAGGCCAATGCCCCGTTGAGGTAATCCGCTTGTCGGTCGATGTCAACCACGACGGTGTTATGGATGAAACCTTCACGGGTCCCGACAATACCACCCCTGAAAGGCCTTTTGTGTTTTGGGTGAATAATGACTATGACCGAACGAATTATGACGCCGACGACCAGACAATTTATGAGGATTCGGTTCGAACTGCCACGAGTCCTTATACGCCATCCTTATGCACTCCAGATAACAATTATAGGGATGGAGCCGGCCATCGGGTTATCCCCACCAAAAGAGATTTAGCGGATTTCTCTCGTCTATGGGTTTCGGGTGTTTCAAACGCCTTATCACGCTTGTCGTCAGATAGCACCGTGACGCTTAGTTGGGGGGATGTTGGCTATCCCAATCCGGGAAATCCTGTTATTGATATTTTTGCAGCTGCCGATTCAAGCGGGGGGATGTCTTATCTGACAAACGAGACCGTTGCCTCACAACAAATCGACGGCACATCGTGCCCCTATATCGGTCGTTTGGGACCTGGAGACAGTATTCAACTGAATGCTTCCACATTTAGCAACAATTGGGCGGGTGACCATTTCATATGGTGCGGTGCTGCATCTGGCGGCGGCTCGTTAACGCTAACAATTGCGGACGGAAGCGGGAACATACTTGCGCAAAGCGTTATTAACATTCAAATTGTTGATATCAAACAAATGTATGAACGTTGGACGGTGGGAGATATTCCTGGCATTACACCCAAGACAAACGCTATTCTTGCGCAAGATAATTTTTCGCCGGGATTTCCAGCTACCCCTTTCCAATATTCATACAATTCTCGAAACGACACCAACACTCCTTATATTCTTTTTGTCCACGGCTGGAATATGCAGCCATGGGAAAAAGACCGTTTTGCTGAATCAGCTTTTAAGCGTCTGTATTGGCAGGGGTATCAGGGACGGTTTGGCCTATTCCGTTGGCCTACAGCCTCTGGATTTACGGGAGCAACTTTGATCGCCACTAATACGGTTGAAAAAGACAATTACGACGATAGTGAATATACTGCTTGGCGATCAGGAGCGGGGCTGCTGAACGAATTAACTGATCTTAATTCCAAATATCCCGGCAACGTTTATTTGTTGGCGCACAGCATGGGTAACGTTGTAGCAGGAGAGGCATTGCGGTTGTCTGGAAGCAGTAGAATCGTTAACACTTATGTTGCGAGTCAGGCGGCGATTTCGGCCCACACCTACGATACAAATGTAGCCAATTATTCATTTAATGTGACGGTCGGCCCAATTTCTTTAAACTATGGACCATATACGCCCAACATTTATGGAAATTGGTTTGCGAGCAATTATAATGGCGGAGCAGGGAGCATTGTAAGTTTTTATAATACAAATGATTTTGCATTGGCCCGGTTGCATTGGGAGCTCAACCAGTTATTTAAGCCTGATCAAATCGTATTGGAAGCCGGAGTGCTTTGGAATTATGGATATAGTGGGAGCACCAACGATTCTTCGCCTTGGACAAATTTTTCTAAAAAAATATTTCGTGGAACCACGGTGGTTAATTTCAACACAACCAATCTCGACGATCGTTACGAAGTCATGCCATATGCGGCGCAATCTTATGCCACGGCTTTGGGCGCAACACCGGTGAGCACATTAGCCGCGAGCGTTAATCTTAGCGCAATATGGTCTGGCGACCCAACCGGAAACGCATATAAGGCGCATTTTTGGCATAGCGCAGAATTTCGTGGCGACAATCCGCTACAGGGACCATATTGGAACGAACTTTTGGGACCAGCCGCCTTCAATCTTAAATGACCATGAATATCCGACGCTTAATTTACTGGTTTGCTGCCATTGTCGTGGTGTTGCTCACAATTTTGCTTTGGCACGGAAGAAACACATCAGAGACGCCGCTGGTGGCACCCGTAGACACCAATACCGCACCGTCTGCTATTGGACGAACTGTGGCCCAATCCACCAATGCAATAAACAAGCCAAAGTCTGCGCAGGCGGTATCAAACGTGGTGATTGCTCCTAATTCGCCGAGGTCGCCGCAGCCAGCGGCACCGGAAAGCAAATCGGCGCAAATTAGAGAAATCCTTAACGCGAACGACGCGGACATTGTGTTTTATGGCCGTTTGGAAGATCAGTTTAGCAATGGTGTGGCCGGGGCCGAGGTCAATTTTAGCATTCAATATGAGAACGCGAGCGACAGAGGTATTAAACGAGGGCAGGTCGTATCGGGCGGCAACGGACTTTTCACCATATCGGGCTACACCGGGGCCAATTTAGGCATCGTGCCAAAAAAGCCAGGTTACACGCTGGCCACGACCGCCACATCGTTCCGATATACTCAAATCTCACCCGGTTTTTTCATTCCTGATGCAAGCAATCCGACCGTTATCAGAATGCAGAAACTGCAAGGAGCAGAGCCGTTGACGAGCATAAACCAGCATTACAAACTTCCTTACACCAGTGCGCCGATAAATGTTGATTTGTTGGCGGGAAAAATAGTTCCTTCCAACGGCGATCTTCAAATTACGGTGAACCGACCGCCGGGCGTTATATCGGGGCGAAACCGGCTGGATTGGAGTGTGCAAATCGCAGCGGTTGATGGGGGATTGATTGATGCAGCCAATCAAGAAAAGGTTACGTATTGGGCACCGGAAAGCGGGTATCAACCGAACGTTACCCTGTCTGCATTAACTAATGGTCATGGGGTTGAGCTAATCCAAGAGGGTTTTTTTGTTCAGAGTCGCAACGGCCGAATGTATAGCAAGGTTGGTCTTTTGTTTCGCATCAACAGCGATCCAGATGGGCTTATGAATATCACCATTAGCGGCGTAGCTAACGCGAACGGTTCTCGGAATTGGGAAGCGACTGCACCTCAATGAATGTCAGACGTCCAACATGGTCTCGCGCACAAATTCCCAACACCCTCTTCGATGTTGGGGTCATGGTTTCCAAGCCTCTTGCTCAAGCTCCAAAACCTTTGTCAGCGCCGTCCATTGGGCTTTGGACGGCCTTTGCAGGTCTTCTTCCCACCGTTTGACGGTCAAGATCGGAACCTCCACAATTTGAGCAACATGACTCTGCAAAAGGCCTTTTTCATACCTTTTGACCAAGAGGTAATCACCCAAGGTCTTGATGGCCGTAGGAATGGCTTTCTTTGGCCTTTTGGTGGTGATAATGTGCTGCCTTGATGTGCGTATCGTCCGTTCTGTATTACCCAACAGTGCTACTCTCCTCCGAGGAGAGGGAGAATTGTATGCCGCTGGTTGGAATAATCATATTGCCTTTAGGTTTCACGTTGAATCGGCTTGAAAGCCGCGCTCCTGTTCGGTGGCGGGCAGCACGATGGTGAATTCGGAGCCGACACCCATCTCACTGCTCACGCTGACTTTTCCTTGATGCGCCTGCACCACGGCTTTGACCACGCTCAGGCCCAGGCCCAAACCGCGTTGCGAACGGCTTTTGTCGCCGCGAAAAAGTCGGTCCCAGATTTTATTTTGCTCGTCGTCGGGGATGCCCATGCCGTTGTCGCGAAATTTGATGATGGCTTCCTGATCGCGATGGTTGACGGAAACACGCACCTTGCCGCTCTCGGGCGTATATTTGATTGAGTTATCCAGCAGATTGCCGAAAGCCTGCCGCATCCGGTTGGCGTCCACCGAAGCCAGGCAGGACTCCGGCAATTCCAGCGAAAGCCCGACTTTCTTTTCTTCCGCCACGTATTGATAGGTCTCGGCCACCTCGCGGATCAGCCGGCATAAATCCACTGATTCGAGTTTCAGCGGCATCGTGCCGGCCTCCGCCTCGGCGATGTCCATCAACGTCGTCAACATGCTCAGCACGCGTTCGGATTCTTCCACGCTATCGGCCAGGGCTTCACGGGCTACGGTGGGATCGGGGTTTTGCAATGCCGCCTCGGCGGAACCGCGCAACCGAGTCAGCGGCGTGCGCAGATCGTGAGCGACGTTATCCATGGAATCGCGCATGGCCTTGATGAGTGATTGGTTTTTATCCAGCACGGTGTTGAACAACCGAACCAGTTCATCAAATTCATCCCGTGCCGAACGAGTCGGCACCCGCGCATCCAGATCGCCGGTTTGAATGATGCGACGGGCCGTGGCCACGATTTGCCGCACCGGCAACATGGCGCGATGGGCAAAA
This sequence comes from uncultured Verrucomicrobiales bacterium, assembly GCA_903927905.1. Classification (GTDB taxonomy): domain Bacteria; phylum Verrucomicrobiota; class Verrucomicrobiia; order Limisphaerales; family Palsa-1400; genus CAIYOY01. Next base: position 7,010 of record CAIYOY010000095.1, on the reverse strand, counting down.
ATAGTCCCAAAGATCACTCCCAAAAGAGCCACCATGATGCTGGCCGGCAGGGCGGTGTGCCTGAGTGGCAGCCATAAAACATCGCGATTATTCGTGCTTCGTCCCACCGACAATGAAGTTCCATCCTGAAAATTCATGCTGATCAGGGTGTAATCCTGCTCATTGTTTTTCGGGATGCGGTTTATTTCCAACTGCCGTGGCGGAACCACGGCTTGGCCAAGTTTAAAACCATTCCATTCGTCGGGCACCACGATGTTCACCACTTTTTGCGGCGTGTTCAACCGGACGTAGAACGATTTCCCATCAGACGGGTTATTATCCACTTCCGCCCGCGACTTCAACGCGGCGACTCCGCTGGTCTGATAGATCACCGCGTATTCTTTCAAGCGGGAAAGGATGATCTCTTCGTCCTTGCGCGCGAACTCCCGCGCCGCGAGGGCGTAAACGAGGGCCAGCAATGCCGCCGTGCTGACCGCAAACAACAGCGCGTACCACAATCCGAGGCGAAAGGCGAAGTTGCGATGGAGTTGTTTAAACGGGGCGAAGAACATAGCCGACTCCACGGATGGTTTGCAGACGGGTTTTTTCCGGATCCACTTTCGCGCGCAAACGATGAACCAGCACATCCACCACGTTGGTTTGCGGATCAAAACTGTAATCAAAAATATGTTCCAGAATCATCGTCTTGGTCACGGTCCGGTCCGGATGGCGCATCAGATATTCGAGCAGGGAAAATTCACGCGCTTGCAAATCAACTTTCTCAGCGCCACGCAACACTTCGCGCTTCAACAGATCCATGGTCAAATCCCCAACGTGCAAAGTCGTCGGCTCGGTGGCTTGAGAAGAGCGGCGGATCAACGCCTGCAAGCGCGCGGTCAGTTCGGAAAAAGCAAACGGCTTGGTCAAATAATCATCGCCTCCGGCCTGAAGCCCCTTGATGCGATCGTCCACCGAAGCTTTGGCGCTGAGGATGATGACGGGCGTGCGGATTTTTTTGCTGCGCAGACGTTGCACGAGACTAAGGCCGTCGAGCTTGGGCAACATGACGTCCACCACAGCGGCGTCGAAGGCCGTCGTTTCCGCGAGGATGAGAGCTTCCTCGCCATCGGCGCAGCGATCCACCGCATAACCGGCTTGCTTGAGACCTTTGACCACAAAGGAAGCAATCTTATTGTCGTCCTCCACCACCAGAATACGCATCTTGCCAATCACAATAATTCAGGTGCCCCATGGAGCAAGTAAAACCAGTTGGTGGGTTGATTGGTGGGGGGTGTTAATAAGTGAGGCAGGCAGCGGTCTCGTCCGTACCAGCCACCGAACCATCCACGTCGTTACCCAAACCATTCATTCGCTCGGTCTTCGTTATGACTTGTTGAAGAACGGTTTGTAATATTCATACCGTTCCATGATGGCTTGGATATAGGCGCGCGTTCCGGGAAATTGCATTCCTTCCAAAAACGCCGCGCTGTTGGTCGAAGCCGCACCGACTTTCCATTTCAAGACATTGCCACGTCCGGCGTTGTAATCGGCCAGAGCGTAAGGAATCGGGTTATCCGTCTGCGCGTAACGTTTCAAGACTTTTTTCAGATACCACGTTCCGGCCAGAGTATTGGTCGCGGGATTCAAACAGGCGGCATGTTCAAAGCCTGCGATGTGTTCGGACTCGGCCCATTCCATCGCCGCCGTTTCACGGATTTGCATCAGGCCAAGTTCACCGGCACCACCGCGCGCGTCTGGGTTGAAACGGCTTTCCTGCCAGATGACGGCTTTGACCAGCGCGGGTTCCAGATGATAACGCTGCGCCGCAGTGACGATGACTTTATCGAAACGATGTTCCCGCCAATGGTCCCACCACCAATAGGCGATGATGCCCAGCGCGAGCACCAGGATAATTCGCCTCCATCGTTTCATAACTTTATCTCTAGCTGGAAATCAGCTCAGGGCTTAAAGTTCGGGAGCAATAGCCACTCGTTGGGATTCAGCAGAAATGCCTTCCGGCAGGCGCACATTCCAACGGCGTTCACTTTGATCCACTTGCAAAATAATAGTGGCGTTGGCGGGGGGATGGTTGCAGGCTTGTTGCAGAAAGACGAAGTCTGGCCCCATCTGAAGCAAGGGGAAAGACAGACCGTTGATCAACAGTTGCATTTTAACCTGGGCGGAATGGCCACCGCTGTTTGACGACGTAATCATGGAAGAAATAATAATCCAGAACGCTCGTGATTATGCTGCATTGCATAATCTCCAACTCACCGAACGGCTGGGCTTCGGCATTCATGGTATTATTTTCGTGGCGGAAAACAATAGCAAAGCCGGAAAAACTGCCATCAAAGCCCATCGTTACGAAGAACCCTACTTCCGGGAAAAGGCGGTTTACGAACGGCTGCAAGAAGCGGAGATTAGAGAGATTCTTGGATTCAATGTTCCTCAAATGTTTCGCTTTGACGATGGGTTGCGAGTGATTGAAATGAGCGTTGTTACCCGTCCCTTCGTTTTGGATTTTGCGGGGGCTTACCTCGATTTCATGCCGGAATTTTCGGAGGAAATATGGGCGGAGTGGGAAACCGAAAAGAAGGATCAGTTCGGCTCACGCTGGAGCAAAATCGAAGCAGCGCTCACCGCCTTGCGGTCTCTGGATATTTACATGGTGGATGTGTCGCCCAGCAATATCGCCTTCCTCGAATGATTTCATTTCCCTGCGGATGCTTTAACTTGACCTACGCAAACACTCTTTATGTAATCGTTCCAAGCATGCATGGGAAATTGAGCGGTGGCAAAATATTATGAAAACCAAAATGGACAGAGCGTTAGTTTGGCAGTTTTTGGTCTGCATGTTTTATCTGGCGATGAACGGATCATGCGCCGGTGCGCCAGCGGATCTATTTGAGGCGTTCATGGAGAATCCCCCGGTGATCAAAGAAATCGTTTTTGAAAAATACTGGCCGGGAGACCGGACCAACTTGAAAAATGATTCAATACCAAAAACCACGTATCTGCTGGCACGATGGCAGCCGAATGCCTATTTCATTAACCAAGCGGATTCATTGCCTGAAGCGCTGGGCCAAGTTGATATTGATCATCCTTTGACGTATGGACGTTATGATTCCAATTATTGGCATTTTGTGGGCCGAAGACATAAAGAGCAAATGACCTGGGATGACGCTGGAGATTTGGAACAACAGCGGACCAATGTTGTATTTCGGCTAAATTCATTAGAGTTCAGCGAACTTCAGAATGTGCTTAATTTCGGGGTCAGGTGGGCAGATATTGGTTCCATTAACTGGAAGGATGATAGGTTTGATTGTTATAGTGAAAACACACGCAACCGGAACATCGGCACTTTGATTCGAGACGATGAGGGGCGGGCCAAGCAACTACAGCTTCATTTGATTTATAATGATCCAAAGACGCCAAAGCCCAGGGAATTCGATTGGCAAATTGATTATTTTTATGAGACGAACATTTTCAAGCCGTTTCTTCCAAACCGATTTGTGATCACTGCTTCGGCTCCCGGTCTGAGTCCCCGGAAAATTGACCAGATCACCATTCTTTCACTCGTGACCAACAGGTTTTCACTGCGACCGGAATTTTTTGGCACGAATTGGATCAACAGCCGGGTGTCGAGCAATCATATTGTGACCGTGGGGACCAATAAATTTTTAGAACGTGACGGACGGCTGATTCCATTGAAAAACGTGAAATCGAAACGGAAGAAAAATGCAGGAACGTGGCCGTTGATTGCAGGCGTGGGGATCGGGAGCGTGGCGGTTTTTTGTTTGGTGATTTGGGCCCGAAAAAAGAAAAACGCCAACAGGTAAATTCGCCGCCATCCCCACCAACTTAGGCCAAACCAGTCTTTTACCTTTTTTATTTTCCGCTTTTGCCGTTTGCTTTCCCCATGATTGCGCGTGTCACGCTCGAAATTGCCCTGGGCAAGGAGTTTGACTACCTGATTCCCGCCGAACTGGAGGGTCGGGTGGAAGTGGGGACGCGCGTCAAGGTGCCGTTCGCCAATCGGCAGGTGCTCGGCTGTGTCACCGCGCTGGCGGAGGCGTCCGAACACGCCAATCTGAAGGCGATCATCAAGACCATCGGCACACAATCGCAGATCACGCCCAAGATTTTGGAATTATCGCGCTGGATCGCGGATTATTATTGTTGCCCGGCGGAGGTTGCGTTGCGCACGGTTCTGCCGGAATCGGTGCGAAAGGAAAAACAGGGCTGGCGCGAGCATCTTTATGTGCGGGCCACGCCGCAGACGGGAGAAATGCCCAAGCTGACGGCCAAACAAAAAGCCGTCCTTGATATTCTGCTCACGCGCCCTGCCCTGCCGTTGCAGGAATTGCTCCATTCCGCCAAGACCACCGCCCAAACGGTCCGCAAACTGGAAGACAAGGGGCTGTTGACCATTGCCGCCGAAATTTCCGAACGCGACCCTTACGCCAACGAAACAATCCTGCCTTCCACTTCGCTCGTCTTGAACGAGGAACAGACCAAAGCACTGGCGGAAATCCTCGCGCCGCAAAACAATAAAGTCTTCCTGCTCCACGGCGTGACCGGCAGCGGGAAGACCGAAGTGTATTTGCAGGCCATCGCCCATGCCCTGAAGCAGGGCAAAGGGGCCATCGTACTGGTCCCGGAAATTTCATTGACTCCACAAACGGTGGAACGATTCAAGGCGCGGTTCAGCTCCGGCCCGTTGCAAACTTTGGTCGCGGTGTTGCACAGTCACCTCTCCGGCGGCGAACGCCATGATGAATGGCACAAAATCAGGCAGGGACGCGCGCGCATTGTCATCGGCGCTCGATCGGCGGTTTTCGCGCCGGTGGATCCATTGGGCCTGATCATCGTGGATGAAGAACACGAGTATTCCTACAAGCAGGAAGAAGCGCCGCGTTACAATGCCCGCGATGTCGCCGTCGTCCGGGCGCAAAAAGAAAATGCGGTCGTGGTCCTCGGCAGCGCCACGCCGAGCATGGAAAGTTTCTACAACGCGCAGAAGGGCAAATACAAGTTGTTGGAATTGCGGCAGCGCGTGGACCATAAAAAAATGCCCATCGTTCGCGTGGTGGACATGCGGCACACGGCGCGAAAGGAAAAAGGCGGAACGCCCGTTTTTTCGCCCGAACTCAAAGAAGCGATGACCCAGCGGATCGAGCGCAAGGAACAAACCATCCTGTTCCTGAACCGGCGCGGTTTTGCCACGTCCATGCAATGCCCATTGTGCGGCTACGTGGCCGAATGTCCGAATTGCAGTGTCTCCCTCACTTACCATCGCAAGGCCCAACGGCTTCGTTGCCATATCTGTGCGCATGATGTGCCCGCGCCATTGGTTTGTCCTGATCCCAAATGCAAAAACCCGGCGATCCGCTATTCCGGCCTCGGCACGGAACGCGTTGAATCCTCGTTGAACACGCTTTTCCCCAAGGCATGCATTCAGCGCATGGATTCGGACACGTTGAAACGCAAAGATGATTTCCGCCGCATTTTGGGCGATTTTCGGTCTGGCAAAATTGACATCCTCGTCGGCACACAAATGATCGCCAAAGGGCTGCATTTCCCCAATGTCACGTTGGTGGGAATCATTTACGCCGACCTGAGTTTGCACATCCCGGATTTCCGTGCCGGGGAACGGACGTTTCAATTGTTGGTCCAGGTAGCCGGACGCGCCGGGCGCGGCGATGTGGAAGGGGAAGTGTTTGTGCAATCGTTCACCCCTTTTCATCCGGCCATCCAATATGCGCGCCGCCATGATTTCGCCGGTTTTTACGAACAGGAATTGGAATTCCGCCGACAATTGAAATATCCGCCCTTGAGCCATATCGCCCTGATCACCATCAAGGGACGCAATGAGGAAAAAGTCAGCTTTTCCGCCGAACACACCAAGCGCGAATTGGAAAAACAGTTGACAGACATCCGCGACCTGACGCTGGCCGGACCCGCGCCCGCGCCGCTGGCCCGGTCGGAAACCCATTATCGTTATCAGATCATGCTGCGCACCGGGCAGATGAGCAAACTCAGCCGGAAGCTGGCGGAATTGCGGCTCAACCTGGCCCTCCCGGATGATGTTTTATTGACAGTAGATATTGATCCCGTGGATTTGATGTGACCCCATCGGCCCATGACTCAGGGCCATTCCGGCCCGCCACCTCCCCTGGTCGTCGAAAATTAAAATGTTCCTGTCCGTAGTCGTACTCCGACTCTTCCACAAGCCAAACCTCAGAAAGATGGACAGGAACGTGGTCATGCTAAGCATAGGCAATGCCAAGTTACGCGGCCCGTGAAATATAAGAGACTTATGATGAAGAATTACCGGGTTTTGCCATTTTTCCACGAACTAATGATATTTCCATGTTGATGTATGATTGAAATAGTGTCTGAAAATTGTCCTGTTTTTGGGACACTGTCTATTAACAGGACACTTACAACACTATTTTATCGTTTCGTTGAGACTTCTAACCACTGCGACAGAACAAGTAAACCCATCTCGCGGCTTAAGCCTTGAGCGGCAATGTTTTCCGGATCAATTTGGCATGATTATCTTTGAGGATGGCTTGAACAGAAGCGATGCCACTTAAACTCACGGGCACACGCTTTTGAGTTTGAAAGAGGCGGTAATGGGTGAGGGTCTTGCCCACTTCAACGATTTCAAGATGTCTGTCTTCCATCTTCCACAGTTGGCCCTTGGCGAGAGGGATGCTGGCCGGTTTTTTTAGTTTCATGGATTTTTTGCTGTTGGTTTCTTGCCTTCGCGGAAAAAACTATTGCAATACGATGCACTAATTGGACAACCCGGGACTCGGTCTTTTGTTTCGGTGTCGTCGAGTAGAACATTTTCATCGAAAAAAGGAAACAAAAATCTTCCAGTTTGCCGCGTAGTTTTCAAAACAGGACAAATTGGGAGATAGCAAAACAGGACAGTTTTTATTTGGGGCGATCGGTGAAGAGCAGGACGGGTTTTTGGGTGGGTTCGGGCGGAGCGGCGAGGACGGAATGATGACCGGAGGGGT
>CAIYOY010000094.1 GCA_903927905.1 uncultured Verrucomicrobiales bacterium | reverse complement strand
AGCCGGCATTCAAACGATAGGGCAGATTCACATAGACTTGGTCCAACGATCCGTTTGTTTTCCCGCCGATCATTTTGGTGCCGCCATGAGGAGTCACGCCATTAAGGTTGGTGAAGACGGTGACGTTCGGGAGAGTCGGAATGCCCCACCAGGGATTGGAGGAATTGGTGTTGGGGCCGCTGGTGTAATTGTTGTCGAGCGCGCCCAGAGCATACGTTTCAAAGCCATCTACAAAAGTGAAGACGGCTTGTTGGACAGTGAGGGTGGCGGTCGAACTGGTGACGCTGCCGGCCGCATTGGTGATGACCACCGTATAACTGCCCGCGTTGGTCCATTTGACTGAGGCAAAAGCCAGGCTGGAGGCAGTCGCGCCGGAAATGGCGGTCCCGTTTTTGCTCCATTGATAAGCGAGTGGCGCCGTCCCGGCAGCGGTGACGCTAAACGTGACGCTGTTGCTGACGCTGGTCAATTGGCTGGCCGGCTGCGTGGTGATTGAAGGTGGAATGATGACCGTCAAGATGGCGTTGGCGCTGGTAACCGAGCCGACCAGATTAGTCACAACGACGGCGTAGCTTCCAGCATCGGTGGATTGAGCGCTGATGACGGTATAACTGCTGGCGGTCGCGCCGGAAATAGCGCCGCCATTTTTGCTCCATTGATAACTGAGCGGCGCCGTCCCGGCAGCCACGACACTGAAGGTCGCATTCTGGCCCTGGTTCACGGTCGAGTTCGCAGGCTGCGTCGTGATGGACGGCGGAATGTTCACGGTCAAAGTGGCCGTGCCACTGGTCACAGTCCCGGCGACATTGGTCACCACCACGGCGTAAGAACCGGCGTTGCCGCTTTGCGCATTGACGACGGTGTAACTGCTGGCCGTGGCACCCGAAATATTGCCACCATTAAACGTCCATTGATAAGCGAGCGGTGCTGTCCCCGCGGCCACCACGCTAAAGGCGGCATTTTGGCCTTGCGTCACCGTTTGACTGGAGGGTTGGGTGGTGATGGACGGCGGGATATTGACTGTGAGAGCCGCGTTGGCGCTGGTCACTGAGCCGATGGCATTGTTGATGACAACGGCGTAATTACCCGCATCGGTCGGTTGCGCACTGGCAATGGTGTAACTGCTGGCAGTCGCGCCGGAAATGTTGCCGCCGTTAAAGGTCCATTGGTAATTCAGCGGCGCCGTGCCAGCGGCCACGACGCTAAACGAAGCGAGTTGGCCTTGATTGACCGTAAGATTGGAAGGCTGGGTCGTGATGGACGGCGGGGTATTGACGGTTAGGGCCGCGTTCGCGCTGGTGACGGTGCCAGCAATATTGGTCACCACCACGGCGTAGTTGCCCGCGTTGGCTGGCTGGGCATTGGCCAGGGTATAGCTGCTGTCCGTCGCACCGGAAATATTGCCGCCATTGAAAGTCCATTGGTAACTCAATGGCGCCGTGCCCGCAGCCACCACGCTGAACGAGGCCGGACTGCCTTGGTTGACCGCAAGGCTGCTCGGCTGGGTGCTGATGGCCGGCGGAACATTGACGGTCAAGTTCGCGTTGCTGCTGGTATCGCTCCCGACAAAATTGGTCACGGTCACGGCATAAACACCCGCGTCGGTCGGTTGCGCGCTGACCACCGTGTAACTGCTGGCGGTCGCGCCGGAGATATTCGCGCCATTGAAAGTCCATTGATAACTCAGCGGTGCGGTGCCGTCGGAGATGATGCTAAAGACGGCGTTTTGGCCCTGGGTGACCGATTGGTCGAAGAGGTCCGTGGTGATTAACGGCGGGAAATTGACGGTCAGGGTCGCCGTTGTGCTGGTCACGGAGCCGGCAATATTAGCCACCACCACAGTATAACTTCCAACATCACTGCTTTGCGCGCTGACCACGTTATAGCTGCTGTCGGTGGCATCGGTAATATTTGTGCCGTTAAGCGACCATTGATAAGTAAGCGGCGAGTCGCCGGCGGCGATCACGGTGAAAGTGGGTGAATCACCCTGAGTAACTGTTTGACTGGAGGGCTGGGTGGTGATGGACGGCGGGATGTTCACGTTCAAGTTTGCGCTGGAACTGGTGGCTGAACCATAGGCATTGGTGACCACGACCGCATAAAATCCTTCATTGGTCAGTTGGGCGCTGACCACGGTGTAACTGCTGGCGGTCGCGCCGGAAATATTGGTCCCGTTGAAATTCCATTGATAAGCGAGCGGCGCGCTGCCGGTGACAGTGACACTAAAGGCGGCATTCGCACCCTGGGTCACGGATTGGTCGGAGGGCTGCGCAGTGATGGTCGGGGGGATATTGCTGTTGGTCGTCACCGTCAGGGACACCACCGTGCTGTTGATGGCGCTGGCCAGATTGGCCACCGTCACCTGATAATTAGTGGCGTTGACCGTTTGGGCGTTGGTGATGGTCAGGCTGGCGTTGGTGGCGCCCGCAATGACCGTCGCGCCGTTGGTCATGTTCGAGCCGATTTTATACCACTGGTAAGTCAACGCGCTGTTTCCACCCTTGCCGACCACGCTAAAGACGGCGTTGCTGCCCGCCGCAACGCTGAGGTTGGCCGGCTGGGTGGTGATGGTCGGAAGATCGTAGTTGACATGCTCGATCTGGACCGAGTCCACGATCCAGCGCGTGGCGTAATTGGTGTTGTCGAAATCCAGCCGCAATTGGCTGATGGAACCGCCGTTGCCGCCGCCATTGTTGTTCCCGTTCCATAAAGTGTTCAGCCCGACGTTGAAGTAAATATCGCAATACTTGTCATTGCCGTAATAAGTGATGGGGCCGAAAGATTTGGTCGTGTTCCAGGTTCCGTCCGATGAGGTGATCCAATACAATTGCGCATCATGCACCCCGCCCGAGGTGCCGCTTTGGGGATAAACCCGCACATGCACCCGGTCGTTGTTTGCCCCCCAGAAACCCATGGCGCTGGGCCCGTAATAGTAGCAATCACTGTTCGTTTGATCGGCATAAATAATCCCCGGCCAACCGGTTCCGGACCAGGAGATGGCGCTCAGGCTGTGGCCGGAAGTCCAGCCCTGGGCATTGGCATCAAAAGTATAACGCGGCGTGGTCTGGGCCAGGATGTGGTCAACAATAAAACGGTTGGCGTTATTGGTCTGGTCCATGTCCTGGCGCAATTGATTGATGGTGTCGGCCGTCCACAGGACATTATTGCAATCCAGATTGATCCGGGTGTAATTGCTCAAGGCGGAGTAATTAACAATCGGCGAGGATTTGGACGCGCTCCAGGTGTTCGACGCGTCCGTCTTCCAAAAAGCTTGCATGTCGTGGACGAAGTTGGTGCCTTGCGTAAAGACGTTGACGTTGATCGAAGGGTTGGTCGCGCCGACAAAACTGGTTGCCGGGCTGTAAAAGAAGGAGTCGCTATTGGTCTGGTCGGCATAAATGACCCCCGGCCAACCGGTCCCGGTCCAGGATACGGTGGTCAGGCTGTGCGCTGAAGTCCAGCCTTGGGCGTTGGCGGAAAAACTGTAGTTCGGATACCCGGTGGCGGTGGCGATGAACCCCGTAACCGAAGTGCCATTGTAAACATCATGATCCACGTTTCCGGAAATGCCGGGAATGGAACCCGTGCTGGTGAATTGCCAGAAGTTCCATCTGCTCGAACCCCAAGGATCCTCGGAAGCGCAGTTGCTCCACGCGCTGCCGGTCTGAGAACTTTCCCCGTTATAATCGGCGATGTCCGAGTACCACCCGGATATGGCGCTGGTGAATTCGTTGCCGTGACAGGCGCTGAAATAGATGGCCGGTTTGACATTGACCCCGGCGGCCAAGGCATCGGCCACTTCGTCATTACACCACTGGTTGACCCAATCCGAATAACTGGTGGCACCGACGTGACCGCTAAAGACTTCCATGTCCAACATCGGCATAAAGGTCAGGCCATCCGCCTTGGTGTAGGGACTGGAAACGCTCCAAAAGTAATTTTCTTCCGAACTGGGGCTGTCCGATTCCGGGTGGGCGAAATGATAGGAGCCGATGTAAACGCCAGCCGCTTTGGCGTTGCTTTGGTTGTAAGTGTAATCCGTGTCGGTCAGGCCGGTGCCTTCCGTGGCTTTGGCCCAGGCAAAAATATAGCCGGCCCCCTTGACGCTCGACCAGGTGGGATGGCCCTGATAGACGGCGACATCGATGCCCAGCGGGCGCGAGGCCATTGATGTGGTGGTGGCGGCGAAGGCTGTCAACAGGACAACTGCGGATCGGAGCAACGTTTTCATTTGATTTTTCTTTCTTCGGTTGAGGCGGCAGACCGGGCGGCCGCTGTTCAGCATCAAGGAAATGACAGGCCCACCCGCGTTGTTTAACGGCAACGGCCCGCTTGACTCTGACCCATCAATTCCGGATTTGTAGTATCATTACTACATTTATTAAAAACGGACGCAAGTTTTATTTCTCCCGCAAACGCGGGATGCCCTTGGCTTTTCTTTACCGGGTGATTTTTGGTTGCATTATTTTAGTAGTAGTATCATTACTACATTGTGCCCACTGCGAACGCGCCTCCTTCTCCCCCGGACGATGCCGGGGAGGTCTGGAACTGGCGGGAATTTTTCCCGACCGGTTCCGAAATCGGCTTGTCCCCGCGCCTTCCTTTCGGTTCAATGGAGGGAGTGGACACCGCCAACGAAATTATTGCGACGCTCGGGCGGAAACTGAGTTCCGCCACCACTCCCAAAGAGGCTTCCCGTTATATTCTCCGGGCGGCGGACCAATTGCTGGGCTGGGACTGCGCCTATGTTCATTTCTATGCGCCCAAGGAAAAGAGGGTTTATCGCGTGCTCGTCATTGACCTGGTCAACGGCAAAAAAGTGGATTTCCCGATTAATTATTCACCGCTTTCCCTCACCCCGCTCATGACCAGGGTCATTACCCAGGGTCCCCAATTGATCCTGCGCAAACCCCAAACCCGTCCGCCGCGCGATATTCTGCCTTTTGGCAACCTGAAACGCCTTTCCGCTTCCATTTTGATCGTCCCGATTCGCAATGGCCAACGGGTCATCGGGGTTCTTTCCCTCAACAGTTATACCCATCACGCCTATAACCGGGCTGATCTGGCCGCGCTGCAATCCCTGGCCGACCATTGCGGCGGCGCGTTTGAACGCATCAATGCCCAAGCGGCTCTGCGCACCAGCGAGGCGCAATATCGCGCTCTGGCCGCCCGGTTGCAAACGGTGCGCGAAGAGGAAAGCCGGCGCATCGCCCGTGAACTGCACGATGAAATGGGTCAGGCCATGACCGGTTTAAAAATTGATCTGTCTTGGCTGGAAAAAAGACTGGCGGCGGAGGGCGCGCACCGTCCGCTCTCGGCGCGCGTCCGTTCCATGATCAAAATCACCGACCAGACCCTTCGTTCCGTGCGGCGGATTTGCGCGGAATTGCGCCCCAGCCTGTTGGATGACCTTGGCCTGGTGGCAGCCATTAACTGGCTGGCGCGAGATTTTGCCGCTCGTTCCGGGGTGCGCTGCCAATTAAACCTCCCAAAAAAATCGTGGCAACTCGACAACCGGGTGGCAACGGTCCTTTTTCGCGCCTTTCAAGAACTGCTGACCAACATCGCCCGCCATGCCCGCGCCACCAAAGTGACCATAAAATTATCCAAAAATAAAAAAATCATCATCCTGGAAGTGACCGACAATGGCCGGGGCATCGCCGACAATGAAGCGACCACCAGCAAATCTTTCGGCCTGATGGGCATTCGCGAGCGGCTGATCGCCTTGGACGGCGACTTCTATATTGAAGGTCTTAAAAACCAGGGGACCACGGCCATCGTTAAAATTCCGTTGGCCGCCAAATCCCGGTCGAAACGTTTTTCCCTATGAAAGTATTGATTGTAGATGACCACGATGTCGTGCGGCGCGGCGTCAAACAAATCCTCGCGGAGGAATTTGACCAGATCGTTTTCGGTGAAGCGGCCAACGCCAAAGCCGCCCTGGCCCTCGTCCACAAAACCAGTTGGGATGCGGTCATCCTCGACATCAACATGCCGGGCCGGAGCGGATTGGACGTGATGAAGGAACTCAAGGCGCGGCGTCCGAAAATGCAGATCCTCGTCCTGAGCGTCCAACCCGAGGATCAATATGCCATTCCGGTGTTGAAGGCCGGGGCGTCTGGTTATCTGTGCAAGGACGGCGCGTCCGCCGAACTGGTCAATGCCTTCAAGACCATCATCGCCGGCGGCAAATACGTCAGCCCGGCGGTTTCAAAAAAACTGGTCGCCTCGGTGGGCGGCGCCCGGGAAACAGCGGCGCATGAAAAATTATCCGCGCGTGAATTTCAGGTCCTGCGCCTTTTGACCAGCGGCAAATCCATGGGCGACATGGCCCAGGATTTAAATTTAAGCCCGCAATCCGTCAGCACCTATCGCGCGCGCATTTTGAAAAAATTGAAAATGGCCAACAATTCCCAACTGATCCGTTACGCCATTAAAATGGGCTGGTAAAATTTTCACCCAAAAGATTTCACTCGATTTTTTACCCTGACTTTGTAAACTGCTGGCAAGTTCCAAACGAAAGCGAGACCAATATATGGACATCACCTTCAAGTGTCCCCAATGTAATCAGGAATTGGAAGTGGACGCTGCGGGCGCCGGTTCCGAAATCCAGTGCCCCTCCTGCGCCAGCGCCATTGTCGTCCCGGCCCCCGACCCCGTTAATGTCGTCGTCCCTTCGGCCATCGCTTCCTCGGCGGCAGCCAAGGAGGAAAAGCATTTCGTCGTGCCGACCCATGAGACCACTGAATCGCTGATCAAAAAAGCCAGCAAACCCCTCGAGATCGCCGCCAAGGAAACCGATCGGAAAATCCGCATCAAAACCATTCGCCGCACCGAATGCCAGGAAGTCGGCAAAGACCACTTCGATGAAAAAGTCACCGAGTTCCTGCAAAAAATCGGCCAGGAAAACGTCATCAGCATCAACGCCGTCAATTACAGCGCCGTGGACATGGTCGGCCACAACATCACCGATTACGGCGTCTTGATTGTTTTTAAAGGCTAGGGTCTTCCTGATTAAAAGTAGCAGCCAACGTGAGTTGGCTCTAATCTACTCCTCGGGTTTAAAGAATAATTTGAGCAGACCCACGTCTGCTGCTACAATCATTGAGGATCAAACCCAATGCCATTATACGAATACGAACTTTGTGAAGGAAACTGTGTGGCTTGCGGCGGGAAATTCACCCTGCGCCGCCCCATCAGCGCGCCCGAATTGAAAGCCTGCCCCGCCTGCAAAAAGCCCGTGCGCAAAATTATTTCCACCTTCAACTCGCCGGTCAAACTCAAGCCCCTCTCCATTACCGACGCCAAAAAAGCCGGCTTCACCGTCCTCAAGCGCCTGGGCAAAGGCGAGTATGAAAAGCAATAACCGGCGGCGGTTTGAGGTAATGGTACAGTTTGGGTGGTAGGGCGCGTCACTCCGTGCGCGCCGGGGAGATATTGCAACCAAAAACGGCGCGCACGGAGT
>CAIYOY010000093.1 GCA_903927905.1 uncultured Verrucomicrobiales bacterium | reverse complement strand
GGCGCGCTCCGTTCGCTGCTTATCAGCTCATTCAATATTGACCATTACTTTTAATCGCATCCGTCCGCATCGGCAGTCTTGGAAAGGATTCACATCGGTTGTGCGCTCCACCTCGCAGCGCCCGGGGACGGGCGCACTCCGCCGTCCACACCTTGCTTCTAGAGCGCTAATAATAATTTTTTAATCTCGTTCAAGCGGGCGGCGGCTTCTTTTTTCATCAGGCGCGGAAATTTCCCGCCGATCATGAGGAAATCATTGTTGCGCGTCAGCATCAGTTTCTCGCCTTTTGTTTCCAGCAGGGTGACATCGCGCTGGCTGGCGAGGAGTTTTATTTCCGCGACTTTGAATAACAATTCCACTTCTAGCGGGGTTGGGCCGAAGCGGTCGCGCAACTCGCTTTTTAAGCCGGTCAATTCTTTAGCTTCGGCGGCTTGCGCGAGTTTGCGGTAAACTTCAATCCGCTGCCGGGCTTCCGGGATGTAATTCATGGGCAAATAAGCCGGCGCTTGTTTTATGATTTGCGATTTGCGGCTGGCCTGCGGTTCGGAGGGTTCGGAAGAGTAAGTCATCACTTCGCGGGCGATGCTGATTTCCAGATCCGCAATCGGGTTTGGTTCCCGAGGTTCTTCGGGTTCTGGAACGGTTCGCATCTCCAATGGGCTCATGGCGAGAAAATCAAAGCGCGCCTGAGTCTCGACGCGCGGTTTGACTTTTTCGCCTTTTAACGCGCTGACGCTTTGCCGGAGCAATTGGCAATACAATTCAAAACCCACGGCCACGATGTGCCCGCTTTGCTGCGCGCCCAAAAGATTTCCGGCGCCGCGAATCTCCAGGTCGCGCATGGCGATGCGGAAGCCGCTGCCCAAAGTCGAATACTGGCGGATGGCGGCGATGCGTTTTCGCGCATCCGACAACAGGCCGGCATGGCGGGGAATCAGCAGATACGCATAGGCCTGATGTTTGTAACGACCCACGCGACCGCGTAGTTGATAGAGATCGCTCAAACCAAAGCGATCCGCGCGATCTATGATGATGGTGTTCGCATTGGGAATATCCAAACCGCTTTCGATGATGGTGGTGGAAAGCAGCACATCCGTTTCGCCGTTGACGAACTTTGTCATCACTTCTTCCAATTCATCGCCGCCCATCTGTCCATGTCCCACCGCGATGCGCGCCTTGGGCAGCAACGTGCGCAATTTCATCGCCACTGATTCGATGTCCATCACGCGATTGTGCAGATAAAACACCTGGCCGCCGCGATTCATTTCGCGTTGGATCGCATCACGAACCGTGCGTTCATCGTATGGCCCGACGATCGTTTCCACCGGAAGGCGATCTTGCGGAGGAGTCTCGATGGTGCTCATATCGCGCGCTCCTGCCAGCGCCATATAAAGGGTGCGCGGAATCGGCGTGGCGGTGAGCGTCAAGACATCTACCATCGTGCGGAGCCGTTTGAATCTCTCTTTGTGCATCACGCCGAAGCGTTGTTCCTCGTCGATGATGACCAACCCTAGATCTTTGAACGTGATGTCTTTTTGCACCAACCGATGGGTGCCGATGACAATATCTACCGCGCCAGCGGCGAGATCGGCGATGACCCTGGTCTGTTCGCGTTTGGTTTGAAAGCGCGACAACATCTCGATGCGCAACGGATAATCGGCCATGCGTTCGCGAAAGGTGTTGAAGTGTTGCTGCGCCAGGACGGTGGTCGGGACAAGGACGGCGACTTGGCGGCCGGCCAGCGCGGCTTTGAAACCGGCGCGGATGGCGACTTCGGTTTTCCCGTAGCCGACATCGCCGCAAATCAACCGATCCATCGGACGCGGTGTCTCCATGTCTTTCTTGGTGTCAACAATTGCCCGCCATTGATCTGGGGTTTCTTCGTATAAAAAGCTGCTCTCAAACTCCCGCTGCCAGGGCGCGTCCTCGGGGAAGGCGTAGCCCGGTTGCGTCGCGCGAGCGGCGTGGATGGACAACATTTCCGCCGCCAGATCGCGCACGGCATTTTCGGCCTGGGCCTTGGCTTTGGCCCAGCGTTTTCCGCCCAGCACGTTCAAATGCGGGCGGGCTTTGCCGGCGCCAACATATTTCCCCACGAGGTGAGCTTCGGTCACTGGCACGTATAATTTTGGATTGGGCTGCGCCGGATCGGCGGGCGCGTATTCGATCACGAGACATTCATCCAGCGTGCTGTCGGGCATCGGCTGCAATCCGATAAATCGCCCGATGCCATGCTGTAGATGAACCACGTAATCGCCTTCCTCCAGTTCGGAGAAATTGATGTCCATCAACGATCGGCTGGTTTGGGCGTGGGCGGCCTTGAGCCGGCGCGGTCGTTGCACGCGATAACGCCCAAAGATTTCCGCATCGGTCACGACGACCAGTTTGGCTTCTTCAAAGATGAATCCGCGCGCCAACGTGCCGATGTGCAGGTGAAGATCGCTGGTGTTGCCCAAACCGAATTCCCACCAGACTTCTTCGAACCGTTGTTTTTCACCGTCATTATTACAAAACACGTGGACGGCAAATCCCTGTCGTGACCAACGATGTAGTTGACTAAAAAATTCCTTCCGTTGCGCCTCGGCGATGTGCAATTCCGGCGCGCGATCGCCGATGGGGCGGAAGGCTTCCAGGCTATGGAAAGCAGGTTCAAGCGGAGTGCGTACATTCCTGTCCGCAGCGGCGTCACCCGTGCCAAGCGCGTCAAAATTTTCCAGCACCTCTTGAGCGTCCGACCCTGCTGCGGACAGGAATGTCCGCACTCCGCCATCCTCCGCGACCTCAATACAAGTCATCCCGCGTCGTGTGATTTCCTCTTGCACCGTTTCCCAGGTAATCAGAAACGGATCATCCGCTGGCACCTGTTCTTCATATAGCCGCGCCTGTTCCGCCAGCAGCTCGGGTTCACATAAAACAAAAATCGTTTCCGGCGGCAGATAATCGAGCAAACTGCTCTCGGCTTTTCCGGCGCGTCGGAGCAATCCCAGTTCGCCCCCGGGCGGAATAATGGCCTCGGCCATCTCTTCGCGGGAAATCTGCGTGATCGGATCAAACGACCGCAACGACTCCAATTCATTGCCAAAAAATTCCAGCCGCACCGGCCACGGGCTGATCAGCGGCCACAGATCCAGAATTCCGCCGCGCAAAGAAATTTCCCCCTTCTGCGAAACTTGCGCTTCCGGCTCGTAACCTTGTTCCTCCAGCCATTCGATCAAATCCAGCGGATCGACCTGGTCGCCCTTATTCACCCGACGCGTTCGCTCTTGCAATTCGCGCGCGCCGAAAGTTTTCTGCATCAGGCCCATGACATTCGCCGTGACGATTTCGGATTTCGGATTTCGGATTGCGGAATTATCGGAAAACGCCACTAGGGTGGCCAGCCGATCGCTGATCACATCGGCGTGAGGAAGTTTTGACTCATGCGCCAAAACTTCCCACGACGGGAAAAAGAGGGGTTGAGAGTTGAGTCCTGTTGGTTGAGAGTCCCGCACGGTGTTCCAAGTTTGAATGTCTTGGTGGGCGAGTTCTTGAAGTTTCAATCCGGCGCTGACGATAACCACCGGCCTTTTGGGAAAAACTTCCCGCAACAGCGTCGCAAAAAAGGGTTGCGCTGCCGGGGTGATATTGGCGAGCGACAACAATCCTCCCGACTCCACGCGCCGAAGCAGGGACTGCACAGCGGGAGTTGACGAAACGACCGCGAATAAATCACCGGTCGTTGAACCTGACCGGCCTTTAGCCAACGTCATCCAAAGTCGCAGCAGAGCAGGGTGGCGTCAAGGTCTGTCGGCGCCCCTAGTTGCCGGTAATGGAAGAATACTTGTCACCACCTCAAAAACGACTATCGTGATTTCATAAAATGTGATTCCTCCAATCGTTCAAAACAAAGAGTCAAATGTTGCCGAGATCCCAACGGAAGCTCTTCGTCTGGCGCGACTTGCTTTGACTCAACACCCTGAGTGTTTTTGGATGCGAAAGTCGGGCGTCGAATTTGTTGATCGTAGCGATATCGAACTGGTTGTTCGCCGTTTGCGCGAAAATGGCGGTCGGGCGGCTTGGCAGACAGCCAACGCTATTGAAGAGTGCCTTTAACTCCTTAACAATCCGAACAAGGGGGGGAAGCTTTATCCGTGACGGTATATTCCAAAACCCTTAATAAATTCACAAAAAAACCGGCGCACATCATCTGTGCGCCGGTTTGCTAAATATCTATCGAACCTAAATCAGGGTGTGGTCGAAAGCTGCAACGCGATCTGCGTGGAGATGGCGCTGGCCAGTTCGATGTCGCTGCCGCCCATTTTGGTGCGGACTTGGACGGTGACTTCGGAGACTTTGCCGTCAATGTCCACCGCGCTCACCCAGACGTCGCGCTGGTTGACTTTGGCGGTGAAGGAATTGTTGACGGAGTTGTCGGCGATGAGTTTGCCGTTGCGCATGAGGACAGCCTTGGCGGCGGTCAGGATTTGCGGCACGGTGCGCTCATAGCGGGCGCTGATCTTGTCTTTGACCCACGGCAGCGCGGTGGCGCGGGAATGACCGTCGCCGGTCTTGACACAGCCCGTGAAAGTCGCGGTCAAGACCGCGAGTAACAGAAAAAATGGGTATTTGATCTTCATTGCGTGTCAAAGTGTCCGCAATCCGGCCTGTTCGTCAAGTACGAATAGGCTGAAAAAAGCCCGGACGGTAAATGGTCAAAACGGAGCGCGGTTCTGTGAACCGCAGCTTGTGGCCAGCAAGAAGGGTTCAATAATTCAAAAATCTTCACCATGCCAACCTGCGCGGTTCACAGAACCGCGCTCCGTTCCGGATGTGTCTAAAAAACTGCCTTTCCTCAATCGGTTTAAACCCCTAGAGTTGGAGAATGAAAGGCATTATTCTTGCCGGTGGAGCCGGGTCGCGCTTGTTCCCGCTCACGCTGGTCGCCAGCAAACAGTTGCAGCCGGTCTATGATAAACCGATGGTTTATTATCCGCTCACCACTCTGGTCGAGAACGGAATCCGCGAGCTTTGCCTGATTTCCACCCCGCACGATCTGCCCCGCTTTAAAAACCTTCTCGGCGATGGAAAAAACTGGGGCCTGACCATTGATTATCGCGAACAAGCGGAACCGAAAGGCATTGCCCAGGCGTTTCTGATCGCGGAATCGTTCATCGGCAAAGACCCGGTGACGTTGATTTTGGGGGATAATATTTTTTACGGCGCGGATAGTTTTAAGAGCGCGTTCGATGATTTTAAGACCGGGGCCAGTATTTTTGGCTATCGCGTGCATGATCCCGAACGCTATGGCGTGGTGGAATTTGATGAGCAGGGGAAGGCCATTTCCATCGAGGAAAAACCCAAGGCGCCGAAAAGCAATTACGCGGTGCCGGGATTATATCTGTACGATAATCAGGTGCTGGAAATTACCAAAAACCTGAAACCATCGCCGCGTGGTGAATTGGAAATCACGGATGTGAATGTGGCGTATATGAAGCTTGGGCGGTTGCGGGTGCATAAACTCAGTCGCGGCTTTGCCTGGCTGGACGCCGGGACGAGCAGCAGTTTGCATGAGGCTTCGGCGTATGTGCAGACGATTGAAAAACGGCAGGGCATAAAGATCGGTTGCCCGGAAGAAGCGGCTTTTCGGCGAGGGTTTTTGAAACTCGAACAGTTGGAAAGTCTCGCTGCAAAAATGCCGAATTGCGAATATCGCGATTACATCACCCGTGTTCTGACGGAGGCCAAGCGGTAGAAGCAAAGCTCCAAGAACCAAGTTCCAAATTCCAAAGAAATTTCAAACAGCAACATCCAATGGTCATTCTATTAGGCAGCACGGGATACATGGGCGGGGCGTTTTTCCAGGCGTTGAAGGAGCGAGGGATTCCATTTGCCGCTCCAACCCGGCGCGAGATGGATTACACGAAGTTTGATGCGCTAGGCAAATTCCTAAAACAGAACAAGCCCGCTTTCCTCATCAACGCCGCAGGCTACACCGGCAAACCCAATGTGGATGCGTGCGAAACGAATCGCGCCGACACTTTGCAAGGCAACACGCTTTTCCCCGTGATGGTCGGGCATCTCTGCGCGGAATTGGACATCCCCTTCGGCCATGTTTCCTCCGGCTGCATTTTTGCCGGAGCGAAGATCGGCGCGCGCGTGGAGAAGGACCTGACCAAGCCGGACGTTCAGGCGTTGGCCGAAGAAGATCCGCAGGCCTTGCACGGATTCGTGGAAACCGACGAACCGAATTTTTCTTTCCGCCAACCGCCATGCAGCTTTTACAGTGGCACGAAAGCGATGGCCGAGGAGTCATTGCGCGGAATCGGCCAACATTACATCTGGCGGCTGCGCATCCCATTCGACAACATAGACAGCCCGCGCAATTACCTGAGCAAGCTGCAGAATTACCCGAAAGTCTATGACAACATCAATTCCCTGTCGCATCGGGCCGATTTTGTTCACGCCTGCCTTGATCTCTGGCAAAAAAAAGCGGCCTACGGCATTTACAACGTGACCAATCCGGGTTTCATGACCGCGAGTCACGCTGTCAAATTGATCGAGAAAATCCTGAAACCCGCGCGTAAATTTGAGTTCTGGGCTAACGACGAGGAGTTCTACAAAATCGCCGCCAAGACGCCGCGTTCTAATTGCATCCTCGATGTTTCCAAGCTTCTGGCCGCTGGTGTTAAAATGCGTCCTGTCGAAGAAGCCGTGACTGACGCCCTGTTGCATTGGATCCGGTAGCTTAGCCGACTTCATTCCATGACAAACAACGAAGCTTTACAGAAATTTGGCTTGCCGGCATCAGCTCAATGTCGAGACGAGATACGGCGTCTTCTTGAGGATGAGATTGAGCGCGAAAAGCGAAATGAGAGTGGTTACGAGGAAATGCTTCTAACATTGTGTCTGCAGCTATTCAGTTTGGGAGTCGTTGATGATGCGCTCCTCATCTGGAAAGCTAAACAAATAAACTTCGATACTCATTGCGGTCTCGACGTTCAGTTTCTTTGCGGCGCAGGATTGGCGGCAACGAAAGAATACCTTCTGAAGTCAGAGGACCTATCAGCCGCCGACGCTTTAGAGTATTTGACCAAGTGTGAGCAAACCAGAGATTTTGAAGATTGGACACCGCAGGCGAGCATTAAGCAATACCGCAGGTATTATGGGCTATGATTCATAACCCGCAGAGATTTGAGTGGGAGACGAGATGTCAAAGGTCTAAACACTGGTCGTAATTAATCTTAGCCCGCTTTACGTTTCATGCGCCATCAACGCTATCTTGATCAAGTTCGTGACTGGCCAAAATTTGGTCGGCATATATTGGCTCAGTTCGATGCCAATTCCATTTACGTATATCAGGCATACCGGCCTTCTATTGCTCGATTTGCAGTCGAACATCAACAATTCGGTGGCGATTTTAGTTTCAATCGCATGAGTTGGATTAAACCGAATTTTCTTTGGATGATGTATCGATCGGGCTGGGCCACCAAGGAGGGGCAGGAGCACATACTTGCCATCCGTTTGCAACGGACGTTTTTTGACGAGTTACTCCAGCTTGTTGTTCCGTCCGGCTTCGATTCACAACGATTTGCTACACGAGAGGCATGGCAGGCAGCAGTGGCATCTTCGGAGGTTCGTCTGCAATGGGATCCAGATCATGACCCGCTTGGCAAGCCTGTCGAGCGCCGTGCAGTGCAGTTAGGCTTGCGAGGTAATATACTTCGCAGGTATGGACAGCAGGAGCTGATTTCAATTGAGGACATCACACCGTTTGTTGTTGAGCAGCGTCAGCGTTTTGGGGATGGATTTATTGAGCTTCATACACCGGAAGAGCGGATTTATTACCCCGCTGACAGTAAAACGGTCATTACAGTTGGCATCGAGTCGCCCACAGCTCCTAAAAAGCATTGAAAGCAAAGCTTTCCACGGTAAAAGAATGAACAAACCGAGGGCCCCGAGGTCGAAACGCCATGGATTATAAAAAATACCGGGGCATCGCCCGTCGTTGGTGGCGGCAAGAAATTCGCCCGCTTTTGATTCTCGCGCTGGTCATGTTTTCCCTCCGTTCTTCCTTGGCGGATTGGAACGTCGTGCCTTCGGGTTCGATGCAGCCGACCATTCTGGTCGGTGACCGCGTGTTGGTGAACAAGCTCGCCTACGATCTCAAAGTGCCGTTCACCACCTGGCATCTCGCCGAGTGGGGCAACCCAAAAAGGGGCGATATCGTCGTGTTTTTTTCACCCAATGACGGCACGCGCATGGTCAAACGGGTGATTGGTTTGCCCGGCGATACCGTGGAGTTGCGCGAGGATCAATTGGTCATCAATGGAAAACCTGTGGATTACACCACTTTGGAGCCAAAGATTGGGGAGCAACTTTCCAGTCCGGAACGCGACCGCAGTGTCTTCGCCCGGGAACAGCTTCCCGCCCATGCTCATGCGATCATGGCCATCAACGGAATCGCAGCCATGCGCACCTTTCCTCCCGTTCGCGTGGCTGACGGCCAGTATTTCATGATGGGCGACAATCGGGACAATAGTTTTGACTCAAGATATTACGGCACCGTAGATCGGCGGCAAATCGTGGGCCGGGCCAGCAGCGTGGTGCTTTCGCTCGACCAAAGCAATTATTGGCTGCCTCGGTGGAAGCGTACTTGTTCGGCGTTGGACCTCTAATATGGCTTTCGGACGGAGCGCGGG
>CAIYOY010000092.1 GCA_903927905.1 uncultured Verrucomicrobiales bacterium | reverse complement strand
GATAGGCGCCAAAGCAGAGGGAGTTTTGGATGGATTTTTCAAGGACAGCGAGCGGGATGTCTTTGGCCCAATAGGAGGTGCGCAGGAATTCGTGGATCATCGGGAGGTCCAGGCGATGGCGGTCGGAGGAGATTTCGTATTGGAGTGACGGCATAATGGTGGAGAATTTTGTGGTTTGGTCGTTTGAGGCCAAGAAAAAAATAATGGTACAGTTTGGCAAAAAAGCGATTAGTTTCTCCCTAAACTGCCCCGGCTCGCGAGCACGACTGGTCAGCACAATATCCAGAGGCGCACCAGGGTGCGAGCCCCACCTTTCGCCAAATTGTACCGCTACGCAAAAACCACGCGACTTTGACTTGCCACGCGCTGCGAGTCACAGACTCGCGCTCCGACTGTTTCGCGCCGAATCGGAGTTCGGCGCTCCGGTCATTTTGGCGGAATGGGTTGAGGCTCCGGCGGAGCAAAGGCTTTGGCGATGTGCAAGGCGGCGGCGTTACGGTCGAATTGAAGGCTGGAGATGAGGTTGGTGACGGACCAATGACCATTCGTTTGACTCAAGGCAGCATGGCCCCGGTTGGCCGCGAGGGCCA
Organism: uncultured Verrucomicrobiales bacterium; assembly: GCA_903927905.1. GTDB lineage: Bacteria > Verrucomicrobiota > Verrucomicrobiia > Limisphaerales > Palsa-1400 > CAIYOY01. The sequence goes on along the minus strand of CAIYOY010000092.1, from coordinate 1,157 downwards.
CGACGACATGAGTAGATGGCTGCATGAGCAGGACGCTGGTTCCGCCGATGGAATCGCCGTTGTGATAAACGGTGGTGCGGCCCACTTGCCAACCGATGCCAAAGAGCGTTTTGCGTCCAGCGGCATTGGTTTGGGAAGTGAAGAGCAGTCGCCGGGTATCATTTTTCAAAAAGCCGGGCTGAAGCATGGCGTTGCCGAAGCGGACCAAATCTTCGGTGGTGGAGAGGTAGCCGCCGGAGGGCCATTTGTAACTGCTGTCCACGGGTGGGGCGATAATGAATTTGCCGGTGGAATCGGTTTCGTAAAACTGGGAGCGTTGCGGGTCGGAAACGTTGGCGCGGTCAGGAACGGTGTTGGTCAAGTTGAGTGGATCCAAAACATTTTTCTGCATGTAGGAAAGGAAATCCTGTTTGGCGACTTTTTCCATGATGACACCTATAATGTTCCAACCATAAGAGGAATAACTGAAGGTCTGTCCGGGCGTTGCGACGAGAGCGTCGTTTTCGAAAATTTTTAGACCGGCCCGAAGGTTGGGGTAAGGTTGATTGGAGAGCACCTCCATCCGTTCATAATTACGGATGCCTCCAAGATGACCGGCGAGGAGACGAGTGGTGATGAGAGCGCCGCTGAGTGGAAAATCGGGAATATATTTTCCGATGGGCGCATCAAGATCCAACTGACCCTTTTCCACCAAGAGGCCAAGCCCGGCGGAGGTGAGTGATTTAGACACACTGCCGATGCGGAATTTAGTCGAGTGGGTGACAGGTGTTTTGGCGGCCAAATCAGAGTAGCCAAAGCCTTCGGACCAGACGATGGAGCCGTCAACGGACACGGTGATGGAAAGACCGGGGACTTTTGGGGCGATGTCTTTCAGGATGATGGCGCGAGATTGGGTGATGGCGTCGGGAAAGTTTACCGGGGCGGCGGCGAGAGCGAGAGCGACGAAGGATAAGGTGAAAATCGAGCAAAGCCGGTTGAGGCGAAGGCATTGAATTGTTCGGATAAATTCCATATCGGTTTGGATTATAGAATAAATTTTCACAGAAGCAAACGAAGGGAATTGGGGGTAGTCGGCTATTTTGACGGAGCGCGGGTCTGTGACCCGCAGCAGCGTGAAATGGTAAAGAGGCTTTGAATAACTCCACACCTTCTGCCCG
>CAIYOY010000091.1 GCA_903927905.1 uncultured Verrucomicrobiales bacterium | reverse complement strand
GCTTCGGACCAACGGCACCTTGTCTCTCTTGGTCATTAACAAAAGCTCTCTGCACACCGCGTCGGTCAACATCGCCATTTCCGGTTATCAGGCGGGCAGCAATGCGGATGTTTACGGTTTCGGAATTCCACAAGATGAAGCGGAACACGCCGGTGTTGGTTCGCCGGACATCACACAAACGAATTTCAACGCCGCCGGGACGAATTTCACTTTCTCCTTTGCGCCTTATTCGTTGACAGTGTTTTCCCTGCCACCGGCGCCACCGCGTTTGCTGCTGCCACCGTCCGCTACAACCAACAATCAGTTTCACTTTCAATTGCAGGGACAAAATGGAGTTCGCTATGTAGTCCAGGCTTCGCCGGACATGCTGAGTTGGTCGCCCTTTAGCACGAATGCATTCACCAATAACGGCTTGGTTGATTTTCACGCGACCAATCAAACCAGGTTTTATCGCGCAGTTTGGACGCGTAATTAGTTCTTCGGTTTTTTTGCGCCCGCAAAAATCAAATAGCCAGCGAGCAGAATCCCCCCAGCCCACGCCGCCATGCTGACATATAATGTGAGCAGGGGCGGTTGAAAGCGAAATTCCACCTGATGCTCGCCGGGCGGTAAAAACACGCCGCGCATCAGATAATTGCAGCGTAATAAACTGGCCGGGGTCCCATCCACCGAAACTTTCCAGTTCGGATCAGTCCGGTCATTCAACAACATGACGGCGGCGGTTTTGACGCTGGCCTGTAATTTCACATATTTCGGCTGATAGTCGGTGATGGTCACGGTGCCGGGGTCAACGTTGCCTGTGGCGGGAGTTGAGACGGGCGTTTCCTTGGCGATTAAAACTTGTTGGGCCGGATCGAAGGTCTTGGACGCGAGTGTTTCCAACGTAGCTTTGTCGTCGTTCGGTGTTTGCCAGTTGGCAAAGAGTTTGGCTCGGGGGAGGGCGTTGGTGAATTCGACCAGGGCGAACGGCCCGTTCGGGTCGAGGTCCACGGTTAAATCCCCCCAATCTTCAAATCGTGCTGCGGTTGATTTCAGGCCGTCATTCAATCTCGCCTTGATGCCAAAGCTATTGGCGTTGGGTGCGGCGCGTTGGTTGAGCAGTGGCACGACGTTGGCGGCGCAGAGGATGAAGCGCGTGTTGGTCAGTTTCCATAAACGCGCTGAAAGCCACCATTCCGAATCATTTTTTGGCGTGAAATAGTTGAAAAAAGTGCGCTCCATGACCGGCATGCGCGGCATTTGCGCGATCTCGATTGTTTGCACATCGTTGTACGGGAAATCATTTTGCAACCAGAAATGGCACAGGCTGCGAAAATCGTTGTCGCCGGAAATGGTGTAAGGGCCGATGGGTGAGAGGCGGGTGGCGACGCGGTGTTCGTGCGGGTCTTGCTTGAGAAATTGCACCACCGGATTCATCACATATTTTTCTTTGTAATTAAAATAACTGATCCATGGGCGATCTGAATGGCCGAGGTCCAGAAGGAGAATGGCCCCAAGGAAAATCCAGGCCCACTTGGCGCGCGGCCCGCTCCAGGCCCCACTCAAAATTCCGATCAATGCTCCGGTAGAGAGAATCAGAATAACCACAAACCAAATCATTTCGCCGAGGCAAAATCGGGCCATGCCGGGGGCCAAGTCCGGGGTGAATCCCAGGGTTTGCAGATGCGCCGCCAGATTGTTTTGGTTCGCGCCCAAAATCGCCAGCGTGGAGATTGCCGCGACGATGGCTAAAGCGGAAGCAATGGTCCACCGCTTTTCAAAACCAACAACTTTCGACCACCACATTTTCAAGTGGTCAACGAAACCTTTGGTGCGAGTACGCGGGACTGACAAGTAGCGCCGGGTCATCGCTTCCAGTCCGTAAGCGGAGAGGATGAGCCAGGCGATGTGGAACGGGTGCAGGAATTTGATGGGGTTTCGAATGGTGGAGAAATAAGGCAGTTGGTAGAGCAAACGGTAAATAAATCCGTGTCGGCCCCAAGCGGCCAAAACAGATCCCAACGCGATAGCTCCCCAAAACCAAACGGCCTTGCGCTCTGATCTGGAGTAGGGGGATTGGCCGCTGCGTCCGGCATTGGTCAGCGCAAAAATGGCCAGCAGCGAAATCAGCAATCCGGCATATTCACCCGAACTGTTATTGCGCCGTTGCATTCCAGTTTTATAGGCCTCAACAATTTTATTCCGGGTGGCTTCGTCACCGTTTTGCAAGATTTTTAAGTCTTGGGGAGACATGCGAAGATCGGTTGCGG
>CAIYOY010000090.1 GCA_903927905.1 uncultured Verrucomicrobiales bacterium | reverse complement strand
TCGTTGGGGGCCATGGACTGCACAATATTCCAAGCCGAGGCGGGGTCGGAATTAGCCACGGTGGTCAAGGTGCTATTCAAGGCATTCTGCCTCTCCTGGCCGGTCAGGTTTGCCGCCCAATTGAGCGCGGCGGTGGGGTCGCTCTGTGCCCAGCCCGAAGCAATTTGACCGGCGATGCTGTTCAGGGTGTTTTGTCCGGCAGGCGTGCTCGCGTTGATGCTTAGCGAAGATAATTTTGCCGCCGCCGCCATCGGATCAGTTTGTTCGAGAGTGGATATCACATTTTGAATGGCACTGTTGCGGGTTGCATCATTGATATTTTGCGCGCCGTTTATCCACGCCAGTGCGCCGTCCATATCTGTGCGGGCCATGGAGGTGACCACTTGGCTGATTAAATTATTGCGATTGGCATTATCGGGCAGCGCGGCTACGTAGCTGGCGCTGGCCATGGGATCAACATTGATGAGTTGCCGCAGGGCGAGATTCGACGCCGTGGTTTGTTCTGTGCCGCTGAGATTGCTGCCCGCCCAGGCAAGCGCGGCCGCGGGGTCGGATTGCGCCCAGCTGTTGATGGTCTGAAAAACGAGAGCGTTATGATTCGGCGCATCGGCCATTTGTTGGACGATACCTAGTGCCGCCACGGGGTCAGTGCCGGCGACGCTGTTGACGATCTGGCTCAGCGCCATGCTTTGGGCATTGCCGGTGGTATTTTTTTGCGCCCATTGCAACGCAGCAGTGGGATCACTATCCACCCAGTGGCTAAGCACGCTATTCATCGCCTGGTTGCGTTGGTTGACGTCGGCAATATTTTTTAGCTGGGCGGCAGCATCCACTGGATTATTGGCGGACATGTGCTGGATGGCGTTGCTCAGCGCGTTGGCGCGGTCAGCGGGATTGGGTAGCGAGTTGGCCCAACCGATGGCACCCTGCGGGTCGCTGTCAGCCCAATTTTCCGCGATCGCAGTCACGGCGCGTTGGCGCATGAGTCCGCCGGGAATTTCATTCAATGCGGCGACAGCCGACTGCGGACTTTGCTGGGCGAGGCTCGCAAAAATGGCGTTGGCCGGATAGGGCGGGGTGTTTTGTGCGCCTGCAGGCAAGCTTTCGAGGAGGGATAGCGCGCCGCGCGGATCCCGGTCCGCCATGGTTTGTAGAATAGTACCCGCAAGGCTGTTGCGCGTATTGAGGTTGGTGATTTGATCCAACGCCGCGAAAGCGGCACTCGGATTATTTTGCGCCCAACTGGTGTAGATGCCATTCAAGGCCGGCCCCAATTGATTGCCGAGGTTGAGATTTTTGGCAGCGGCGATGGCGGCTTGTGGGTCAGGCCCCGCGCCCCAAGCGGCCAATACACTGCGAATGCCATCTTGTTTGAGCGAAATCAAATCCACGCTCTGTGCGGCAGCAAGCGCGGCTTGCGGGTCATGGCCTGCCCAAGTGGACAACACCTGACTCAATGGGCTGCTATCCTTGTCGAATCGTTTGGTTGCGGCTGTGCGGGCAAATCCCAATGCGGCCTGCGGGTCAGCCGTGGCCCATTTTGCGTACGCCATATCCATGAGCGACTGGCGGGCGGTGTCATCAACACAAAAACGAGCTTGGTCAATCAATGCGCCCAGGTTATCCACCGAGGTCTGGCTAACCAGTCCGGCAATGGCGAGCGTGCGTTGGCCGCCCTTGGTGGTGGCCAGGATTTTCCCAAGTGCAGATTCCGCCGACCAGGCAACCAATTTTGGCTCTGTATCCTTGCCCTGCACTACATTGGCGTAGTTGGTGGAAAAAGCACTGCCCGTTTTCGCATTGCTGCTACCGCCTGAACCATGGGCGCGGGTGGCTGGCTTCACCGTTGTTTGGTGCTGCCAATACGCTTCCAGCCCCCAGCCGACCAAAAAGGCCAGCAGGATAAGCAACCAAGCGCGCAGAAACTTCATCATCAGGGCAATAGTCTTAGATTAGAGGTTTACGGGCAATGTTTCATCCAAAATGACGAAAGATAGGGTTTGGTCGCTGATTTTCTTAACTGGCTGTAGTCTTGTCCTTGGCCTTGACTGGCTCAAGGCCG
>CAIYOY010000089.1 GCA_903927905.1 uncultured Verrucomicrobiales bacterium | reverse complement strand
GCGGCTTTGGCAAAAAAGGCTGGGCTTCATCAAACCTACATTGGACTTTTGGAACGCGAAGAAAGAAGCCCCAATTTGGACACGGCAAAGGCAATTTCAAAAGCATTGGGTTACACACTGACAGAGATAATTTCAAAAGCAGAAAAGATTTGAGTCCATGATGTTTAACATGGCGCGGCTCTTGCCAGTTGTTTTGATTGCAGTATTGACCCGACACTCGCAGAACGACAGATTTGACCGTGTTGCAATCACGCAAAAGCAAATTTATTGTTACTGCCCTGCTCAAATGGTATGCGGCAAACGCCAGGGATTTGCCTTGGCGCAGAGAACCCTACCGAAACGACCCCTACTGTGTATATATCTCTGAAATCATGCTGCAACAGACTCAGGTGAAAACGGTCATTCCCTATTGGGAACGGTGGATGAAGGAGTTGCCGACGATTTCCGCGTTGGCCAAAGCGTCACAGCAGAAGATTCATAAACTTTGGGAAGGTTTGGGTTATTACACCCGCGTTCGTAACGCCCAGAAGGCGGCTCAGGCGATCATGGAAAACCACGAGGGGAAATTTCCCGAGGACTTCGAAGATATTCTGGCGCTACCAGGCATCGGCCGTTACACCGCCGGAGCCATCGCCAGCATCGCTTTCAATCAACCCACGCCGATTCTGGATGGCAATGTGATTCGGATTTTGTCCCGGATTTACGCGATCGAAGGCGATCCCAAAGACAAATCAGTTAATGCAAAGTTGTGGCAGCTCGCCAACGAACTCGTCACCGAAGCCCATTCAATCCGCAATCCGAAATCTGCAATCCGCAATTGTTCTTTCTTTAATCAATCCATGATGGAACTCGGTGCGCTCATCTGTGCGCCAAGGCAACCGGCTTGCGACCTATGCCCGGTCAATAAGATCTGTCTTGCGCGTCTGGAAAACCGGGTGGACGAATTACCCATGACCGCCAAGCGTTCCGCTCCAACGCAACGCCATTTTCGCGCCTACGTGGTGGAAGAGAAAAACCGCTTCCTTGTTCGTCAACGACCGGCTGGAGTGGTCAACGCCCACCTCTGGGAATTCCCCAACATTGAAATTTTGACCGATGGCAAAGCCCCCAATCCATTTATCCTCGATGATTCCAAACCCATTTGCCGAATCCAACATTCCATCACGCGTTATCGGATCACACTCGAGGTTTTTCGGGCTAATGGCAGTGGTGAAGGCGATTGGAAAACCATGACGGAACTGAAACGGCTGCCCTTCAGCAGCGCGCATAAAAAAATCCTTGGCCACCTTAAATCATGAAACGTAAACCATCCAAATCCACTCCCCGCAATTTCTGGCCATTGCAACCCGGACTTATCTTCCTCAACCACGGCTCGTTCGGCAGTTGTCCGCGACCCGTACAGAAATTTCGCGCGGAAATACTGCAACGAATGGAGCGGCAACCGGTGCAATTTTTCGTGCGCGATCTGGAGCCGATGCTGGATAAAGCCCGCGCGGCGGTGGCGAAATTTGTCGGAGCCAGGGCGGATGATCTGGTCTTTGTGCAAAATGCCACTTCCGGCATCAACACGGTTTTGCGTTCGCTGGAATTTCGACGCGGCGATGAACTGCTCGTCACCGATCAGGAATACAATGCCTGCCGCAACGCCCTGAATTTCGTCGCTGAACGAGCGGGCGCAAAAGTCGTTGTGGCGCACATTCCTTACCCGATCAGTTCCGCGCAAGAAGCGGTGGCTGCGGTGATGGAACGCGTCACATCGCGAACCCGGCTCGCTCTGCTCGATCACGTCACCAGCCAAACCGGCATCGTCCTGCCGCTGGAAAAGATCGTGGCAAAATTGAATCGGCTGGGAGTGGATACTTTGATTGACGGTGCGCACGCGCCCGGGATGATTGGGTTGAATCTGAAAAAGCTTGGTGCGACTTATTATACCGGAAACTGCCATAAATGGATTTGTGCGCCGAAAAGCTCGGCCTTCCTGCACGTTCAATCTGACCGGCAAAAATTGATTCATCCACTGGCCATTAGTCACGGCCTTAATTCCCAACGAACGGATCGTTCGCGCTTTCAAATCGAATTTGGTTGGGCTGGAACATTGGATGCCTCGGCCATGTTGAGCGTGCCGGAAGCTTTGCGCGTCATGGGCGCAATCATGCCTGGCGGCTGGACGGCATTGATGGAACGAAATCGGCAACTCGCCTTGTCTGCCCGTAAAGTGATCTGCGATGCGTTGGGAATTCCCCTGCCATGTCCCGACGAAATGATCGGTTCGTTGGTGTCGTTTCCTTTGCCGGATGCCAAATCGGTGGTGATTCCCAATACGCCGCTCTACGCCGACGCGCTCCAAGACAAGCTCCGCGAACAATTCAACATTGAAGTTCCCATCATTCCGTGGCCTGCGCCACCCAAGCGGTTATTGCGCATTTCCGCCCAACATTATAATCACGAACGCCAATACAACGCCCTGGCAAGGGCGTTGCACCGTTTGCTCAGATTTTAAGCGAACGGTGAGAAATATGGGAACCGTGTCCACCAAGGACACTACAGCCTTTCCATTTCCTGCCAAATTTCCACAGTGAACAAAGAACCGTCATTAAAAATTGCAGCCTCCAGCCTCCCGGCTGGGGCAGCCGGTTTTTTTTCGCGTCCTTTCGCGTGTTTCGCGGGCAAAAAATTTCCCTCCCGCCATCAAGCCAGCACAAGGCAAAACAAGCTGAAACAAGGCAGAACAAGCCAAAACAAGGTTCGCCCGAAAAAAAATTTACCACCAGAGACCGTCGCTTTTACTCGCGCCCAAGATGCCCATTGGGGCTTGCGCGACGTGAAACCTTTTCCCATGATAAACGTCTGAATCACGAGTCTATGAGCCAAATTTTATCGCGCAGAAAATTTCTCGAACGCAGCATCATCACCGCCACAGGCGTCTGGGTCGGCACCAGTGCCGCGCTGGCGCGGAAAATCTCGCCGAACGACCAGTTGAACATCGGCGTCATCGGCACGCATAATCGCGCTGCGCAAAACATTCTTGGCGTTCAAAATCAAAATATCGTGGCCATTTGCGATGTGGATGATCTGTTTTTGAACGCCACCCACGAACGATTCCCGGCGGCCAAAACTTACAACGATTTCCGAAAGTTGCTCGATCAAAAAGATGTCGAAGCCGTGGTCGTCAGTACGCCCGACCACACTCACGCTGTTGCCACCATGGCGGCCTTGAAATCCGGGCGTCCGGTTTATTGCGAGAAGCCACTGGCCCATTCGGTTTGGGAAATTCGCCAGGTCACTGAAGCTGCGGCGAGATTAAAATTGCCAACGCAAATGGGCATCCAAATCCACGCCAACGAAAATTATCGGCGCGTGGTGGAATTGATCCAGTCAGGTTCCATTGGCGCGGTCAAGGAAGTGCATGTCTGGTGCGCCAAAAGCTGGTCCGGCGGCGAACGTCCGACGGAGCAACCTCCTGTCCCCAGCACGTTGCATTGGGACCTCTGGCTCGGCCCGGCACCGGCCAGAGCCTACAATCCCGCGTATCTGCCCAAAGATTGGCGGCGCTGGTGGGATTTTGGCGGCGGCACACTGGGCGACATGGCCTGTCACTATATGGATTTGCCGTTCTGGGCTTTGAAGCTCCACGCACCGACCACGATTGAAGCCGAAGGACCGCCCATCCATCACGAGACCACTCCGGCCTGGCTGATTGCTCATTATGAATTTCCCGCGCGTGAAAATCTTCCTGCCGTCAAACTCACCTGGTATGACGGTGGCAAACAACCGGACTTGATCACCAGCGGCAAAGTGCCCAACTGGGCCAACGGTGTTCTCTTCGTCGGTGAAAAAGGCATGTTGCTGGCGGATTATAATAAGAAGCTGCTTTTGCCGGAAAAAGATTTTGCCGATTTCAAGGCGCCTGCTGAATACATTCCCACTTCGATGGGGCATCATCATGAATGGATCGAAGCCTGCAAAACCGGCAGTGCAACCTCTTGCAATTTCAATTATTCCGGCCCGCTGGCCGAAACGGTGCAATTAGGCAACGTCGCTTATCGCACCGGACAAAAGCTGGAATGGGATTCAAAAGCGTTGAAAGTGACAAACACCCGAGCGGCAGACAAATTTATCAGGCCGGAATTTCGACATGGCTGGAAGCTCTGAGGCATTTATCCAAATGAAAATTTTTCTTTCTCTTTTTCTGGCTCTCGGCCTTTCTGCTGCCGCCGCCGATCGCCCCAATATCCTTTTCATCATGGCAGACGATCACGCCGCCCACGCCATCAGCGCTTACGGCAGCAAAATCAACCAGACGCCCAATCTCGATCGCATCGGCAACGAAGGCATGAGATTTGAAAATTGCTTTGTGGTCAATTCCATCTGCACCCCCAGTCGCGCTGCCATTCTAACCGGCAAATACAGTCATATAAACGGCGTCACCGTTTTCAACCGGTTCGATGGCCGCCAACCGACCGTCGCCAAAATGTTGCAGAAGGGTGGTTATCACACCGGCATGATCGGCAAGTGGCATCTCACCAGCAATCCCACCGGCTTTGATTATTGGAATGTCCTGCCCGGCCAGGGGCAATATCATAATCCCAATTTAATTGAGATGGGCAAAACGAATAAAATCAAAGGCTACGCCACCGACATCATCACCGATCTGGGCATAAAATTTATCCAGGACCGGCCCAAGGACAAACCGTTCTTCCTGATGCTGCATCACAAAGCGCCGCACCGCCCCTGGGAACCCGACGACAAACACGCCCACATGTATGACGACGTGGATATTCCCGAACCGGCCACATTCAACGACGATTATTCTCATCGCGCCAGCGCCGCCAAAGTCGCCACCATGCGAATTGACGTTGATTTGAACAAAAAAGATCTGAAACAGGAACCGCCGCCGGGCCTTTCCGCCGAAGCGCTCAAGAAATGGAAATACCAACGTTACATCAAAGATTATCTGCGCTGCATCGCCTCGATTGATGACAATGTTGGCCGCGTTTTGGATTTTTTGAAAAAGGAAGGCCTGGATAAAAACACCATTGTCATTTACACATCCGACCAGGGATTTTTTCTCGGCGACCATGATTGGTTTGACAAACGGTTCATGTATGAAGAATCGCTGCGCATGCCGTTCATGGTTCGTTATCCTGGAAAAATCAAACCCCACACCGTCAGCGACGGCATGATCTTGAACGTGGATTTTGCCCCGACCTTCCTCGAATACGCCGGACTTCCCGTGCCGCCTGAAATCCAGGGTCACAGCATCAAGCCACTCCTCGAAGGCAAGAAACCGAAAGACTGGCGCACCTCGATGTATTATCGCTACTACTGCCATCCGTCCGAGCACACCGTCAACAAACACTACGGCGTCCGCACCGAGCGTTATAAACTGATTTTCTACCACGACCTCAACGAATGGGAACTCTTTGACCTGAAAAAAGACCCGCACGAACTCAACAGCGTCTATGCCGATCCAAAATTCGCCGATGTCCTGGCTGATTTAAAAAAGGAACTCGAACGTCTGCGGAAAGAATTGGGCGATCACGATCAATGGGTGGATAAGCCGCCCAAGTCAGTGACCGGTCCCGACGCTGGACAATGACGCTGGTGCCAGCGAAGTCTCCTTGAACAAATCGCTAATGCCGTAGAAATGATTGAAGTGATCTTGCGTCGTCATTCCGGCGTAACCCAGGACGTGAAAACCATTTTTGTCTGCGCGATAAAGGATCTCCGCCCCTACTGAAGTTTTTCCGGTCGCTGGTTTTCGCTCCACCTGCAAATGATCGGTTAAATAATACGCTGCCAGTGTGGTTGTGTTGCTGCGATATTTCTTTTCCGGTGGGAAAAGTTGGCTGAAAATAAAACGGCCTTTTCCCTCTGCGGCCCGTTGCGCGTAATTGAAAAACGGGGCCATGCCAGCCGCATCCATCTCGTTCGTGTTACCGGCCGACTTCGGCCCATACAACGAATCCGCCAGCACCACATCGGTAATTTTATCCACCAGATTGCTCTGCGCCAGGATACTGCGGGTACTACTGTAGCCGCCGCTGAACGAAGCGACGCACACCCGCCCTGCCCCGCTCGCTTCAATTCCTTCCCCGCGCAATGCCTTCACCACAGCATCGAGCAAGCGCTCGGCTTCTGCGCCATTCAACTCTACGGCTTTACGGGCTTTATCGTTGGCAGTGAAGATGACTCCATTTTTCCTGGCCGCGTAAAAATTCTGCTCTGCACACCAGGAAGCTCCGAGAAAAAACAAAACCACATCGGCCTTTTTATTGGCGGGTAATTGATAAAAATCCGGCACGAATAAGTTTCCCTCAGGCAAGACCAGATGTTTTCCGGGAACGTCGAGGCGTGGAGGTGGAATTGGCGGCTTGGCTGCGACACTCCCCACGAGGAGGAATAAACACATTGCTGCCAACCAACGGGCCTTCATATCAATGAGCGTGAGTCGGCTTCCACCCACTAATCGCATCCAATGAACTGGTTTCGAGAAGTTGGCGGAAGGTGTTGCGGCCCTGCATCACCTCGTCGTGCGGCAAATCGGTGAACAGAAAAACCAAATGGTTATCGCGCAAATCCTTCGCGGTGGAATTGGTTTCCGTCGCTTCAAAAAACGAAACATTATTGCCACGCAAGGCTTCCATCAAATTGAAGGTCTCCCCCGTGGTCCCGCCATCCTTGGTATAAAGATCAATGAACCGCCCCTTATGATGATCGAACCAAACCGCAAACGTTTCGGTCCCGGCATACAACGAATCAAACAACCAGATTTCGCGAATTTTATCCGACATCCCGCCACGCGCCACTATGGAGTAAACTGCTTCGTACCCACCGCTATGCGAGGACAGGATGATCCGATATGGCTCGGCCCGTTGGCTGATGCCGTTTTTCTGGAGAACGTCAATCGCTTCATCAATAAATTTCTTGAATCCCCGGGCATCCTCCATTTTTCCGCCGAACGAATCATTTGCGTCCAGCGGCCCCTGCGGCACGATCAGAATCGCATTGCGTCCGCTTTCCACAAACTGATTGATCAAATTATACCGGCGCAGAACGTTGGTCACATTGTTGTTCCAACCATGAAAATGGACCACCAGATCAATGGTGCTGCCGGCGCGAAAGCCTTTCGGCACAAACAACGCCACATGGCTGTCGCTGTAATGATCTTCCGTCGTATAAGTCTTGTCGTGGTAAACGTGGCCATTGGCCCGTTTGGGATGAGGAAACGGCGCGGAAACAAAATTCGTCAGAATCAACTGGCCTTGCCCCGCGTAAAGATTGGTGGCGTCCTGGCCGGGCAAGCGGGTCCCGGCACACAAGATGGCGATCAAGAAAAGTAACTTTCTCATGGCACATCATTGTTTCATTTCAACCTGGAATTCAAGCTTTTGTCTCCTGTCAAAAAGAATAAATCCGGCGAGATAAACTGTGGCGCAATAAAAAGCAAACCAAGGCGGCGAAAGCAGCGTTGCCCAGAAAAATCCCCATGAAGATAAAAATGTTCGAAGACTGATAATCCACTGAAAATAGCCGGCACGGAATCGCCACTAATCCCAAGCCGATATAAGGAGCGATCAAAAGCGCAATCCAAGTCAAAACCCCGGCCACGATCAGATTTTTCACGCGCAAGGCGAAGTAGGTCGCAAACACCGGCAAATTGAAAAACGCAGCGACGACGGCAAAAGTTATCTGAAACACCGGATCCTCAAAATCATTCCGCCCATAAAAATAATAGTGCCTTGCATTGTTCAGCCAATAACTCGTGACGGTGGAGGCTCCCAGAATCAGGGCCGCCGGTAAAAATAGTTTCCACAAACCCCAAGCCCGGCCAAAAATGATCTGCCCCACCCGCAGCGGCGTGATCAGAATCAATTCCAACGCGCCGGATTGTTTTTCCATCAGAAAACTGTTGATCCCAATGAACGTAAAGACCACCCCGAGAACGAATAGAAAAACGATTTGCCAGGAGAGCAGATTGTCCGGTCGCTCAACATTGGCGGTGACAACTAACGTTTCCCCTATGACAAATCCGAAACATAGCCCCCATTTGCTCAAACGCGCCTTCCACGAATATTGTTGCAGCCAGGCAATCGGATTCCGATCCATTGTCCCTTGCATCTTCTTCGAAAACCTGCGTTGCAACAGAGGAGTACAAAATCGTTTGATCAACCCCGCCTGTCGGACAGAAGGAATCTTATCTTTCCAAGACCGTCGAACACAGGCGGAAGCAAAACTTGTGACCGAAATCAAAATAGCCAGAGATAAACCGACTACACCAATCAACATATAACACCAGAACCGATGCGCGGAGGAAGCCGCAGAGGAATTACCGCTGGAGAAAAACACCGCCCACCCGTCTGTGGCGTTAAAATTATGTGGGAATATTCCTGTAAGCATGCAAATTACAAAATCGGAATCTCCCGGAGCCCAGAAAGCCGCCATGGTCAAATAATTGACCATAAAAATCGCTAACACGCTGATCAGGAGCAAAAAAAACGTCGCCAAAGCCGCCGCCATAAAAAATGCCGCCATCCGATTTTTTACCAGTGAGGAGGCCAGCAAACCTGCGGCCAGACAAAGCACCGTGGCAGAAAACTCAAAAGAGGCCACCGTGGAAAGGTCCAGCCACCCTATCCCACCCATCAGGAATGGAATGGTCAGCACCGGTATCACCGCCAGCCAAAGCGTGAAAGCCCTAAACCCCTGAACCAGACTTTTTCCTGCCACAATTCCACCCGCCGACAACGGTGTCATGAAGAGCAGCCCCAAAGTACCGTCTCGTTTCTCTCGAGCGATACAATCGCAAGCCATGGCCGGAACCACCCACCAGATCAACAGCAGCAAAAGAGTATGCAGACGGGTGAAAGCTTTAATGCCCGAGCCGGCGGGCATTTCGAAAGCACTATAAATAATCATCAGCACTCCGAGCGCTCCGCCGGCAGCACCCACGCGCAGCCAGTAATTGAACGGACGCCGCGCCCCTTCGCGCAACTCGCGCTGGATGACCGGCCACATTCCGGTGATGAACCGGAGGCTCTTTAAGCTGGAATTTTTTCCATTCACCAAACTCCTCCATCGGAGCGCCGAGCATTGTTCGGCGCGAACCAAAATGCTTCCGCCTGCCGAGCAATGCTCGGCGCTCCAATTCTACTGCGTATCTCCCTTGGTCACTCGCAAAAACACTTCCTCCAATCCCAACTCATCCTCCCATAACCCGTTAAATTTAATCCCGCCGTGAACCAGCGCCTCCGCCAAAAACGATGGATCAACTTCATGGCTTGTGAAAGTCACTTTGACTTGTCCATCCACGGCGACGGCTTCCGCCACCTCGGGACGCGCTTTCAACAAGGCGATCGCCGCCGTCGAATCCCCATGCACCGTCACCCAGTAAATCAATCCGGCCGACATCTGATCGCGCACGCCCTGCACCGGGCCGCTGTAAATCAATTTCCCGCGTTCAATGATGGCCACGCGATTGCACAACGTCTGCAACTCGCTCAAAATGTGGGATGAAATGATGATGGTTTTGCCGAGACGTTGGAGCTCCTCCAGAATGGCCATCATTTCAATGCGCGCACGCGGGTCGAGACCACTGGCCGGTTCGTCGAGCAAAAGGACTTTCGGATCGTGAATCAATACGCGAGCGAGGCCGAGCCGCTGCTGCATACCCCGGCTGAGCGCTCCAATAATAGCGCCTTTCTTTTCACTCAAACCCACCAACTCCAAAACATCCGCTACCGTCTTTTCCCGTTGCAACGTTGGAATTTTGTAACACGCGCCGAAGAAATCCAGATACTCCGTCACTTCCATGTCCTTATAAACACCGAAGAAATCCGGCATATAACCGATGACATGCCGCACCGCGTCAGCCTCCTGCACCACATCGTGTCCAAGAACGCGAGCCGTCCCCGATGACGGCGCAAGAAACGTGGCCAGAATCCGAAGCGTGGTCGTCTTGCCCGCGCCGTTGGAACCGATAAAGCCGAACAGATCACCTTGATTGATGGTGAGGTTGAGCGAGTCCAGCGCGGTCATGGCGCCGTATTGGCGGGTCAAACCAACCGTCTCGACCGCAGGAATAGGAGGAGCGTCCATAAATTTATTCAAAGTTTAAAGTTAATGGTTCAAAGTTGATCCTCAGGCACCACCAACCGCACCAGCGAGTTGCGATGGATTCGGCGCGGGTTGAATTTATTTATCGGAGACGCCATCGAATGATCCGCGTCCCAAGCCAGCAATATCCCCTGCCCGCTCATGGCGAAACGAGTCAAGTCAAGCGACTCCGGCACGTTAAAATCGTCCCAATTGTTGCCGCCCCGATTGGCCTGGGAAAGAAAGGACGCCGCCATGGAACCCAGCGCAACGTCTTCAATGCGCACGCCATTATTGCCAAAACTTTGCCGCCGGGCCTGGGCTGATCCGCGAAATTTATCGCCGTAATCTCCCATAAACTGCGCCAGCGTCTGTCCGAGCGACGAATCGAGCGCAAATGTTTTCGTCTGATTTGCCGGCAAATCGCCCAGGTCAAAAACGCGCCGCCCCAGGACAACATGCGCCGGCTTGTAGATCCGGTCGGTTTTATTTTCCACCGTCACCTTCCACTTGCCATTTTCCTCGACCGCTTTCAGGGTCAACGGCACCGGCCCCGGTTGCAGCCAATCACTGACATAAAGCTGGCTGGTCCAGACCGGCACAAAAACGTCGGCCCTGAAGCTATTGCCCTTTTGCACCACGCTGGCCCGGCTGCTCTCCTGGCCGCCGCCGAAATTCCCCTGATACTCGCCCCGCAATGTGGCAAACGGTTGATCGCTGGCCATCGAATAATGCGAGTTCACCGGCGAGTAAATCGAAACATACGTCTGCCCGCGCAACACCGCGAAATCGCCATTCTGCAAGACATCCACGATGTTCAACTCGTTCCATTCCAGCTCACCGGCGCGCAGATGAAAACCGATCAAATAAATCAGCCCGGAAAAAATCACCACATAGAGCGGAAACGTCACCCAGGTCCACATCTGGCGATTGATTTTTTTCAGCCAATATTGATCCAGCGGCCCGATGACCACCAGATAGGCCAGCAGCAATAACAGCAGCCAGCCCAACGGCAGCTTACGGATTTGCTTGCTGTCAATCATCGCCCCAAAAATGCCATCGCTGCTCAAGCGCGCGCTGTCCACCACAAAGTCCGGCGATTCAAAGGTGGACAACGGAATATTCGCCATCTTGGCCCAAAACCATTCCCGACTTTTCCAGGAAACAAACGGCTCCCGCTCCGGGCTGAAGGTCAGGACGGTGATCTTGCCACGCACCCGGGTGGCTTCGATGACCAAAGGTGTGGCCTCATCGCCAATCAAAACATGACCATCGGTGAGCTTCCCTGTGACCACGGACATGGGCGCGGCCTCAAATTCCGGGTCGTCCCTGATCTCCGCCGACCGGAAAACCGGGGTGCTATCCTGGTTATTGTTCTGATTATTATTGGGCTTCTTCTTATTGCGCGGGCGCTTATTCGTCGGCGGCGGCGTTGGGACAATTGAATGATCACGCGCCTTCGTCCATTCCACCAATTGCTCGTGGTTCTGCAAGTTGGCGGTGCCGGTCAATTCACAGGGCAGCATCTGTTTCAACCATGGCACACCACTCAAATCCGAAGTCTGTTCCACGCTGACAACCAGATGACCGCCGCGTTGCAACCACGCCGTCAACGCCGCCACTTGCGGTTCGCTTAATTCCAACGCCTTCTCCGAACTCAGATAAAGCAGATCAATCCCCTCCAAGGCCAGCGGGTTGTCAGGGAAAATGGCCGGTTGCAACCGCGCAGTGACGGGTTGCACATCTTGCGATTTATTCGGGATCGTCGGCAATGGCGGCACGCCGCCGACCGTCCGGGAAATGGCCGCGACCACCGGCATATCAGCCACCATCACCCTTCGCGGCGACAACATCGTCTGCTCAGAACGCACCTTGCCGCGATCATCCAACAAGCGGACATTCCAAGTCCGATGACGGGAAGAAGAATAGACCGGAATGCAAATGCGTTTCCGGGTATTGGTGGGTAGCTCCACCGGCACCTGTCGGCTCTGCTGCCCGCCCGAGTCAGAAGAAACCTCCACGACCGCATTAAACGACGGTCCGTCATTATGCAATTCACAGACGATGGGAAACCAGCCGTTGGCCGGGACGACCCCGTCGTAGCCGAGGAAAACATCGAATTGCAACGCCGCCTGCGCGGTGGCTGAGGAAAAAATCAGGAGAAAAGCACCAGACAAAAGGAGAGCGCGTAAAATCCGCCGACCTTGCGATATAACCTTCTTTGGTGCCATATTCGGTTGACTCAAGAATATATAGGCCCATTCCCAAATGGAAGCAAAGATAATTTTAACGGAATTTTGGCGGAGTGCGGACATTCCTGTCCGCAGCAAGGCCATTCGCACAAAAAGGGTGAGATTCATCCTGAGTCCACTGCCCGCACCAGCGGCTTTGAAACTAATCATCCTCTCCGTCCGCTCCACCCTGCTGCGGACAAGAATGTCCGCACTCCGCCCGATTAATACCCCTGCATCAGAAAATCACCGCTTTGATGGGTGGTATGGAAAAAGCCGCGAGCCCGATTTTCCTTCTGAATCAGGATTCCTTTGATCGGCGTGCCGTTCCCGGTGGGAACGCTGTTGAACGTTCCAGTGATCACCCCGGTCGTCTTGGTCAGAGTCAGGCTGACGTGATCATGATTGGTGGTGACGGTGATGGTGCTGTTAGTGGTTAAAAGGTAGTCATCCACCAGCGTGGCCAGCGTCGGCCCGGTCAGATCAATCGTGCCGGTATTGGCCGCCAAAGCCGGAACGCCGGGAACAATGGCAAAAGCCGAACCGATGACCGAAAGTGAATTGGTAAAACCGCCGGGATAAAAAGTGGCGATGGTGACGGGCTTGATCCAGGTCAAATCCCCTGTCATATCGGCGTTGGCCAGATTGGTAAACATGATCCAGCCAATGACCGACCCTCCGCCACTATACAACGAAACGTAAAACGGCCACTGCCGGTTCTTGGACAAATAAGAAGACGCCGTGAAAGGCGCGCTGTCCGCCAAAGTGCCGCCAGTCAATGTAATAGTACCGTTGGTCGAAACTTTGACATCGGCAATGCCATCGCCCGCCGGACTGCTCAAGCCATCACCCAAGCCGACAAAGGCCATCGTATAATTACCCGGCGTCGGATTAACGACGCTGGTCACCGCTCGATCTCCCCGTAATGGAACCGTCCAAGTGCCATTCGCCACCGTACCACTGACTTGATCCGTGCCATTGGTCAAATCCAGTTGCAGATTGATGGTCAACGTCGGCTTGCCCGCGCGCGCGACCGTAAAGGCGACCGCGCCATTCGTATTAAATGCCTTGCCGGAAAACGAATAGACGCCGCCGGCAATCGAAATACTGCCGCTGAAAACACGATTGTAAGTCAGGTTGAATTTCAATAAGCCCGCGCTCGCTTCCGCAACCGGAGAGTCATAGAACAACCCGCTGTAATTGCCGGTGATGTGCCAGAAATCATTTGTCGTGATCGCAATGGTGAACGACTGCGCCGCAGATTGATTTGTCCCGCCATTCGCGGTGCCGCCGCTGTCCTTCAAGCGCACCGTCATACTATTGGTCCCAACCGCGCCCTTTTTCGGGACAAAGGTCAGGTTGCCTTTGGGAGAAATCGTCGGCAACGTCGAAAACAAATTGGTGTCGGCTCCTGCGACCGTAAACGTGACTGTCTGCGCCACTTCATCCGCCGGTCCGGTCACTATGTTAGTGACAAAATGAATATTGGTTTGCAAACCGGTATCGCCGATAACCGTCAGCAGATTGGTCGGAATCGTAAAGGACGGCGCATCATTCACCGCCGTGACTGTCAGGGCAAAAGTGTTCGTCGTTCGCCCGCCGGCTTGATCGTCCGCGATCAGCTTGATGGTGCAAGCGCCGTTGGCGTTGGTCAGCGGCTTGACCGTAAGGTTCCAGTTCACTCCGTTGAACGTCGCCACAATATTCGTGTTCGGCACCAGACTCGGTTTGGAAGAAGTTCCCGTGACCACAATGCTGGCCAGCGGCGTATCCACATCGGTCAGCGTGAAATTCGTCGTCAACATGCCATCCTCCAACACGGTTTTCGCCGGCAACGGTGTCACTGTAAACTTCGGCGGATCATTCACCGGCGTGACGGTTATGGTGAAAGTCTGCACCGCAGAATGATTGACTCCGCCGTTGTTGGTGCCGCCGTTGTCATAGATAAACGCACCGAGCGTCGCGCTCCCGTTCGCATTCGGCGCGGTCTGGAAAGTCAAAGTCCCGGTGGACGAAATAGCAGGCGCATTGGTGAACAAACCCGGATTTGAATTGGTCACCCCAAAACCCAGCGTCTGGCCTGCGTCGGCGGATTGCCCTTTGTTCAGGTTCGTGGCGAAGCCAACATACGTTTTTAACCCCGCATCTTCCGCCACGGTGATGCTGGTGACCGGCAGGGTAAAACTCGGGGCTATGTTAATGGCTTGAACATTAAGCTGAATGGACCCCGCTCCGGAGGTGATCGAACCGTCGCTCACCCGGAAATAAAACCGGTCCACGCCGATAAAACCGGCGTTGGGAATGTAATTATATTTAGTCGGGTCAAGCGTGGTCACCAGCGTCCCGTGGGTTGGCCCAGCCGCGATGCTATAGCTAAAGGTGCCGGGCAAAAGTGATTTTGCTGTCAAAGTAATGGTATTGGTGCGGTTTTCGTAAGCGGTGACCATGGCGCTGTTCGGCGCCGGGCCGGTGTAAAGAAAAACGCTGACATTGGTGTCATCCGTGTTGACCACGGCCAAATCGGTCAAGCCGTCACCGTTGAAATTGCTCCCCGCCACAGAACTGGAGTTGGCCCCGGCCGCCACGGTTTCGCCTTCGGCAAAAGCGCCGTGGCCCGTGTTCATGAATACGGTAAACGTGCCGCTGCCGGAATTGGCCACGACCAAATCTGTAAAACCATCCGCATCCAGATCGCGGAACATAAAATCCGTCGGCTTGGTGCCGGTTTCATAATTGGTGCTGATGACAAAAGAACCCGCGCCATCATTGGTAAAGACACTGACCGAGTTTGAGCCGCGATTGATCGTGATGATGTCCTTGCGTCCATCCTTGTTCAGGTCTGTCACCAAAACCCGCACCGGTTGCGGATTGCCGCCCGGAGAAACAGACAACGTCGTCTGGGCCAGAAATATCCCGCTACCGATGTTTTGCAAAATCGTGAAGGTGTTGTCCGTGGTGTTGGCCGTGACAATGTCCGTTTTACCGTCTCCATCCACATCAGCCAGAAAAACCGAATTCGGCCCATTGCCCACAAAATAAGTCGCCAGATTGGTAAAGGTGCTGCCCGCCGTGCCGAACAAAATGCTGATGGTGCCTTCATTGGCATTGGCCGTCACGATGTCCAATCGCCCATCGCCGTTCAAATCCGCCACCGCCACATAGACCGGGCCGGGATTGGGGTTGGCGCTGATCGCGTAATCGCGGTGGGAACCGAACACTCCATGACCTGAATTTTTCCAAACCGTCACCGTGTTGGTGCCGGAATTGGCTGTGACAAATTCATCGTTTCCGTCCGAGTCCACATCCAGAAAAGTCGGCGCCACCGGCCCCGGTCCGGTCGCGTAAGTCGTCCCCGGATCGGTAAAGGTGCCATCGTCATTGCATAACCGCACCATCGCAGTATCGTCGCCGGTATTGCCCACGACCATGTCACGCGAGGTGCCCTGGCCGCGAAAATTCCCGAACGCGATGCCATGCGGTGAATTACCGGTGGCATAATTTCCCGCCAGGGTATAACGCTGGCCGGTGCCGGCATTGGTGAAGGTACTCCCAGCCAGACTCGTCACTCCCGAATACGATGCTGTCAATTGTTTATTGCCAGCAGTGTTGATCTCCAGATCGGTAAAAGTCGCCACCCCGGCTCCGGCGCTGGCGCCGACATCCACCGTCTTTGTGCCAAAAAGCCGCCCATCGCCGCTGGTCAATGAAATCGTCACCAGGCTGGAAGTTAAATTGGTAACGACGTGGCCAAATGCGTCCAGCACATTCACAACAGGTTGAGTTGTGAAAATATGCCCGGCCCGTTCGCTCGTCGGTCCTTGCGTGAAGATCAGGTGATCAGCAGCCCCGGGAATTATCGTCACGGTGGTGGAGGTAACCGTCGGAACGCCGGACACGTTAAAATCAATCGTGATCGGGCCAAGGTTGCTGTAGGAAAGCGTCGAAAAGGTCGCCACACCGTTGCTGGTGATAATCGTATCGCCGCCTTGCAACGATCCGCCTCCGGTCACACTGGCCACGACCGTGACGTTGGTATTCACCAAATTATTGAAATCGTCTTCGATATAAATCACCGGTTGGGTGGCAAAGGCCACTCCCGCCGACGCCGAAGATGAAGGTTGCTGCTGGATCACCAAATGATCCGGCACGTCTGGAACGATCGTCACCGAACTGGAGACCACCGGTGTTAAACCGGTGGCGGTGAAAGTCAGGGTGAAATTGGTCGGGGCGACATTTTCGGCCACATCGGTAAAAGTCACCGTTCCTGAAATCGCGATCGTGTCACTGCCGATGAGCGGGCCGCCATCGGTCCGGGCCACGGACACCGCCGTGCTGTTGTCCGAGCCAACCATGTTGCCAAAAGCGTCCTCGATGGTCACCGCCGGTTGCGTTCCGAATACTATTCCCGCCGTGTTCGTAAGCGATGGTTGGATGGACATCGCCAGTTGCGTGGCTGCGCCCGAGGTTTCCACCAACCCGCCATAGCCATCAGCCGGAAGAGTAACCAACGTGAAAGTCGCGCTGCCGGATTCGGTGATATTGCCCGTGGCCAAAGGTGTTCCGGCCGTGGGACGGACATTGATGCCGGAGTATTGCAGGATGGAAACTTCTCCCGAGTCGCTGATGCTGTCCACCGTGATGGTGATGTTGCTTGAGGTCACTGTGGCTGTGGCCGAATCCAGCACGATGTCATCGCCTGCGCCAATGCCGCTGACGGCGACTGTGACTGTGCTGCTGGTATCAAATTCAAAACCGGCCGGGGCATTCAGCACGATGTCTCCGGTGCTGATGTCTCCAGTGGAACCCTCGGTGAGGGTTGGACCGGTCAGGGAAGTGAAGCTGCCTCCGGTGGTGTCGGCGGAGATGGCATCGCCGCCGGTGGCGGGGGCGACGGTGACATCGGCCAGGCAGGGCGAGGCCAGCAAACAGAGGCCACAAAGATTGACCAGCAAAAGGGATTTTTTCACGATTTTAAATATTGGATTCGCTTGTAATGCCACGTGTTTAACTGTTCACGGCTTTGAGTGAAAATCCTCTCTCAAAATCAGCTAAAAGTAAAGCATAACTTCGGCCTAAATATGGGAGAATGCCGCGTTGTCACCAACGCAGCCACAGGTTGTTTTGTTGAAGAGTTGCCGGGCTTTTAGCCGGCCGACAAAGTGACGTGGTCCGGCGGCATAATGGCCGGGGCAGTTTGATCGGCTGGGTCGAGCAGTTCGTTCAACTTGGCTTTGTCGAGGCCAGAGATTTCTTCGGCGACCTGACGCACGGTGCGGTTGGTTTCAAAGGCGATCTTGGCGATCTTGGCGGCTTTATCGTAGCCGATGACCGGCGCGAGAATGGTGCAGTTCGAGAGACTCAGTTCCAGGTTGTCTTTGCACTTTTCGCGGACGGCTTCGAGACCGTTGATGCACCGACGGGCGAAGACCTGGCTCGCAGTCGAAAGGAGTTCGATGGATTCCAATAAATTATGCGCGATGACCGGCATCATGACGTTGAGTTCAAAGTTGCCGAAGCTGCCGCCGAAGGTGATGGCGGCGTCGTTGCCCAAAACTTGAGTGCAGACCTGCAAGAGCATTTCGCACATCACGGGATTCACTTTGCCAGGCATGATGGAGGAACCGGGCTGGGTCGAGGGCAGGCGCAATTCGCCGAGGCCGAGTCGCGGACCGGAACCGAGGAAACGGATGTCGTTGGCGATTTTGATCAAACCGACGGCGATGGTTTTCAACGCGCCACTCGCTTCCACACAAGCATCGCGACCGCCTTGAGCTTCGAAATGATTCGCGGCTTCGCGCAATGGCAGGCCGGTTTCTTTGGCCAGGCTTTCGATGGTTTTCTTCGCGAAATCAGGATGGGTGTTGATGCCGGTGCCGACCGCCGTGCCACCGAGGGCGAGTTCGCCGAGATTTTTTTCCGCTGCGCGCAAACGTTCGATGCCGTGCTGCACTTGACTGGCGTAACCGCTGAATTCCTGGCCCAGACGGATCGGGGTGGCATCCTGCAAATGGGTGCGACCGATTTTCAGGACGTCGTGAAATTCCTTGGCCTTTTTGTCGAGGGCGGCGTGGAGTTCGGTCAAGGCCGGGATCAAACGTTTTTCAATCCCTTCCAACGCGGCGACGTGGATGGCGGTGGGGATGGCGTCGTTGCTGGATTGTCCGCGATTGACGTGATCGTTGGGGTGAACGAGTTTTTCGCCGCGCTTGCCGCCGAGGAGTTCAATCGCGCGATTGGCGATGACTTCGTTGGCGTTCATGTTGGTGGAGGTGCCGGAGCCGGTCTGGAAAATATCGAGGACAAATTCGCTGTCCCACTTGCCATCGGCGGCCTCTTGCGCGGCCTGGATGATGGCCTTGGCGGTTTCAGGTTTCAGGTAACCCATGCCTTGATTGGTGATCGCCGCGTGTTTTTTGATCAGGGTCAGGGCGCGGATGAAGCTGCGGGAAAAGCGCAAGTTGCTGATGGGAAAATTTTCCACGCCACGCGCGGTTTGGGCGCCGTAATAAGCGTTGGCGGGGACTTGCATCGGCCCCATGGAATCGGATTCTGTTCTAAATTGTTCGCTCATAAAAAACTTTTAAATAATTGGAACTTGGAGGATGCGAAAATTCCCCGGAGAAAGCAAGCGACAGAAGGTAATGGCGGCGTGGAATTTTTTTTGCGGGGTCACCTTGTTCTACCTTGTTTTGGCTGGTTCCACCTTGTTTTGCCTTGTCCCGGCTTAATTTTCTGAGGGAAAAAGGGAAACCACAGATGGACACTGATGAACACAGATAACAAGCCACGAAAAAACTCAAAAGTTCGAGGAGGAAAAGCATCGCAAAGCTGGTTTTTGATTCCCGGCCCGGCCCTAAGTTGATTTGTCCCGTTTCCCCATTCATTGGCTTGGAATTTAATGTAGTGGTTACATTATGTCAATGGGGATTTATGGCCACAAAAGCGAGAGCAAAACTAAGGTGCCAGCAGCACTTGCAGCATTCGTTGCGGGTTGGCAAGAAAATCGCGGGTGACGCGATAGTGTTCCGTCTCTTTGTAATCAACCCGCTTAATGCCAAGGGGAGAAAATGAATAAATGTAAGAATTGGGGTAAGCCATCAGAATGGGAGAATGGGTGGCGACAATGAACTGGGATTTGATTTTGACAAGGTCGTGCATCCGCGTGAGGACGGAGAGCTGACGGCTGGGCGAAAGGGCGGCTTCTGGTTCGTCCAACAGGTAGAGACCTTCACCGTGAAAGCGGTTGACCAGCAAGGCTAAGAATGACTCACCATGTGATTGTTCGTGCAATGGCCGATCCCCGTAGGATGGACCGATGGATGGTCCGGCTCCGGGCTCTGCATCCAGTTTCTCAATTTCAGTGGCCACATTGAAGAAACTTTCGGCGCGGAGAAAGAACCCGTCACGAGGTCGGGAGACACCCCGGGCGATGCGGAGATAGCGATGCAACTCCGAGTGTGAGTTGCGTGTATCAAATCTGAAATTCTTGGACCCGCCTTCGGCATTGAAACCGCAGGCCACGGCGATGGCTTCCAGCAGGGTGGATTTGCCGGATCCATTCTCTCCCACAAAAAACGTAACCGCTGGATGCAGTTCCAACCTTTCCAGCGGCCGCACCGCTGCAAGCGAGAACGGATACTTATCGAATGATTCCACCGCCTCCCGCCTCAATCCGATTTCTGAAATGTATTGTTTTGAGATCATGAGGCCGAACGAACGAGATCATAAATTTGTCAGGCATTTTGCATTTCGCCCAGCAGCACGTCCGCCGGGATGCGCAAACCATGGACCAAGGCACGGATCATTTTCAGGCTTAGATTTCTGCGACCGGAGAGAACTTCGGAAACGCGACTGCGACTGCCCAGAAAAGGCACCAAATCTTTGTTGGTCAGGCCTTGTTGCGCCATGCGGAAACGGATCGCCGCCACGGGATCGGGTTTGTCCATGGGGAAATTCTTTTCTTCGTAATCGTGAATCAACAAGGACAAGACTTCCAGTTCATCGCCTTGGGGCGTGCCAGGTTTGGCATCCATGAGTTTGTCCGCGCGCAAAAGGGCGGCGGCAAGTTCGGATTCAGTTTTAATCACTTTTGTCTTCATTAGATTTCCCTGAGTGAAATATGTGACTTTCTTTCAAATATTGCAATAGGGTTGCGGTGCCATTGTTGAGGCGAAGAAACAGAATTTTTAACCAAGGATAAAACCGGATGGGCACGGATTTTTAAGCTGGGAATAAAATTTAACCGCAAAGAACACGGAGATCATAAAAAACGAGCGGAGTTTTAACCGCGAACCTGACGAACCACGCGAACGGGGAAGGAAGAGACATCCGATAGAAAATAGCCGATAGCCAATTAGCCAATTAGCCAATAATAGCCGACGGAGAGGGAGAAGATGGGACTTGGCTGCCAACGGTTCAAGGCTCCACCAGCACGCGGTAGAAGCGGACGGGGGAATTGGTGAAGGTGTCGGTGATGGCCGTGAGCGTGTTGGTGCCGAGGATGAGAGAACCGAGGTTGGTCCAACTGCCGGCGCTGAAGTTGGTGCGGTATTGGACCTGGTAATGGGGGCCAGGCAATGAATTCCAGCTAAATTTGACGGAGTTTTTGGAATAGGTGGTGGTGAGGAGGGTCGGCTGCGGAAAAGTGGAGCAGCAGTTGGTCGTGGTCGTGGTGGTCAGGAATTTCAGGCTCCAGCCGCCGGAAATAGTGCCGGAATCACCGGAATAGAAGTCTTCGACATAGAGGGACCAGGTGCCGTTGGGGGACGCGGTCAGGGGCGCGAGGGTGGTGCCGTAGGGACTGGCCGGGGCCGGGGAGTTATAGACCTCGGTGGAGTCCAAATCGGTGGGCAAATAGGTTCCGGTGGCAATGGCGCTGGCCGGAAGCGAGGCGCTGGCGCTGTCATCGAAAGTGACGTTGATGTTGGTGATGGACGCAGAGCCGCCCGCGCCGCCGTCGAGTTTTACTTTTTGACCGCCGGGGCCGACGAGCAACATGCCGACATCGCTGGCGTAGGTGTGGGACCAGCCTTTGATGGTGGCGGTGACTTTGGCGCCGGCCAGGGCAACGCCGGAAACGGGGATGGTGGAGGGATAGGTCGAGGCGCTGGCGTTGTCAACTATGGTGAAGGCATTGGCGTTGTTGAAGATCTGGGTGACCACGGTGTTCTGGACCAAACCCAAGGGGAAGACGGTGGAGACTGTTCCCAGGTTGGTGGAGCCGTCTAGGAGTTGCACGAGGCCGGTGACTGATCCGCCGCAAACGCCCGCCGGAACAAAAGAGAACGAGCGGGTGACACTGCCGCCCGAGCCGATGGCCCCGTAATTTTGCGGCGCGCCGGGATAGTACACGCCATTGGTGGCAAGCAGCGTGCCGACGAGGTTGGCGGTGGGCGAGCTGCCAAAATTCGAGAGGGTCCAATTGACGGTGACGGTTTCGTAGGGATCAATGACCCCGTTGGTGGGCAGGCAAGATTCCTGCGCCAAGGCGGTTCCAGTCAACTGAATGAAGGGGGTGGCGCTGCCTGGGGTAACGGTGAAATCCACGTCGTTGATGTCATAGAAAATGTTGCCGTTGGCCTGGACTTTGATGCGCGCGTGGGTGGTGTTGAGGTTCGGCAGGACGACGGCAGCGGAGCCGTTGTTCGGGACGTTGGTGGCGAGGAGAAAGGTAAAGGCGAGGCCGCTGTTGGTGGAGAGGTAGAGGTTGACGCCGGTCGCGCTGATGGGGGCATTGGTGGTGCCCGCGACATTCCAAGTGACGGTGCGCGCACCGGACCAGCTCACGGCGGTGTTGGGCGAGGTGACGGCGAAGGGGCCGGCGTTGCTGACGGTGGCGACGGTCATCTGGGCATCGGCGACGCCACCGCCGCCGGTGCGGTTGTCGCGGGCGGTGACGCGGAATTTCAGGGTGCGGCTGGTGGTCGGAAGAATTTCTTCGTCCCAATTGGTGTGGGCCAGGACGCTGGCGAGTTGCGGAAAATAGCGGGACGGCGAGTTGGTTGGGTTGAAGGGGCGGAAGAGCGGGCTGGAACCATTGTCGGGGGCGGTTAGCACTGTAGCAGGGCCGAGGTCCATTTCCTCCCAACTGTAAGTCAAAGGGTCGCTGTTGGGATCGCTGCCCGTGGCCGTCAGAACGAACGGGGTGGAGGCGGGAATGGTGTAATTGGCTCCAGCGCTGATGGTGGGAGCGCTGTTACCGGTGGCGGTGGTGACGGCGCAACTGCCGCCGCCGCCCGAGGTGAGGTAAGTCTGGATTTCATCGAGGCTGATACCGTGAAAAAAAGGATCGCTATGCGGCTGCAAATCATCGGGCGCACATATCCCGGCGTAGGCCATGATGGTGAGGCCGCTACCCGGTTCGTAGGCGGTGGCGGCGTTGCGATTGCCTCCGCCACAGGAACCGTTTTGGCTGTTGAAGGTGTGGTTCGCGCCAAATTCGTGGCCCATTTCGTGGGCGACATAGTCTATCCAGAAAGAATCGCCGGTAGGGGCGGAGGAACCGGTCACGCCCTGCGCTTTTGATCCGGCCTGGCAAACGACGCCGAGGAGGGCGAGGCCGCCACCGCCGGTGCTGACGACGTGGCCGATATCGTAATTTGCGGAACCGATGACGGAATCGAGGTTGGTCTGATTCTGGGCGAGCATGGCGTTGGCATCGGTGTTGGAATAAGGATCGGTCGCGGCGTTGGTGTAAACAATCAGGTTGTTGTTGCCAACGAGGACCAGGCGGACGGCGAGTTCGGTTTCATAGACGCCGTCCACACGGTTGACTGCGCTGACTATGGCGGCCATGGCGTTCGGAACGGTGCCGCCAAAATAGGCGGCGTATTCGCCGGTGCAAGCAACGGCGAGGCGGTAGGTGCGCAAGGTGGTGCCGGATTGGACTTTGTTGGCCGTGACGGAGGAAGTGGTGGCGTCGCCGACGCCTCGGGCGGCGGCGTTGCCACCGGCGGCGAGACAGTTCCAGCCGTCGGAAGATTTGGAGTAGTCGCGCTTGTAGTAGCTGACGTGGATTTGGGCGTCGTCGCCATAAACAGGATCCACATAGACTGCGCCATGAGGGGATAACACCTGGGCGTGAAAACCGGTCGGCGTCCAATCGAGTCGCACTGAAGCCGAAGGGTCGTCAATCCCCTGCCCGGCGTAGGTTTTTATTTCGGGAAATTTTGCCGCGAGTTCAGGTGCCATCACGGGAGCTTCGACCACGGAGAACCGGGCGGTGTTGCCGTCGGGCATGGGCAAGTTGATTTCGGTGCCGATGGTTTTGGCGTCGGACGGTTCACCCGGTTGAATAGCGGCGTAATTCGTAAGGATGATGGAATGGTCGAGGCGGAATAATTCACCACGCAGAGGTTGGACGCGGCGTGGAACGCCGGTTTTATTAAGTGGCACTGCGGATAAATGAGTCCATTCTTTGGCGCGGCTGGAATTTTGGGCGCGCGCGGTCAGGCAAAGAAGGACAAAGGCAAGCGCCAAGAGGACGGGTTTTAGCCGGGGAATTGGAGTCACGTTCGTTGCTGTTTTAAAATGATGTCCTGGCTGGGACATAAGACATGGTAGAAGATTTTTTAAAAAATCTCCAGAAGATATATCGGAAAAACTCGGAAAGGGGCGCATCCGGACTCTGTCCTTGTATGTCGGAAAGAGAAGACCTCACCTCACCCAGGCAGTCAGTACGGTTGGTTGCTGCACCGCTCGCGGTGCTCTCTCCCCTCCATCCGATGGAGCGGAGAGGGAGAATCATATTCGGCGGGTTGGCTTGATTTAAGCCCTTGGTTTGACAATGGGTTAAGACGGGAAGGACAGTAATGAGATGCGCCCCTCGGAAAGATTCAGATCTGGAAGTCGTTTTTGCGGGACATGAAGGTGTGGATGCCACATTCGACTTTTTTGAAACCGGTCCAACGCCCGGCCCGCTCGCTCTCCCCTGCCCCGGTTTTTTTGGTGCAGGTCATGCAGCCGATCGAGCGGTAGCCTTGGTCGTGCAATGGATTGTAGGGGATTTTATGGTCGTGAATGTATTTCCAGATGGCGTCGCGGGACCAGTTGGCCATCGGGTTCAGTTTCACGATGTCGCGGGGTTGGCCGGCTTCGAGGGAATAGAGTTCGATCACGCCGATGCTGGAGCGGGTCTCGGATTGTTCGCGGCGCAGGCCGGTGATCCAGCAATCAAGGTCGCCGAGCTTGTTCTGCAAGGGCATGACTTTGCGCATGGTGCAGCAGAGGTCGGGGTCGCGATTCCAGAGGGCGGGGCCCTGGGCTTCGGCTTGTTGCTCGATGGTCAGGTCGGGGTGCAGTGATTCGATTTTAAAACCGTAAAAATCTTCCAGGCGTTTTTTTAAATCCAGCGTTTCGGGGAAAAGCAATCCGGTGTCCAAGGTAAATGCGGGAAAAATAATGCCCGCTTCTTTGGCCAGGTGCATCATGACGAGGCCCGAGCCTTGGAAGCTGGTGCCGATGGCGGCGCGTTCGCCAAAACGACTCCACGCCCACGACAGAATATCTACCGTCGGCAGGGTGGTGAAGTCCTGGTCCAACAGATCCACGTCCCGCGCCGAGAGGGGGGTCGCGGCGGACTGGCCGTAGTTGTTGGATTCGAGAATGGTCAGGGACACAATTTTAATGTCTTTTCAATTTTTTGTTTTTCTGATCATTTCCGCCAAATCGCCGGGTAAGGTTACCCGGCCTACAGGAACTGCACCGGGAGGAGTGTTAGCCGCGTTGTCACCAACACAGCCACCCTGTTTCTATCACGCGGCTTTCTTTGCCGCGGGCGGAGGCAACTCTGGCAAAATCACGCGTTCACAGAAATCGCCGAAGCGTTCCGCGCCAATCCGCTCTTTGACAAAGCGCGTCAGCAAGGGGCGCAGTTCGTTGATGATTTCTTCATTCTTCACGCTTTCGCGGTAGATGGTGTTGATGCGGGTGCTCGATTCGTTGCCGCCAAGGAACAACGCGTATTTGCCGGGACCGCGTCCGACAAAGGCGATCTCCGCCATGTAGGGCCGGGCGCAACCATTGGGGCAACCGGTCATGCGGGTGACGATTTCTTCGTCGGGCAAACCGACTTCTTCCAACAGTTTTTCCAAGCGGGTCAAGACCTCGGGCATCGCGCGTTCGGACTCGGCCAGGCCCAGGCCGCAGGTCGGCATGGACGGGCAAGCGATGGAGGCGAGGCGGATGACGCTGGCCTGTTTTTCAATGGCCACGCCGTGTTCGGCCAAAATCTTATTGATGCCGTCCCGATCTCCATCCGGGATATTGACCAGCAGAATGTTCTGTGAAGGTGTCAAGCGCATTTCTGGCTTGAATTTCTCCGCCACGGCTTTCAAGCCGGCTTTCAGCCGGTAATTGCCCGCGTCTTTGATGCGACCGTTTTCCACAAACAAACCGAGGAAATATTTTCCATCAAACTGCTTGTGCCAGCCATAGAGATCGCCCTGCTTGGTGAAGGTAAAAGGCTTCGCTGCGGGCAATGTAAACCCGAGACGCTGATTGAGTTCTTCTTTGAACCAGGCCACGCCTTTTTCCTGGATGACGTATTTCAGGCGCGCGTGTTTGCGATTGGTGCGATCACCGAAATCGCGATGGATTTTGACCACGGCTTTGGAGGCATCAATCACCTGTTCCGGCGTCACAAAACCGATGACATCGGCCATGCGCGGATAAGTCGCGGCGTTGCCGTGGCTCATGCCGAGACCGCCGCCGGCCGTCACGTTGTAACCGACGAGTTTGCCGTTTTCCACAATGGCGATAAAGCCGAGGTCATTGGTAAAAATATCAATGTCATTCAATGGCGGAATGGCGAAGGCGACTTTGAATTTGCGCGGCAAATAGGTTTTGCCGTAGAGCGGGTCCACGAAATCCGCATCCTCTTGGGTCAACTTGATTTCCACGCCTTCCACCCAGATCTGATGGTAGGCGCGGGTCTTCGGCAGCAAGGCATCGGAGACGGCTTTGGCGTGGCGTTGGATCTCATCCACCCACGGGCTGGTGGCGGGAGTCGGCGCGGCCATGACGTTGCGATTCACATCGCCGCAAGCGGCCAGCGTGGTGGCCATGGCGTCGTTGAGGCCCTTCATGAATTTGGCCAGGCTGCCTTTGGTTACGCCGTGAAATTGAAAGCCCTGCCGCGTGGTGATGCGCAAGGTGTTATTGGCCCATTCCGTGGCGATCTTGTCGAAGCCGAGATAAACGTCCGACGACAAAATGCCGCCAGGCAAACGGCCGCGCACCATGTACATATAATGCTTGGCAACCTTGCGGGTATCGCGATCGTCCTGTTGGTAAATTCCGTGAAATTTCAGGAATTCGTAGTCCTCTTCGGAGAAACGTTCTTTGGATGAATCGGCCAAAGTTTGGCTAATGGTGCCAGAAAGAATTGGGTTGGCCGCTTTAAGGCCTTCGTTCTTGGTCAACGGTTTCGGTGCTGCTGCTGAATCAATCATAAGTTACTTACTAATATTACTTATGTTATTATCGCATCTTGTTGAGAATAGTCAATTGAAATTCGGGAAGAAAATAGGCTTCAAAGTTTTGGGGCTCTGCATTGACATAATTATAAATACTTTTTAATAATCAGATTTGGCAATCTAATGAAGCAACCTAATCTTGAGCCGATAGGTGAACAAAAGCGCATGGCGGCACTGCGTCAATATAACTTGCTGGATACACTTCCCGAACAATCCCTTGATGACCTGACTTCCCTTGCGGCCCACATTTGTGAAGCGCCCATCTCGATGATTTCGCTGATTGACGATAAGCGGCAATGGTTCAAGTCCCGGATCGGAAACATCGGCGCCACCGAAACCGCCCGGGATATTTCCTTTTGCGGTCATGCCATTCTGCAAAATGATTTGTTCATGGTGCCGGATGCGTTCACGGATGAGCGTTTTCACGATAATCCCCTGGTAACGGGCGATCCCCATGTGCGCTTTTATGCGGGTGCGCAGTTGGCGACGCCCGAGGGCCACAATCTCGGCATGTTGTGCGTCATTGACCATGTGCCGCGCCAGTTGAATCAGTCACAACAGGACGCGTTGCGAATCCTGAGCAGGCAGGTGATGGCGCAGTTGGAATTGCGGCGGCAGACGCATGAATTAGTCGAAAGCGAAAAACGCTTTCAATTGGTAACTGATAACGCACGGGTTGGTCTGGTCATTGTCAACCACGAGCGAAATTATGTCTATGCCAATTCGGCTTACAGTGAAATCCTGGGGCTTTCCTCCCCCGCCATCGTAGGCCGCAAGGTATCGGATGTTCTGGCCAAGCTTTATGAAGCGCAGATCCGCCCGCGTTTGGACCGTGCTTTCGCCGGGGAACGGGTCACCTACGAATTACACCGGCCCAGCGGGGCCGGTGAATTCCACTATACAGTCCGATACGAACCCACTTTACAAAATGGCGTGGTGGAATTTGTCGTGGTGGTGATCACGGACGTGACTGATTTGAAAAACGCGGAACAGGCGTTGCGGCAATCCGCGCATTTTGCCCAATGCACCATTGATTCGTTGACCGCCCACTTATGTGTGCTGGATGAAACGGGCAAGATCATGGCCACGAATGAAGCGTGGCGGCGTTTTGTCCGGGAAAATCCTCCAGCGGCCCGGAGGGCGGAGGTGGGTGACAATTATTTGGCGGTCGCCGATGCGGTCACCGGCCCGGAAGCAGCCGATGCGAAAAAATTTGCCGCCGGTATTCGCGCGGTCATCGCGGGAAAGCAAAATGATTTTTCCATGGAATATCCGTGCCACTCGCCATCAGAACAACGCTGGTTCGTCGGGCGGGTTTCTCATTTTCCTGATGTGGGCACAGCGCCACGAGTGGTGGTGGCCCATGAAAATATCACCGTGCGAAAAATCGGGGAGATGGCCTCTCAGCAGATGGCGGCCATCGTGGAATTTTCCGATGACGCCATTATCGGCAAAGATCTCAACAGCATCATAACGAGCTGGAACAAAGGGGCGGAAAAGGTTTTTGGATATTCCGCCAAAGAAATGGTGGGGCAATCTATTTTGCGCCTTATTCCGAATGATCGGCAAGATGAGGAGAATATGATCCTGGCCAAGATCCGGAAAGGCGAAAGTGTGGAACACTTTGAGACTTTGCGGGTGAAAAAGGACGGCAGGGTGATTGATGTGTCCGTGACGGCTTCACCGATCAAGGATGCGACGGGCCAAATCATCGGTGTTTCCAAAGTGGCGAGGGATATCACCGACCGCAAGATAGCGGAAAAAAGGATTGAGGTGTTTTCCGAACTGGGACACCGCCTCAGTGCCGCCACCAACGCCAAAGAAGCGGCCCGAATCACCATTGAAGAAGCTGACAAGCTGCTGAAAATAGATTCCTGCACGTTCAACTTATACTCCCGGGAAAAACAACAGATCTTCGCCATCCAGGCCATGGATGAGTCAGATGGTAAAAGGATCGAGATGGCCGTGGAGGGCGATTGGTTTCCGGTCAGTAAAATGATTCGGAAGACAGTCGAATCAGGCGCTCATTTGATCCTGCGGGATGATGTCGCCGATCCGGCTACGGCAGCGGAGCCATTCGGCGACACCTCGCGTCGCTCGGCTTCACTGATGTATGTGCCGATCCGCCATAAGAAAGATGTCATCGGCGTTCTTTCCATCCAAAGTTACACGCCGCAGGCTTATGATCAGGGGGACTTGCAAATTCTCCAGGCCCTGGCCGATCATTGCGCCGGGGCCTTGAGACGCATTCAAACCCTGGAGGGGCTCAAGGAATCGGAGCGACGCTTCACGGAAATGCTGGAAAATGTTGGGTTGATCGCCATGACGCTCGATAAGAATGGCATCATCACGTTTGCCAACGATTATTTGCTCCGGTTGACCGGTTGGAAACGCGAGGAAATAATCGGGGCGGACTGGTTCCAAACATTCATCCCGGATTCCGACACCACGCTAAAAAAATTGTTCTTTGACACGATTGACGCGGGGACCATTCCGGCGCATCACGAGAACGCGATCAAGACCAAGGCCGGCGAGCTGCGCGACATTGTCTGGAACAATACCCCGCTGCGCAATGCCTCCGGCCAGATCATAGGCACGGCCAGCCTCGGGGAGGATTTCACCGAACGCAAACGCACCCTGACGGCACTACAAGAAAGCGAGGAACGTTTTCGGGAGATTGCGGAACAAATCAGTCAGGTCTTTTGGGTTTCGAGTCCAGCCCAAAACAAGGTGCTCTATGTCAGTCCGGCTTATGAAAAAGTCTGGGGCCGCAATTGCGCCGACCTCTACGGCAATCCACTGAATTGGGCGGAAGCGATCCATGTGGACGACCGGCCCCGGGTGCTTCAAGCGGTCAACAGCAGACAAGTCACGGGAGAATATGACGAAGAATATCGCGTTATCCGGCCCGATGGCACGATGCGTTGGATACGCGACCGCGCTTTCCCGGTACGGAATGAAGACGGCAGTGTGCAGCGGATCGTCGGCATCGCCGATGACATCACGGAACGAAAACATACGGATGAGCGCTTCCGCCGGTTGGTGGATTCGAATGTCCAAGGGGTGATGTTTGCGACCAATAGCGGTTTGATCACCGGAGCGAATGATGCGTTTCTCAATATCATCGGTTACGGTCGCGAGGAGTTGGCTGCAGGTTCCATCAACTGGCCGATGTTGACCCCGCCGCAATATGCTGAGGCCGATCGTCTGGCCGTGGCGGACTTGGTGGCCAAGGGTGTCTGCGCTCCCTATGAAAAAGAATTTATCCGCAAGGATGGCAAGCGAATCCCGGTCTTGATCGGTGTGTCGGCTTTTCAGGATGGTTCAGATGAAGGGGTGTGCTTCGTCCTGGATCTGACCGAGCGTAAAAAATTGGAGGCACAATTCCTCCGGGCGCAACGGATGGAGAGTGTCGGCACATTGGCGGGCGGGATTGCGCATGATCTGAACAATGTGCTCGCTCCGATTTTGATGTCGGTGGATGTGTTGAAGGACATGGTTCATGATCCGGACGCTGAAGGGATGCTCAACACCTTGCAAACCAGTGCCCAACGCGGCGCGGATCTGATCAAACAAGTGCTATCATTTGCGCGGGGGGTCGAGGGTGAACGTGTGACCGTGAATCCGGTGCACATACTGAGGGATTTGGTAAAAGTGACGAAGGACACATTCCCCAAGTCCATTGATATTCGTTTCACTCCGGCAAAAAATCTTTGGACGGTGACCGGTGACCCGACGCAAATTCATCAAGTATTTCTGAACCTATGCGTCAATGCCCGGGATGCGATGCCGCAGGGTGGCACGCTCACGGTGGGCATGGAAAACGTGGTGTTGGACGAAACGTATGCGGCGATGAATCCAGAATCAAAGCCGGGATCTTACGTCATGATAAAAGTGGAAGACACCGGCACGGGCATTCCGCCCGAGGTCCGGGACCGGATATTCGAACCGTTTTTCACGACCAAGGAATTGGGCAAAGGCACCGGCTTGGGACTTTCCACCACCCTTGGAATTGTCAAAAGTCACGGCGGCTTCATTCACCTTTACAGCGAGTTGGGCAAGGGAACGAAATTCAAAGTCTATTTTCCGGCCAACACAACTCAGTCCGCTTCGGATCAGGTCGCCATTGAACAAACCCAATTGCCCCGCGGCCATGGTGAATTGATTTTGGTGGTGGATGACGAGGAAGCCATCCGCAAGATCGCCAAAAGTACGCTGGAACGGTTTGGTTATCATGTGCTGCTGGCTTGTCACGGTGCGGAAGCGGTGTCGCTGTATGCCCAGCAATCCAAGAAAATCGCCGCCGTACTGACCGATATGGCCATGCCGATCATGGACGGCCCGGCGTTGATCATCGCGCTTAAGTCCATGAATCCGGAGGTGAAAATCATCGGCTCCAGCGGCTTGAGCGCCAACGGAGGCGTGGCCAAAGCGGTGGGAGCGGGCGTGAAATATTTCGTCCCCAAGCCTTACACGGCGGAGACGCTGCTGAAAACGATCCATCAAACCATAAACGAGAAGCAGGAAGCTTAGCCGGTGGTCAAGCCAACGGGCGCATCTGAGTTTGGGAAATCTCATTAACACCGGGTTTTAACCCGGTGGAGCGGATAGCCGGAAAAGATTTTCAACGGTTTTAACCGTTTACCAGAGCACCCAAAACTGTTGAAACAGTTTTTATACCACGCTCGCTTGGCCACCGGGTTGAAACCCGTTGTTAATGAGATGCGCTCAGCACCCAATTCTTCCGTTAAATCTTGTTGAATTCCAAAAACATTCCCCTACACTGACCAAGCTTTCGTCTCAGTCGGGGCGTAGCGTAGCTTGGTAGCGCGTCTGAATGGGGTTCAGAAGGTCGTGAGTTCAAATCTCACCGCCCCGACCATTTTTATCGGTTCGCATTCGGTTTGGCCCAACACTTTCAGTCTGCGAACAGGTCGTGTGGCACAGTTTGAAACGCCTTATGGCAAGACACGTTCAACAAGAAAGAGTCCGGGCATGAGCAATTCATCCTTCTGGCAGAAGGTCATGGGCAAAAAAACCGGGCCGCCGGCCAAACCGCCGACCCTGGTCTCTCCGCTGGGCTTTCCTTATCGCCCCTTCCAGTTCAAAAGCGAATTGGAAAAAGGCTACACCTACGAAGTCCAGGCCACCAGCAATCTGCGGCAATGGACCACCCTGGCCACGGAAAAATCGCGCGGCGAAATCGAATATGTGGATGCCGAAGCCCCCAGACATTCCAATCGCTTTTATCGCATCGTGGTGGAGGGAGTTTATTCGACCAACGTCATCGGGTTCGTCACCACGTCCCTGCCGCCCGGCTATTCACTCGTGGCCAATCCGTTGAAAGCAGCCGATAATTCCATCGCGGTTCTGTTCAAGGATTTGCCCAATGGAGTCACCGTCAGCCGCTTTGATTCAAAAACTTCCACGTTGGTGGAAAGCCTCTACGAAGATGGCGAGTGGACCAATTCCGGCCAGAGTTTGGTGCCGGGGGAAGGTGCGGTGTTCTTCAATCCGACGGCGGAATATCTCCTGCTGCTGTTCGTCGGTGAAGTGGCCGGTTATTCCACGCAATCCATTCCGGAAGGATTTTCCATCCGCAGTTCCTGCGTGCCGCAACCCGGCAGCCTGCATATTGATCTGGGGTTTCCGGTGGCCGAAGGTGATGTCGTCCATCTCTTCGATCGCGACAAACAAAAGTACACGCTTTATCCTTACTCCAATGCCGCCGGCTGGGCCGCCAATCCGCCGATGGTCAATGTGGCCGAGGCTTTCTGGGTGGAAAAAAAGATCGCGGGCAAATGGGCTTATGAATTTTCCGTGGAAAAAGGCTGGGTGCGCGCCGCAGACGCTCCACCGCCGCCCAAAGAGAAAAAGAAAAAAGACAAACCCGCGCCTCCGTCACCGTCCGCGCCCACTCCACCGGTCGGCCCGGCTCCACCCACTCCATTTAAACCGCCAACTTAAAAACCCATGAACCCACACATTCTCTTCGTAGATGACGAAATTCCGATGCGCGAAACGTTGTCGCTTTGTTTTAGGAAAAAAGGTTTCGCCGTCACTGCGGCTGCCAACATGACCGAAGCCAAGCGCCTGGCCGAAACCGTCGCCGCCACACTTTTTATTTTGGATATCGGCATCGCGGATGAAAACGGTCTCGATCTGCTGGTTTATTTCAAAGAGAAATATCCCAAGGTTCCGGTCATCATGTTCACCGGGTTGGGGGCGGACCCGGCGGTGAAAGAAGAGGCCATTTCCCTCGGGGCCAGCGCGTGCCTGTGCAAAACGGATTCGCTCAATGATCTGCTCAAGGAAGTCCAGCAATTGATTCCAGCATGAGTTTTATAGCTTTCCAGAATATCACGAAGCGCTGTCCCGGCGTGCTCGCGCTGGATGATGTGAGCTTTTCCGTGGAACGTGGAAGTTGTCACGCGCTCATCGGCGAGAATGGCGCGGGCAAAAGCACCATCGGCAAAATTCTCGCGGGTGTTTACACGAAGGATTCCGGGGCCATTCAACTTGATGGACAGATCATCGAGCCAACCACGCCTTTGGTCGCCCGTAAACTTGGCATCGCCATGGTGCATCAGGAACTGGCTTTTTGCCCGAACCTGACCGTGGCGGAAAATCTTTGTCTCGGTGATCTGCCGCGTCGCCTCGGCTGGCTGGATCGCAAGACCATGCGCGACAAGGCGCGGGCCATGCTGACGGAGATCGGCTCCGACCTTGATGTGACCCGGCCCATCGCCGAACTTTCGACCGGCCAGGAACAGATGGTGCAGATCGCGGCCGCGCTTGGCACGAAGGCCCAGGTCATCATCATGGATGAACCGACCAGTTCTCTCTCGGTGGCCGAAAGTGAACGGTTGTTTGAGTTGTTGGCCCACCTGAAGCAACGGGGCATCACGGTCATTTATGTTTCCCATCGCATGGAGGAGATTTTCAAATTGTGCGACAGCATCACCGTCCTGCGCGACGGCCGCCACGTCATCACGGAAAAAATTTCCGAAACGAATCACGACCGGGTGATCCATCAAATGGTCGGGCGCGAAGTGGTTTTTCAAAAGCCCGCGCATCTGGATCGCGCGCTGGGGAAGGAATTGTTGCGGGTGGAAAATCTCAGTTCGCCCGGCAAATTTTCCGGGATCAACTTCACCCTTCATGCCGGCGAGGTCTTGGGTTTTGCCGGATTGATCGGCGCGGGGCGCAGCGAAATCGCCCAGGCCATCTTTGGTTTGGATGCTGCCGCCACAGGAAAAATTTTTGCTCATGGCAAGGAATTATCTCCCGGTTCAATTTCCGCCGCGCTCGCCGCCGGCATCGGTCTGTTGCCCGAGGATCGCAAACGTCTTGGCCTGGTGCTGTCCATGAATTGCCGCGAGAACACCTCCCTGGCCGCCCTGCCCCGCCTGACCAGTCTTGGTTTTGTCCGCCGCAAAGAAGAGCGCGCGCTGGCCAAAAAGTATTCCGACCGTCTGCGGGTCAAGGCTCCGAGCATGGATTCGCTCATCGCCGGTTTGAGCGGCGGTAATCAACAAAAAATTGCCCTGGCCAAATGGCTGGCCCGCGAATGCGACATCCTCATCGTGGATGAACCGACGCGCGGCGTGGACGTCGGGGCCAAGGCCGAGATTCATCAGTTGCTCGACGAATTGGCCTGCAACGGTCTGGGCATCCTGGTGATTTCATCGGAATTGCCCGAGGTGATGAATCTGAGTCGCCGCATCCTGGTGATGCGACAGGGACAGGTCAGTGGAGAATTGACCCGCGCGGAATTTTCGCAACCCAACCTAATGCGGTTGATGGCCGGTATTTCCGGGCCGGCAAACTAGAGCCTTAAGTTTATGTCAAACCAGCCACTCCACATCCTCGCCGTCATCGGCAGCCTGAATCAAAACTCCATCACCCGTACTGTCTTGCTTGACTTGACCGCCAAATTGAAAGCGCACGGGTGCGACGTGGATGTGCTCGATTTTCAGACCGATCCCCTGCCCTTGTATAATCCCGATGTTTCACATGGGTTGCCCGGATACTCTCCATTGCAAAAGCGCGTGGAAAAAGCCGATGTCTTTCTGCTCGGCACGCCGGATTATCACGGCAGCATGAGCAGCACGATCAAAAGTTTTCTCGATCATTTTTGGAAGGAATTTGCCGGCAAACTGTTCGCCACCGTCGTTTCCTCCCATGAAAAAGGGCTGACCGTAACCGACCAACTCCGTACCGTCGCCCGCCAATGCTACGCCTGGTCCATGCCCTACGGCGTCTCCTGCAAAGAAGGCGAAGACATAACGGACGGAAAAGCGTTAAGCCCCGCGTTCGAAAAGCGCCTGGAAATGATGGTCCGCGACATCGCCACCTACGGCCGCCTCCTCGCCCAACAACGTCGCGCCGATCTCACCGGCAGCGATCACGGCTTCATGGCGCGGCATAGAAGCGCCAAGTCCTAATTATCGCAGAAGTCAGGGAACGAGACTCTGACTTGTACGAGGGATAAATCACCAGTCCGTTGGCAGATAATCTTTCAAAAATTTTCCCCAGAGGTGTTCGCCGGTGTTGAAGCCGGCGATGATCGGGTCCACGATGCGGGCGGCGCCGTCCACGATGTCGAGCGGCGGGTGGAAGCGGTGTTCCTGAGTTTTGCGGGCGGCGATGTGGACGGGGTCTTCGTCAGTCACCCAGCCGGTGTCAACCGCATTCATGTGGATGCCGGCGGTCTGGTAATCGGCGGCGGCGGTGCGCGTCATCATGTTGAGCGCGGCTTTGGCCATGTTGGTGTGGGGATGGCGCGTGGTTTTGGACGGGCGATAGAATTGGCCTTCGACGGCGGAGACGTTGACGATGTGTTTGTCACGCTCGGGCGTGCGCATCATCAGGGGTTTGAGGCGCGCGTTCAGGATGAAAGGGGCGACGGACAGCACCAAAGCCGGGAGCGTGGCGATGTGCGGCTGGATCGTCAGGCGATAGAGCAGCGCCACGCCAACCCCGGCGGCGGTGCCTTTCAGCATCAGCGGCGCCACCATGCGCGGCACCGGCAGCG
>CAIYOY010000088.1 GCA_903927905.1 uncultured Verrucomicrobiales bacterium | reverse complement strand
CACCGGTGTTTTGATGGTGTCGGCCGTGATCGCTCCGAAAGCCGGCTTTTGATTGGGCGAATAACGCTGCCGAACGACGCTCGGATCAAAATTGACCGTCGGCAACAAATCACCGCGCGCCACCCGGGCGGTTGAGCGCGCCTGATCCACCCGGGCGACAGCGGCCTTGAGTCCCTGGTTTGCCTCCACGGCCCGGGCTTCCAATTCGTTCAATTGTGCGTCGCCAAAAATTTCCCACCAATTGCCCTTGGGCACGCCATCCATCGGGCGGCCTTCTTTCCATTGTCCCAACTCGCTGGCCTTGTAATTTTCCGGGAACGAATTGGTCGGCGCTTTATAATCAGGTCCGATGGTCAACGGTCCGGCGGAAGCCGAAAACGCAGCCCATAAAGTGAGGACGATCAATAGGGTCGTGACGGCCCCGGCGGTGCCGAGCGCCGGCCCCTTCGGTTCGTGGGCGGCGGCGGAGGCTTTTTTCTTGTGGGTGCCCCTCATCAGAGTCAAATAAAATACCGGCGTGAGAAACAACCCGAACAAAGTCACGCCGATCATGCCGGCGAACACCGCCACGCCCATGGCCTGCCGCATTTCCGAGCCTGCCCCCGTGGCCACGACCAGCGGAAATACGCCCGCGATAAATGCGATCGAGGTCATCAGAATCGGACGCAACCGCAGCTTGCTCGCTTCCACCGCCGCCTGGAACGGCGTCATCCCTTCCTCGTCCTGTTTGTGTTTGGCGAATTCCACGATCAAAATCGCGTTCTTGCAGGCCAGCCCCACCAGCACGATCAATCCGATCTGCGTGAAAATATTATTGTCACCGCCTTTGATCATCACTCCGCTGATGGCGAACAACAGGCACATTGGCACGATCAAAATGATGGCCAGCGGCAGACGGAGACTTTCGTATTGCGCCGCCAGCACCAAAAACACCAGCAGGATGCAGAGCGGATAGACATAGACGGCCGAGTTCCCCGCGAGAATTCGTTGATAGGTAAGATCCGTCCATTCAAACATCAGGCCCTTGCTCATATTATCTTTCGCCAGTTTGGCGATCAACTCCTCCGCCTGGCCGGAACTGTACCCCGCCGCCGGTCCGCCGTTGATTTCCGCCGCAGGATAACCATTGTAACGCAACGCCCGGTTCGGCCCGTGTGTTTCCGTCACCTTGACCAGCGAACCCAGCGGCACCATCTGTCCTTTGTCATTGCGTGTCTTCAATCGCTTGATGCCGTCCGCTTGTTCACGGAAGGGCGCGTCCGCCTGCGCCACCACTTGATAGGTGCGGCCAAACAGGTTGAAATCATTCACGTAGAGCGACCCGAGATAAATCTGCATGGTCTCAAAAAGATT
The DNA here is from genome assembly GCA_903927905.1 of uncultured Verrucomicrobiales bacterium. Lineage (GTDB taxonomy): Bacteria > Verrucomicrobiota > Verrucomicrobiia > Limisphaerales > Palsa-1400 > CAIYOY01. Next base: position 21,473 of record CAIYOY010000088.1, on the reverse strand, counting down.
TTGCAACGGCACACCCTGTTGCTTGGCCTTGATCCGGTCTATGTCCGCGTCGAGCTGCGGCACATTGACCGTGTAAGTCGAGAAGGTATTGGCCAAACCTTTGGTCATATAACTCTTGCCGACGATGCCTTGAACATTTTGATACAACGTATCGGAACCCAGATCTGCGCGATCCTCCACATACAATTTAAAACCGCCAATCGTGCCCAACCCGTTCACCGGCGGCGGCGGCACCGAGAGGATGAACGCTTCTTGAATGCCGGAAAATTTCTGGTTCAACGCCGCCGCGATGGCCATGCCGCTTTCTTCCTTTTTCTTCCGCTCATCAAACGGTTTCAAACAGAAAAACACGATGCCTTCGTTCGGCGAAACGCTGAATCCACTGATGCTCAGCCCCGGAAACGCCACCGCGCTTTCCACGCCCGGTTGTTTCAAGCCAATGTCCGACATCTGTTCGATCACTGATTCCGTCCGGTCCAGCGAAGACGCGTCCGGCAATTGTGCAAACGCCACCAGATACTGTTTGTCCTGCGTTGGCACGAACCCGGTTGGCACCTTGTTGAAGCTCCACCCGGTGAGCGCCACCAGTCCGGCGTAGATGATCAACGCCGCGATGCTCTTGCGCATCACCGAGGCCACGCCGCCGGAATATTTGTTGCCCGCCCAGGCAAACACTTTATTGAATGGACGGAAAAACCAGCCGAGTGCCTTGTCCATCATCCGTGCAAACCAATCTTTCGGCTCGTTATGGCCTTTCAACAGCACCGCGCAGAGGGCAGGGGAGAGGGTCAGCGAACTGAACGCCGAGATCACCGTCGAGATCGCGATGGTGATCGCGAACTGCTTGTAAAATTGCCCGGTCAACCCGCTGATGAACGCCGTCGGCACAAACACCGCGCACAACACCAGTGCCGTCGCGATGATCGGGCTGGTCACTTCGCTCATCGCCTTCTTCGACGCCTCGAATGGCGACAACCCCAGCGCAATATTTCGCTCCACGTTCTCCACCACGACAATGGCGTCATCCACCACGATCCCGATGGCCAGCACCAAACCGAACAGCGAAAGGTTGTTGATCGAAAAACCCAAGCCCAGCATCACCGCAAAAGTTCCGACCAGCGAAACCGGCACCGCCGCCAGCGGAATGATCGAAGCCCGCCACGTCTGGAGAAATAAGATCACCACCAGCACCACCAGCAGAATCGCCTCGATCAAAGTGTGGACCACCGCCTCGATCGAGTGCCGCACAAAAATTGTCGGATCATACACCACGGAATAATCCACGCCGTCAGGAAACGATTTCTTCAACTCATCCATCGTCTTGCGCACCTGGGTCGAAAGATCCAACGCATTCGCGCCCGGCGATTGGAAGATCGGGATCGCCACCGCCCGCTTGTTGTTCAAGAGCGAGCGCAGGGCATAACTGCTCGAGCTTAATTCAATACGCGCCAAATCTTTGAGCAGCGTTTTTTCTCCGTTCGGTCCCGTCTTGACCACGATTTTTCCGAATTCCTCCGGCGAAACCAAACGACCCTTCGCATTCACCTGCAATTCAAATCCCAACGGCTTCGACACCGGCTGCGACCCGATGCTGCCCGCCGCCACTTGTACGTTTTGTTCGCGGATGGCCGCCACCACTTCGCTGGCGGTCAAATTGCGCGATGCGATCTTGTCCGGGTTCAACCAGATGCGCATGGCATAATCGCCGGAACCAAAAACTTCGACATCACCCGCGCCTGGAATCCGCGCCAGCACGTCTTTGACTTGCAGCGTGGCGTAGTTCCGCAGATAAATTTCATCGTACCGTCCACTGGGTGAAAACAAATGCACCACCATCGTCAAATCCGGTGATTGTTTGACTGTGGTCACGCCCAATTGCCGCACCTCTTCCGGCAGTTTCGGCATGACCTGGGCCACACGGTTTTGCACCAGCACCTGCGCCTTGTCCACGTCGGTGCCCAGTTTGAACGTCACCGTCAACGCCATCACCCCGTCCGGTGTGGATTGCGAAAACATATAGAGCGAATTTTCCACGCCGTTGATCGCTTGTTCCAGCGGCGAGGCCACTGTTTCCGCGATGGTCTTCGGATTCGCGCCCGGATACCTCGCCTGGACCACGATGGTCGGCGGCACTACTTCCGGGTATTCGCTGATTGGCAGTCGAAACAGCGATAACAACCCGACGAGAAATATGATGGCTGACAGCACGCCGGCAAAAATCGGCCGTCGAATGAAAAAGTTTGAAAAGTTCATGGCTTTAAATTGGTTTTTTAAATCGGATCAGCGTTGGGCCACCGGAGCGTTGGTCGCGGCGGATTGGGTTTGCGGCGCGACCGGCATTCCCGGACGGATTTTCTCGATCCCGTTGACAATGATTTTATCGCTCATCCCCAGACCGGAACGGATGATCCGCTTTCCGTCCACGGACGGCCCCAGCACCACGGGCGTGTAAGCCACCGTGTTCGAACTGCTCAGCGTATAGACAAATTTATTGGCCTGGTCCGTCCCGATCGCCCGCTCGGACAAAAGGATCACCTCATGTTTTGCGCTCAACGGCACCCGGATCCGCGCAAACAATCCCGGCACGATCCGTCCGTCGTCATTCGGCATTATCGCGCGCAACACGATGCTGCCCGTGTTCGCATCCACCCGGTTGTCGAACGACTCCACATAACCCTTGTGCGGAAAACCGTTTTCATCCGCCAATTCCAATTCCACCGGCACTTGACCCGCGCTGTTCATTTCAATTTTTTGCGCTTTGGCCAGGGTGTTGAACTTCAGCATCGAATCCTCATCCATGTCCGCATAGACATAAACCGGATTCACCGACACTACTGTGGTCAAGACCACCGCCGCGCCGGCGGTGACATAGTTGCCCGTGGTCAACATCGCGCGGCTCACGCGGCCGTCGATCGGCGCGCGCACCTGGGTATAATCCAGATCCAACTTCGCCACATCCCGCGCCGCTTGCGCACTGAGCAAAGCCGCCTTCGCCTCTTGAAAACGCGCCACGCGTTGATCTGCTTCCTCCGATGAAATCGCCTTGCTGGCGAGCAATGCCGCCGCGCGATCCCCTTCGCGTTTCGCATTGTCCAGCAGCACTTGGGCTTGTTGCGCCGCCGCTTCGAGTCCGTTGTAGGTCGCCTGATGCCATTGCGGATCAATCACAAACAGCACGTCGCCTTTCTTCACCATCTGCCCCGATTGAAATTTCACTTCCTGGATGTAACCCGAAACGCGCGGGCGGATCTCCACCGCTTCCACCGCTTCCGTGCGCCCGGTGAATTCATCCCATTCCACCAGTTCTTTTTGCTCCGGGGCCGCCACCGTCACCGCCGTCAACGGCATTTGCGGGGCCGCCGCGCTTTGACCGCAGCCGGCCAAAACCATGGCCAAGGTGCCGATCGAGAGAGTCGTTAAAACAATTCGCAAAACTTTGTTCGTAGTCATAATAAATTCAGGTTTGGTTTTTTAAATGATTGAGCCAGAGAAAAGATTTCAGGCCGCTGCAAAGGAATCACACTTTAAAGCCCGGCGCAACGCAGGCTTCCAGATATTCTCCATCGCCGATCTCCAGACCGGCTGGGCTTCGCTTTTGGCCGCGCGCAGAAAACGCTGCCGCGCCGTCCACGCCGCCACCGCCTGCACTTTTTCCTCAGCCAAAGCGGGCAGCACCAGCATCGGCGCAAACGTCAACGCCGCCAAAGCATGCGCTTCATTTACCGCCTGCCGCACCAGCCGCTTATCCAAGCCCGCATATTCCAGGTTGAATTGCTTCACCAGAGCCGTTTTCAGTTCCTCCACCTTCGCCCCATAATTCTCCGGCAACCGCCGCACCGGCAGATCCGAATAAATCACCGGCTGCGCATGAGCCACCGCAATGGTTTTAGTAAATTGGTTAACTGACTGGTCAATTAATGTATTCATAGTTTTCATTTTCGTTTAATAATCAAAATCGCTTAAGCCGCCACCGCTTTGGCTCCGAGAAAATCCAGCACCGTCGTTTCCGCCCCATCCAAAACCTTCAAATCATTCTGCACCCGCGCCTCCAACAACATCCCCAGCAGCAACGTATTCATGCTGTTGGCCGCCGCCACCGGGTCCTTAACCGTCACCGACCCCTCGCGGATCGCATCTGCGATCGCGCTTTCCACATACTTCTTGCACCCATTCATCAACGCTTCCAGTCGGCCCCGGATTTTTTCATCCTGCGTCGCGATTTCACTCCCCACGCTGGCAAAAGGACAACCGCAGACATGCCCGTATTTCTCGGCCTTTTCCTTCTGGATTTCATACATGGTTCGCAGCCAGTTTTGAATCCGTTCCAGCGGGGGGACCGAGGGCGAGAACATGCGATCCATCATCGGGCGCTTTTCCTTCCAATGTTCCTCATAAGCCTCCACCACCAGGTCGGCCTTGGATGGAAAAAAGTGATAAAAACTCCCCTTATTGATCCCCGCCCGCTTGCAAATATCATCCACGCTGACCGACCCATAACTGCTGTCCCAGATGAGATCAAATCCCACTTGCAGCAATTTTTCTTTTGTTAAATTCGTCTTTTTCATAGGTCGCGCTTCATTTCTGATTCGCCCAACAACAACACTTTTACACGAATTGACCAATCGGTCAACTTTTTTCTTAAAATAATTTAACCCGCAATTTTAAATATCTTTTGCAATCGTCCTGTTTAAAAGTAATTTCGCCTGTGACTGATGCTATGAATACCACCCCCAAAAGCGCCCTCGAAAAAGTCAACGGCCTGATGTTCCTCCCGCGCACCCTCGATAAAATCCGTCTCCACGCCAAGGGCGAACTTCGCCCCGATTTCCACGCCCACATGGGCATCCGTGGTGACGGCTGGTGCTGCGACTTCCTCCATGTCAACTATACCGACCTGAAAGCCCGCGTCCTCGCCGGCGACACGGACGAACAGATCTTCGCCTGGTGCCAGCAAAATGGCCGCCCTCTCAACGATACGGACCTCCTCGTCTGGAACGCCTACGTCTCCAAACTCGGCTGGAACGATTTCGCCACTCCCAACCTCGCCAGAAATAAAAAAGAAAACGGCCTGGCCCATCGCGACGACATCATCACGATGCTCGATTTCTGGGAGGTGGACGAAGGCCGCAGGCCTTGATCAATTTCCGGCAGTGGCTGCGTTCGTGAGAACGCAGCTTACGATTTTTCCTTCAACAACTTCTCCAACTCATGCACCCGATGAATCAAATCGGGCAACTGCGTGATCGCGATCATCTGGCGTTTGGCTTGGCGATCCGGCTGGGCAGGGGAGCCAAGCCATTTGTGGCCATCGGGGATGTCGTGCATAACACCCGATTGGCCAGCGACAATCACCTTGTTGCCGATCTTCAGATGTCCAGCCAGACCGACTTGCCCGGCCAACGTGGTGTAAGTGCCGACCTTCGTGCTGCCGGCGATGCCGACTTGCGCGATGATCAGGCAATGTTCGCCAATCGTGACGTTGTGCGCGATCTGCACGAGGTTATCAATTTTGGTTCCCTTGCCGATCGTTGTCGGCCCGAGCGCACCGCGATCAATGGTGACGTTCGCGCCGATTTCGACGTCATTATGAATGACGACATTTCCCGCTTGCGGAATTTTGCGGTGAACCCCTGTGTCAAATACATATCCGAAACCATCCGAGCCGATGACCGTGCCGGCATGAATGCGGACCCGCTGACCGATTTGGGTGAGGGGATAAGTGGTCACATTCGGAAACAAATGCGAACCATCGCCGATGCTTGTCTTGTCCCCGATATTATCATGCCCCTGCAAAACTACGTTTGCGCCGATCTGCACCTGTTCGCCGATCACGCAATACGGTCCGATATGCGCTGTGGCATCCACCTTCGCCGACTTGGCCACGATTGCCGTCGGATGCACCCCGGCCGCAAAAACGGGTTCTGGAAAAAAGAACGGCAACACCTTGGCAAAAGCGATGCGCGCATTCGGCACGCGGATGAGCGTTTTCTTCGTCGAAGTAAACGCGCCATCAATCAAGATCGCCGCCGCCGCCGTTTCCTCGGCCTTATGGAAAAATGTTTCATTCTCGGCGAAGGTCAGGTCGCCCGCCTTGGCCACGGTGGCGGGGGCAAAGCCGGTGAGAGAAATGGAGCCATCCCCCAGGACTTCGCCCTGGAGTTCCTTCGCGATTTGAGCAGCAGTATAAGACATGTTTAATTTCGATTGTGTCCCGATTTAATATTTTTGGTCGGATTAAAGAGACAGACAGATTGTGTTTGTGGCGGCGTATGGTTCTCCCTCTCCTCGGAGGAGAGGGTTGGGGTGAGGACGAACTCTCTCCGCGCAGCGCTCATTTTTATCTTTATTTGTTTCAAATTAGATTAAGATCTTATTTTTCGCCCATTGACTTGAAAATCAGCCCTTACTATAAAAGCTGAATCAATCGCAATTCAACCCTTACTTTAAGAACATCTTTATGAGCAGAAAAATTCGTTACGGCATGGTCGGCGGCGGTCGTGGAGCTTTCATCGGCGCGGTGCATCGCATTGCTGCGGCCATGGATCAACAGATTGAACTCGTCTGCGGCGCGTTCTCCAGCGACCCCGAGCGCAGCAAAGCCAGCGGCGCGGACCTGCATCTACCGCCCGGACGCTGCTACGGCACGTTCGAAGAAATGATCAAGGCCGAGGCGCAATTGCCCGCTGGCGAACGGATGGATTTCATCGCCATCGTCACGCCGAACCACATGCACTTCCCGCCCGCGAAGATGGCGCTCGAATACGGCTTCCACGTTCTCAGCGACAAACCCGCGACCTTCGATCTCGCCCAGGCCAAAGCCCTCGCCAAACTCGTCAAGAAAACCGGCCTGCTCTACGGACTCACTCATAATTACACCGGCTACCCGCTGGTCAAAGAAGCTCGCAACATGGTCGCCACCGGCAAGCTCGGAAAGATCCGCAAAGTCGTCGTGGAATATCCGCAAGGCTGGCTCGCCACCCGTCTCGAAATCAACGGCCAAAAACAAGCCTTCTGGCGCACCGACCCGAAGAAAAGCGGTGCGGGCGGCTGTGTCGGCGACATCGGCACGCACGCGGAAAATCTCGCGGAATACATCACCGGTTTGCAGATCAAAGAACTCGCCGCCGACGCCACCACCTTCGTCAAGGGCCGCAAGCTCGACGACGACATCAACGTCCTGCTCCGCTTCAACAACGGCGCGAAAGGCGTCCTGCACGCCTCGCAGATCTGCATCGGCGAAGAGAACAATCTGAACATACGCGTCTATGGCGAAAAGGGCAGCCTCGAATGGCATCAAAAAGAACCGAATTCCATGTTGTTGAAATGGCCGAACGATCCGATGCAAATCTATCGCGCCGCCAACGGTTATCTCAGCGACGTGGCCAAAGCTGCTGGTCGCACCCCGCCCGCGCATCCGGAAGGTTACCTCGAAGGTTTCGCCAACATCTACAAAGCCTTCATCAACCACATCCGCGCCGTGGAAGACGGGCGTAAACTGAAAGCTGGAGATTTCGCTTTGGATTATCCAAAGATTGAGGATGGCGTCCGTGGAATGGCGTTCATCGAAGCCGTGGTGAAATCGTCGAAGGGGAATGCGAAGTGGACGAAGTTGGATTGTTAACGGAAACAGGGGATGAAACTTTACCTGAAAGCTGGAAATGGAAGCCAAGAAAAGTTTCCTGTAATCGCGCGATTCGCCGGGCTTCATGATCGCTTTGAGTTGGAGCAATGGACCAGGCATAATGCCGCTTCCAGTCCTCAAGGACTTCGCGATGCGGTAAGCTACGCCGAAGAAGCTTTAAGCCGGTGGGGACGATATCAAAGGGAAAACTCGGCGGTGGAATCGGTGGAAGCCGCTTTGACTTTGATCGCGGCAAAAGATCCTCCTCCAGAAATAGCGCTGCTCTTTGTACTGGAGGCGTCTTGGTGGGAACCGGGGAAACCTGCGGCCTTCGCTTATTTGCGCCGCACCTCGTTCGGCAATCTTTATTTGGAGTATCTGGCCAAACACCCTCTGAGTTTTGTTCCCGGCCTGGAATTTTCCGGCGTGTCCCGGGCATTTTTTGCCTGGTTTGGGGACATTGCCACCAAGTTGGACAGTTCGTTTGTTTGGTGGGAGGCGACCGTTGATTCGCGTAACGGATATGACAAGCTTTTCGGAGCAGAAAATCTGCTGGATAAAAGCGGTCTGAACGACCTTTTTGCCGTGCGTTCCGAATGTCTGAAGACGCTTGCTTCCGGGGCCGATAAGGAGTAGGGATAAGATATGGCTGACGATTATGAAGATTATGCCTTGATTGGTCGGCGGAGTGCGCCAGTAAAAGAGCTTCCGCCCACTGGACAGGCGTGGAAGGGGCCGATCAAATTTGAGATTCAATCGGAAAACGGTTCAGGGTTCCGATGGCTCATGCTTTCGGCTGACGGCAACGAATATCGTCTGGCCAAATCAGCGTTAAATTTTCCCACCAAAGAGGCGTGTGAAAAGGAAATCAGAAAATTTGCGAAAGACCCCAAAATCGTTTCTGCCTCGGGTGCAAATTAATTGGTCGGGGAATGCATAGTGGACGAAGTTGGATGTGTAATTGAAACCCGGCGTGTTATGTGGACTTGCCCAAAATGCGGAGAACAAATTGACGATCAATTTAACTCTTGCTGGCGGTGCGCTGCGCCACCGCTAAAACCTGAACCAGTGTCATCCCCAGTATTTTCGGCCAAAGCGTTTTATCAGGTTTGGTCTTGGATTCCACTTTCGGCAATAGTGATACGGTGCTCAACTGATAAGACACATAATCGAGGCAAGTTGTTGGTTGTTGCTCTTTTAATTTTGCTTGTGGCCCGATTTTTGTTGTCGTCCTCAAAACGTTCGGATTCCGATATTTATTGGTTGATGCCGAAATCCATAGGTAAAAATGGGATTCCTTGGATTCATGTTTGGATACTTCTAGGTCTGATATTGATTAGTGTCATGATTCTTAGTTGGAGGTAGGTTTAAACACTTTTATATATGCCAAAAGCAAATGTCGCCATCGTCGGTTGTGGAGGGATTGCACTGGCGAATCATTTGCCGGGATTGGGACTTTGCCCGGAGGCGAAGGTGGTGGCGGTTTGTGATAGTGATCCGGCGGTGTTGGAACGGGCGCGGCAGCAGGTGGGGTGCAACATTGCTTCGACGGATTTCAAGGAAGTGGTGACGCGGGATGAGGTGACCGCAGTGATTATTGCCACCCCGAATTTTACTCACGCGCCGATTGCCCTGGCGGCGATCGCCGCTGGCAAACATGTCCTCTGTGAAAAACCGATTGCGATGGATGTGACCGAGGCGCGCATGATGTATGACGCGGCCCGCAAGGCGAAGGTGCGGCACATGACGGCGTTCACCTATCGGTTTGTCCCGGCGATGCGGTACATGGCGCATTTGGTGAAGACCGGCGACATCGGGCAGCCGTATCATTTTCGCAGTTGCCGGTTGCAGGATTGGGGCACGCGCGGATTGGGCTGGCGACAGGTCAAGAAGCTCGCGGCCACGGGTGAACTCGGCGACATGCTTTCGCACCGGATTGATTACGCCCATTTATTGGTCGGCCAATTTTCCCGGGTCATCGCCAGTCAGCGACGTTTCCACGATCAGCGTGATGGCAAGGTTTCGGATTTGGAAGATTGGATCGGCATGTTGGGTGATTTTGAAAACGGCGCGTCGGGTGTTTTGGAAAGTAGCAAAGTAGCCACTGGTCGCGGCGAAGGCGGCAAGAGCCAGGATTATTGCGAAGTCAACGGCAGCGAAGGAACGCTGGTTTATCAATTGGAAAGGCCGCTGGAATTGCAAATCGGCAAACGTGGTCGCGCCGGATTGGAAACCGTGGCCGTGCCAAACGAATTCCTGGTCTGGCCCGGTTCCAAACGTGATCCGAAAGCTGGCGATCCACTGGTGGTTTTCCGCTACGACCAGGACGTGGAATTTATCCAGGCGATTTTAGAACAGCGCGATTGCGTTCCCGGCTTTGGCGAAGGATTGCAAGTGCAAGCCGTGATGGAAGCAATGTTGGAATCCATGGAAAAAGAGAAATGGGTGAAAGTTGAACGGACGGACGGCTGAAATGGGAGCGCGGGATTTATCCCGCTTCAGGGTGAATAACCAAGTGGTATATGAAGTTTTTACAGGTATCACATCGAAGCGGCATGAATGCCGCGCTCCTAAAAAACGCAAGTGACCAATGAAAAACGAATCAAATAATTCAACGAAACAATGTGCAGTCATCACCGGTGCCGGCAGCGGAGTAGGGCGGGCCACGGCCATCGCCTTGGCTCGTCAAGGCTGGCGAATTGTTTTGGTGGGACGACGTGCGAGTGTCCTGACTGAGACAGCAAAACTGACCGGAGCCAAAGCGGCGGATGTTTTGGTTTGCCCCTGTGATTTACGAAAAGCCAGCGCGATAAAACAGATGGCCAAAAAAGCAGTGGCAAAATTCGGCTTCGTTTCAGCGCTGGTCTATGCCGCAGGAACCAACGCCCCAAAACGCAGCCTGGCCGAAGTGAGCGATGGAGATTATTGGGACATGGTGGATACCAATCTGACCGGTGCCTATTTGTGCGCGCAGGCTTTTCTTCCAGCGATGCGCAGCAGAAAAACCGGCACCATCGTGAACATCGTTTCCGAAGCCGCCAAACAAGCTAGCGGCAAAGCCGGAGTCGCCTATGTCATTTCCAAATTCGGCCAGGCCGGTCTGACCCAGGCGATCAACGCCGAGGAACGCGTCAATGGCATCCGGGCGTGCGCGATTTTCCCCGGAGACATTGACACCCCGCTCCTAAAAAAACGTCCAGTAGTTCCCACGCCGGAAGCACGAGCAAAAATGATGCAACCGGAAGACGTGGCCCAATGTGTTTTACTGGCCTTGAATCTCCCGGCGCGCGCGGTGGTGGAGGAAATTTTAGTAAGGCCGAGATAATTTTTAACCGCAAAGAACGCAGAGAACACAAAGAATACAATTTCTGATTTCCCTTTTGCGTTTTTTGCGCCTTTTTGCGGCCCTGATTCCCTATCCGAATTTCTCTGCGCTCTCTGCGTTCTTTGCGGTTAAACTGGTTTGAAAAATATTAGAGCCTCGTTGCCTCGTCTCCTACAAGATGAGAAATTACATCCCACCCAAATACGCAGCCTTCACCTTCGGATTGGCGCGTAAAGCGTCGGATTTATCTTCCAAAATAATCTGACCAGTTTCCAAAACATAACCGTAGCTGGCAACTTCCAGAGCGAGATTCGCATTCTGTTCTACGAGCAAAATCGTGATCCCTTGCGTCTTATTGATCTCCACGATCTTTTCAAAAATCGTTTTGACCAATAGCGGCGCGATGCCGAGCGAAGGTTCATCGAGCATGAGAAATTTCGGTTGCCCCATCAATGCTCGCCCAATGGCCAGCATCTGCTGTTCGCCACCAGAGAGCGTGCCGGAAAGCTGTTTGCGTCGCTCGGCCAAACGCGGGAACACGCTGAAAATAAATTCCTCCGTGGTGCGGATGACAGATTTATCCCGTTGCAGGTACGCGCCCATCTGCAAATTTTCCATGACCGTAAGATTGGCAAAAACCATGCGACCTTCCGGCACGTGCGAAAGTCCGGCGGCGACGATCTTGTGCGGCGGTAGATTCGTGATGTCCTTGCCCTGATATAGAATTTGCCCCTTGGCGCGGGCCAGCCCAGAAATCGCGCGAAGCGTGGTACTCTTACCTGCGCCATTGGCTCCGATCAATGTGACGATGGCCCCTTGTTCCACCTGCAAAGAAATTCCATGCAGCGCACCGATCGCGCCGTAACTGACGTTAAGATTTTTTATCTCTAACATCATACGGGTTCCTCCCCAAGATACGCCTCAATCACCTTCGGATTCTTGCGAACTTCCTCCGGGTTGCCCTCCGCAATTTTTACCCCGTAATCCAAAACGATAATCCGCCGACAAATCCCCATGACCACTTGCATGTCATGTTCCACGAGCAGGACTGAGATCTGATATTTTTCTTCAATGAACTGGATGAGTTTCATCAACTCAACTTTTTCCGTCGGGTTCATGCCGGCGGCGGGTTCGTCGAGCAGTAATAATTTTGGACGCGTCGCGAGGGCGCGGACGATTTCGAGACGGCGCTGGTCACCGTATGGCAGGGAGACGGCGAGTTTATCGCGATGTTTTCCGAGTTGAAAAACTTCGAGCAATTCCATGACTTCGGTTTCCACCGTTTTTTCGGAGTCGTGAAAACTGCGTCCGCGCCAAAGTGCGTCACGGATGCCGTGAGCGCGATGCAGTTGCGTGGCGGCGCGGACATTGTCAAACACAGAAAGTGACGCAAAGAGCCGGATATTTTGAAACGTGCGCGCAATGCCCCGGCGAGTGAGTTGATGCGGATTCAGTCGCGCAGTGGATTTATCTTCAAAATTGATCTGGCCCGAAGTCGGTTGATAGACGCCGGTGATGAGATTGAAGACCGTCGTTTTGCCCGCGCCGTTGGGGCCGATCAAGCCGACCAGTTCGCGTTGTCCGATACTGAGATTCAATTCCGATACCGCCGTCAGTCCGCCGAAGCGAATGGTGCAATTCGCCATTTGCAGAAGTGAACTGGAGGAGGCGGGCGAAGTCATGGCGTCAGTTCTTGGCGTTCTTTTTGAAGATCGGCCACACAAAAAGCCCCTGCGGCCGGCCCATCATCAGGCCGATGATCAGCAGGGAATAAATGATCATGCGATAACTGGCGAAACTGCGCAACACTTCCGGCAGGAGAGTGAGAATAATGGCGGCAACCACGACACCAGCGGTCCGGCCCATGCCGCCGAGGATGACCATCACCACAATATCAATGGACTTGATGAAATTGAATCCGTCCGGTTGCAAAACGCGTTTATGATGGGCGTAAAGCGCACCCGCAATTCCGGCGAAGAATGCGCCGATGACAAACGCAGTGACTTTGTAGCGAAGAGGGTTGATTCCCATCGCACTCGCGGCGACTTCGTCGTCGTGGACGCAGAGGAAGCCGCGTCCATAAGTGGAATTGACCAACCCCGCGATGACATAGATCGTCACCGCCGCAATGCCCCACGCCCAGAAAAAGGTGGTGAGTTTGGCAATGCCAGTCAATCCAGTGGCTGCGCCAAAGAACTGGGAATTTTGGAAAATGACCCGGATGATTTCACCGAACCCGAGGGTGACGATCGCCAGATAATCCCCTTTGCAACGAAGCGAGGGAATTCCAACCAACAGTCCAGCCAGCGCCGCCATGATTCCGCCTACGATCAGGCTGAACGGATACAAGGATTCGCCATACAGGAGAGTCAATTTCGCCGCCGTAAATCCACCGACCGCCATGAAGCCTGCGTGGCCCAGACTGAATTGTCCGGTATGGCCATTGATCAGATTGAGACTGACCGCGAGAATGATGTTGATCCCGACGTCAATCGCGATGCCGAGGTAATATTGATTGAACCGGGTGGAAAACCACGAAACTGCAAACGCTGCGACCAGCGCTGCGATCAACCATCTTCTGGAGCCGTGGCGGATCATACTTTTTCCACCTGGGTTTTGCCGAGCAAGCCCGACGGTTTGAAAAGCAGGATAAAAATCAAGATGGCGAACGCGATGCCATCGCGATAATTGGAAAGGGCAGGGATGCCACCGGCAAACGTTTCAATCAACCCCAGCGCCAGTCCGCCGAGCGCCGCCCCGGGCAGATTCCCGATCCCGCCCAGCACCGCCGCAATAAAAGCATACAACCCTGGCTTGATGCCCATGAGCGGTTCGATGCCCTGTGCGCGCATCGCGTAAAAAACGCCCGCGACCGCCGCCAGCGCGGAACCAAGGCCGAACGTAAAACTGATGACGCGGTTGATATTCACGCCCATGAGCGCCGCCGCTTTTTCATTGAACGAAACCGCACGCATGGCCAGGCCCATCCTGGTCTTTTGCACCAGATACCAAAGTCCGGCGAGCAACAGGGCGGTGACCACCACGACCACCACGTCGTTGCCATTGATGGAAAGCCCGGCCGGATGAAAATTTTGCTCCGCCAAAAGTTTCGGGAACGGTTTCAGTTGCGCGCCAAAAACTTTTTCATGCTGACAGGTGTATTCAATAAACAAAGAGACCCCAATCGCCGTAATAAGAACTGTCAAGCGGGGTCGGCGGCGCAACGGACGGTAGGCGAGAAATTCAATCAGCATCCCGATGATGGCGCAAATGACCGCCGATAAAAGCAAAACGGCCAGCGCTCCGGCATAAGATTGCGGGGGAAAAAGATGCGTGACCGGCGGGGCCACAAAATATGCCGCGAACGCCCCAAGCATCAGCACATCACTATGGGCAAAATTGATGAAGCGCAGAATCCCATAGACCATCGTGTAGCCCAAAGCGATCAACGCATAGATGGAACCAAGCGCCAATCCGTTAATCAACTGTTGAACAAACCATTCCACGGCTTAAGGATTAACGGTCTCCACGTAATGAAATTTTCCGTCTTTGACTTGGAGAATCACAGCAGATTTGGTCGCATCGCGTTTTTCATTGATCGTCGTGTTGCCGGTGACACCTTCAAAATTCTTCGTTGCGGCGAGGGCGTCGCGGACTTTTTGGCCGTCGGTTGAATTGGCCGTTTTCATCGCTTGAGCGAGAATCATTGCGGAGTCATAGCCCAGGGCAGCCATCGCATCGGGGCTTTTTCCGTTCCATTTTTTCTGATAAGCCGCCACGAAATCTTTACTCTTCTGCGTGGCCACATCCGGCGCGTAATGCGTGGAGAAATAGGTGCCTTCGACCGCGTCTTGGCCGATCTTCACCAGTTGATCCGATTCCCAACCATCACCGCCAAAAATCGGAACGCTCAAACCAAGCTGCTTTGCCTGAATGCAGATGAGCGCGACATCCGTATAATATCCCGGCACGAAAATTCCATCCGGGTTGGAGGATTTGATCGCCGTGAGTTGCGCTTTGAAATCCTTGTCGCCGCCGTTGAAATCAAGTTCCGTGGCGATTTTGCCGCCAGCCGCAGTGAAACCTTCCTTGAAATATTTGGCCAAGCCTTTGCTGTAATCACTTTTCACATCGGTGAAAACAGCGACGTTTTTCGCTTTCAAAGTTTTCGTGGCAAAATTAGCCATGACCGTTCCCTGGAACGGATCAATGAAACAAACTCGGAAAATAAAATCACCGGTCTCCGTCACCTTCGGATTGGTGGACGAAGGCGAGATCATGGGAATTTTGTTTTGCTGACAGATCGGCGCGGCTTCCATCGAACGAGAAGAAGCGACTTCGCCGAGGACGGCCACGACATTATCCCGCGCGATGAGCTTATTGACGATGGTGGCCGGTTCGCCGGCTTTGGAAAGATCATCTTCCACGATCAACTCAAATTTGCGCCCCAACACACCACCGGCCGCATTGAGTTCATCAATGGCCTGCTGCGTGCCTTCATGCGAAGACTGGCCAAAAGTGGCTTCCTTGCCCGTCAGCGAGGCGAACTCACCGACCTTGATCGGGTCAGCGCTGGCGCCACCCGCAGCAGAGCCGCCGGATGGTGCCGAAGGTTTATCACAGCCGCTGAAGACGATGGTTGAGGAGAGGAGTAAAAGACTGCACCAATGGTTTGCGAAAAATTGTTTTTTCATAATTTTGCAGCATTCCGGTCGGCTTTATTCCAGGGCGAACCGCCGGATGCAGCCTGCACGCTAGGGAATTCCCGCGCGAGTTTCAATGATTAATAAAAGCGCGCTCCAAACCTTAACCCGTTTGCGGACTGGATTTAAACCCAAGCCATTCCTTCAACCACTTGAACGCCGCCCGCAAACCAATATCCCGCACCCCGGCTAAACCATAGAT
The DNA here is from genome assembly GCA_903927905.1 of uncultured Verrucomicrobiales bacterium. Lineage (GTDB taxonomy): Bacteria > Verrucomicrobiota > Verrucomicrobiia > Limisphaerales > Palsa-1400 > CAIYOY01. Next base: position 5,622 of record CAIYOY010000088.1, on the reverse strand, counting down.
CGAAACCAATTCTTCCTCGTGCGACCGATAGCGGGGCGGAAGAAGAATCGCCGCCTGCGCATCGTCGCCTTCGACCTTCATGATCTCGGAATAAAACAACCCTTTGCCCACCACGTATTGTCCCGCTGGCAGCACCATGCTGCGCTCCGGCAACACCAGCCACGGACGATATTTAAACAGCAACCCGCCCTGCGCATCGCGGAGCAACGTGCCGTAGGTGCGGGTGGGAACTTTGTTGATTTTGCGACTGAGAAACATCCGGTTGCCATTCGGTCCCGGCGTAAAACGGCTGCGGCGGCTGGTGAAAAAGTCCCAAAGAAAAACCACACCGAACGAAGACAGCCGGAACGACCAGCCAGCAATGAAATAAGAAATGACGATCAAGATCAAAGCCCACGCCGCGCCATACCATGGATTGGCAAAAGCGGAAATGGTCACGGTCGAGAGAATAAAGAGCCGGAATGATTTCAAGGCGGCGTCCACCGTGGTGAACGGACTGAGCAGGATCAGGATATTGATGGCGTTGGACGCCAGGCAAACAATAAAGAACGCCGCCATGCAAATTGGAACCATGATTGCATTCCCCAGCCACGAAAAATCCATCATCGCCAAAAACCCCGTGTGCCCGACCATTCCGGCGGTCTGTGTCGTATTCAACGAATGAAACACCGACGCGATGATCGGCACGAACGCGCCCGTGGCCACGAGACCGCTGATTTTATGCTCGACCGCCTCAATCGCATCGAACGGTTTTTTCAAAGCCGTCGGCAAAGCGGTTCCGGCCGTGTCTTTGACAAAACAGATCGCCAGCATGATAAAGGCGGGGATGAAAAAAGCGGGTTGCGCAAACCACGGGAGCTTGTCGCGTTTGTCCGGTTCGGCGTGATAATATTGCCAGGCTCCGACGCTGGCGACTCCGAGCAGCGGCGAAATGGCCACCCCGGTGATGGTGGAAACGGCCTTGCAGATCTCCTCCCCGGGCGGTTGATATTTGGCGGGAGTGGGGGTCTTGGCCTGGGCGGCGGAAACGGTGGTGGCTTGAGATAAGCCGGTCAAAATTGCCACCGCGAGAATCAGGAATAGAAACTTTTTCACTTGGCTAGAGTCGGTTAATTCGGGGCCGCTGTAAAGCACGTCTTTGCCCGAATTCAATTCACTGCCCCTTGGCAAGCAATCCGGCCAACTGGGCCAGCGCCTGGCTGCGGTGGCTGATTTTATTTTTCGCCTCTTCGCCCAGTTCACTGAAGGACTGTTTATACCCATTAGGCACAAACAGAGGATCATACCCAAAACCGCCCCGGCCCGAGGGGGTGAAGGCGATGGTTCCTTCACAAACACCCTCCGCAAATTTTGTTGGCTCTGAACTTTTATCCAGCGAAGTCAAAGCGAGGACACACCGAAATCGTGCCGTTCTCTTTTCCAGCGGAAGGTCCCGTAACAACTTCAGCAGTTTCGCATTATTTTCCGCATCGCTGGAATTACCATCCTTGCCGCTGTCCATTGCCGCGAACCGGGCGGAATAAATCCCAGGCGCGCCGTTCAGCGCATCCACTTCCAATCCGGAATCGTCGGCCAGCACGTAAAAAGGGGAGGGGAATTCTTTGCCGTGCAGCCATCGCGCCAGCGTGCGGGCTTTCTTCTCCGCATTGCCTGCAAATGTTTCCACATCCTCCACCACGGCGGGCGCGCCGGGGAAATCATTCAGCGTGAGAAAACGAAAACCATCAGACAAAATTTGCCGGATCTCCCCGACCTTATGCGCGTTGCGCGTTGCGATCAACAGCGTGGTCATTTCAAACCCCTGATCACCACCAAGCCGGTTTGATGATTCAGATCCAGAACACAACCGAAACCTGCAAGATCAGAGAAGGTGAACGCTCCCTGAAAATTCAACGCCGCCTGGGTCGTTGGATTAATAAAATGCCCGGTGAACGCCCCGGTCGCCGGCGTCAGTGTGATGCTTAACTTGTCCGCTGGAGTGCCGGCCACGACAAACTGATGGGCTGCATTCATCGTGATCGAATCTGTCACCGGCGCGGTCAAGGTTCCACCGCTGAAGGTGATTTGATAACTGCCGGGCAGGGATTGAACCAGTTGTTCCCCGGCCGCATTATTGCTGATCGAAAAACCGGCCGGATAATAAGTGGTCGCCACCGTCGCCCCTTTGATCCATTGCAACGGCCCGCTGCAATTATTCGGCGAGCTGAACGTTTGCCAGCCAAAAACAACCTCTGTGCCATTGGCCGCCGAAGCGAAGAACGGCCAGAGGCCATTGGTCGAAACCCCGGTGGATTCTGAGATCACCGCAGTGGAAAGATTATCCGCCAGCTTGCCGGTGAGCGTCAGCGCTCCGGCGGCGCTGGTGGTGAAAGTCGCATAACTGTCCCCGCCCGGACTGTTGGTCGCCGCCGGACTGGCGGGAATTTTCAGCACAAAATTACCTGCGGCGGGAACCGTATTCGTGCCTAATTTCGTCACCGCCCGATAGCCGAGAAGATTAGCCGTCCAATTCGCATTGCTGGCCAGGCCGGTTACCGTCCCGGTTCCATTCGTCAGATCGAGAGTCAAGAAAAGGGTGACCGCATCGGTTCCCGCCCGGGCCACCGTCACCCGGGTGTTGCCGGTATAATCAAATTTTCCATTGAAGGTGAAGGTCTTGCCCAGCGACATCAACTTGCCGCTGAAAGCGCCCGAGGCCGCCGGGGTGAGCGTGATCGAAAAAGCACCGGAACTCGCCGCCGCCGCCGTATTGGTGTTGTAAAACAACCCGTTGTAAGTGCCCAAAAGGTTCGGATAATAATTGGTCACAAACGTCGCGGTCAAAGTGTAGCCGGTGGTCATGTAGAAACCGACCACCGGATTGGTCGAACTATTCACTCCGTCCGACCAGGTCGCAAACAACCATTGGTTCGAAGGCGTGGCCGTGATCGAATAAGCCGTCCCCACTTGCACATATTGACCATCTCGATTCGGAGTCAGCGTTCCATTGCCCACCTTGATCACGTGCAGCGGGGTTAAAATGGTGAACGATTCCGAAATCAAAGTCGTCTTTCCGTTCACATCGGCGGCCACGGCCATGACTGTATAAGAGCCGGGTTCCAAGTGAGTGCTCAACGTCCAATTCGTTGCGCTGATGGCCGCCAGCCCATTGGTCGTCACCTTGCCGTTCGAATCATAAAACTGGCACAACACGTTCGTCAGCGTCACACCCGTTTTTATTTTTCCCGACAAAGTGAAATCCGTGTTGCTGAGCTTGGCATTGGCCGCCGGGTAAAAGAACGAAAGGCCGCCCGCCAGATTGTTGGTCATGAAATTTGCCGTCATGGTCGTTCCTTCAGACATGCGGAAATTGAACGTCGGCGTGAGAATGCTTTGATTGCCAAACGTCCAATTCGAAAAAATGTTACCCGGTTTCGGCGTGGCGGTGATGCTGTAAACCAGGCCAGCCTCCAGAAATTTTCCGTCCAGGCCAGCGGTGGTCGTCCCGTTCCCATTGGTTCGCACGGTCAAGGGCGTGGTGACCACAAAATAATTGGTATAATGGGTTTGATAGCCGTTGCCGTCCTGGGCCGTCACGATGACACGGTTCAGCCCCACTTGCACACCCGGAAAGGTCAGACTCCAGTTAGTCGTGCCCGAAGTCCCACCCAACAAATCAATTCCCCCGTTGATTGAAGTGATGTCCAAAACAACCCGGGCCAGGCCGATGTTATCCGTGGCCGTGCCGGTAAAAGTGACCGTTCTGGGTTCAGTCAATGTCCCGTGCACCCTCGCACCGGGCGCGGGGGAGATGACCCGGATCGGTCCCGGCGGGGTATTATCAATGGTCAGCGGAGTCAAGTTTGTGAAATCAATAAAATACAAATCGGCGTCGCTCGGCAAATTGGTGCTGTTATAGCGCACCGGCAAGTCGGTCAGCGATGAGATGTTCGTGGTTGCGAGGGAAATGTCAAAAATGCCGCCGTCTGGCTTGCGCAACCCGTTGAAATATTCCAACACATTGCTCCCGCTGACCACCCGGCCGAAAACCGTGTATCCGACGTTCGTCTGCCCGTTTTCCGAATCCAGGCTGACATTGTTGGTCAAATTGATATACCACCCGTTGGCCGCCGAATCCGGGTCGCCCCCGACCTGGCCCATCGCCAATGTCCCGTAAGAATTATTCACGCGTGCCCCCCGCCCGAATTCATTGTCTATCTGGAAGGGAAAGGCATATTCCACCGTCCCATGGGAATCTACTCGGGTTCGCAGCGAAGTGTAGGACGCGAAAATATCCAGCAGGGCCTCGGTTGGCTGGTCCGACGAAAGATTAAAAAACGATTGAGTGTTCGTCCTGTCTGCCGTGTCAAAATCGCCCGATTGCAGCACAAAACCTGGAATCATCCGGTCGATAAATAAATTATTAAAGCAGCCGCTCACGATGTAGTGAATAAAATTCTGCACCGTGGCAGGTTTGTCATAATCGAACAACTGCACCACCATGTCTCCATTGGTCAAGTCACCCGGAATACCGGTCACATGCAACTTGATCAGCGTCCCGGGCCGGACCGTCAACGTCGCCACGCTGCTCTTGACTGTGCCATTGGTTGAACTGACCGACAACGTATAAGAGCCGGCCTGATTGGTCAGCACATTATCCAGAACCAAAGTCGAATTTGTCGAACCCGCCATATTCGTGCCCTTGAACTGCCATTGATAAGTCAGCGGCGCCGTGTTGGTGGATTGGACGCTGAACCGGGCCGTGGCTGCGGCGGAGACAATAATGCTTGCCGGCTGCGTTTTAATGATGGGAGCGACAGCGGCGGCCTTAAATCCCAGGCCCAAACCCAGCAAAACAGCGAGTGATAAACAACCTTTCATTCAGTGACACACTGTCGCTCAATCCGGTCAAAAAAGAAAGGGGGAAAATCTAATGGGCCGGTTTATGGTTTACTGTTCGACCACGTTGGTCTGGCCCTTCCAAAGCACAATGACTTTGAGGCTTTCGATTTTCAGGATCCGAACGCCATCCACGATGTCGTTGGTGTGGAGATTGAGGTGGCCGTTGATGTTCGCGGTGGCGTTAGCTTGGTTCTTGCTGGGGTACGTGTAGGTGACTCTCAATTCCGGCATCGGCTCGGGCTTGGCCAAGGCATTGAGTTCCGGTTTTTTTGAGGGTGGCAGGGTGGTTATCTCAGGCACAAGCGGGGCCACGGGTTTGGGCGGCGGATCAATAACTCGTTTTTTGGCCGACTTGGCTGGTTTGTTGGTGACTGCTAGAGCGGGGACTTGGACTGCTGGATTGGTTTCGACCGGCGGCGGCGGCGGAGCGACGGCTTCAACCGGTGGCGGAAGGAGCGGTTCCGAAGCCGGTGGTTGCATCGAGTCATCCGGAGCAGGGACGGTTTCCACCGGGGGAGCTTCGTGATGGGCCGCCAGTTTAAGCGGCAGGCCGGTCACGGGGGCGGCGGCACTCTTTTGGCTTTGCCACCATTGGCCGAGGAACCAGCCCGCAGTGCCCAAAATCAGCAGCAAAAAAATGCCCAAAGCAAGCAGGACCTGAGGATTGACGGGCGGTGGCGGCTGGATCGGTTCCATGGACGCATTGGTCGCAGCCTCGCGCGGCTGCGATTGGTGCGCCTT